>JBNKEI010000144.1:0-38431 GCA_050288705.1 Myxococcales bacterium
TAGCGATGCTGCGCGTACGGAAAAAAAAGTAGCTTCCTAGTAAGCAAAGCTGCATTTATGGGTGGCAATAAGGCTTATATTGTCGCCCTCTGTTTTGTGCATTGGCCAAAGATTACCTGGCAATGAATTCGCCATACCAGGAATACAGCAACCTGGGGAGCGAGGGCCAAAGATTTGGTTGCGGACTGTCCTTTGGTTTGGGATAACTAAATCTTCGACGAATAAGTAGCTAGGGTATAAAAATGGCCGACAATAAATGGAAAATCTCGTTATCAGCAATTATTAGTCGCCGGATGGTAGTCTGTATTTTTATAGGATTTTCTTCTGGTCTACCTTTGGCATTGGCAGGGCAGGCCATGCAAGCATGGCTGACAACTGATGGGCTGGATTTGGCGACCATTGGTTTTTTGGGTTTAGTGGGATTGCCTTACAGCATGAAGTTTTTGTGGGCGCCCTTAATGGATCGCTTTGAGCCTCCCTGGCTTGGCCGTCGGAGAGGGTGGATGGTAGTCACCCAACTAGCTTTGGCGGTAGTTTTGCTACTTATGTCCGGGGTGTCGCCCCAGATGAATCTGAAGATGTTTTCTATTCTTGCCCTGGCAGTAGCCTTTTTTTCAGCATCGCAAGACATTGTTATCGATGCCTATCGTACCGACCTATTAACCAATGAAGAAGAAAGAGGTTTAGGTGCTTCTCTTCACGTGCTCGGTTATCGTCTGGCCATGATTGTTTCCGGCGGATTGGCATTTGTTTGGGCAGAACAGTGGAATGGTTGGCCGCAAGTATACCGATTCATGGCTTTGCTTATGGTATTCATGGCGGTGGGTTCCTTTACCTTGGCGCCGAAGGTGAATAGTGCTTTTAAGGCAGTGGTTAGCAGGTGGAAATTTGAGCTGCTGGGATTTATAGCCATGATTATTGCAGTAGTAGTTGGCTATTTTTTGGCTAAAAATGCTTTAATAATTGGCGGATTGAATCCTGATGATAAAAATAAATGGATACAGCTTTTGTTTGTGATAGCGGAGATAGGCGTAGCTTTGCCGCTTGCTTGGTTTGCAGCCAAATTAGCTAAATTTGAAACTCTTAATAAATCACTTTCTAGTTACTTTGCTAAAAGTGGGGCGATTTCTTTTTTAGTATTGATAATTCTTTACAAATTGGGAGATGCTTTTGCGGGAAGTCTTACCACTCCGTTTTTGATAAAAGGGGTTGGTTTTACCCAGGCGGAAGTAGGTATAGCCAATAAAATTATTGGACTATGGTTGACTATTTTAGGCGCCTTTGTAGGCGGAATTATAATGCTGCGCCTAAAACTGTTTCGTTCATTATTGATTTTCGGGGTTTTGCAATTAGTTTCCAATGGTGGTTTTTTGGCTTTGGCTTTATACGGAAAAGGGGCATGGGGAGCGGTAACGGTACCGGCGTTTGATTGGATATTGATTTCTCTTAAGGAACCAGCTTCTTTAGATTGGCTATTGTTAACTGTGATTGGAGGGGAAAACATTACCGGGGGTATGGGAACCGCGGCCTTCGTGGGACTATTGATGAGTCTGTGTAGTCGGCAATTCACCGCTACCCATTATGCTTTGCTTTCCGCTTTCGCGGTGGTTGGGCGCATATATGTTAGTCCCCTTTCGGGTGTTCTTTCCGAAAGCATTGGTTGGCCATGGTTTTTTATATATTCGATAATCGTGGCGGTACCAGGAGTGCTCATGGTTGCTATTATGCGTGGGCCAATTTTGGCTTTAAGTGAAAGTGAACCTCCGAAATCAGACCCAGAAGATGGTATGGGGAGAGCGAAAGTGGAAGTGAAACCAGGCTAAATAGCCACTTTTTGCCTATCTGGCTTTCGGCTAAAGACTATGTCACCAAAGTTATCGGTAATTATTATCGCTCGCAATGAAGAACATGATCTGCCGGACTGTCTAGCCTCGGTTTCCTTTGCGGATGAAATAATTGTGGTGGACTCAGGAAGCACCGATAGAACCCGAGAAATTGCCTCCGCAGCAGGAGCCAAAGTACTGTTGCACGAATGGCAAGGATACGGGCTCCAGAAAGCTTTTGCTTTATCACAGGCAAGTGGGGAGTGGATTCTCTCTTTAGATGCTGATGAACGTTGTTCTCAGAAGCTACAAAACGCCATACCTAATGCTCTAATTAATAGTGAAATAGACGCTTATTCTATTTGCTTTGAGACTTGGCTTTTTGGCAGGCGCGTTCGCTATGGTGGTTTTCAGAACGAGTTTCATATACGGCTATTTCGACGAGAAAAAGGAGAATTTTCAAAAAAAGCTGTTCACGAGGGGGTAACAGTAAGTGGCAAAATTGCTCGATTGTCTACACCAATAGTCCATTATACCTACTCTTCTCTGCACGAGTATATTGATAAGCTTAACAAATATACCGACGCAGCAGCCAACGAGAAATATAATCTAGGCATACGATTTTCAAAAACTGCGTTATTCCGGCTGCCATGGAGTTTTTTTAAACGCTACATTCTGCAATTGGGAATATTAGATGGCTATCAGGGTGCGCTTTTTGCGCTTCTTAGCGGATTTTATGACTTGGTTAAATATGGCAAGCTCTATGATTTGGAAAGGCGAACTGCCAAGTCACGCCTGCCTTTAGGAGTGAAAACCATTGACAATTGATTGAAGAGTAGTTGCCATTGTGGCAAGTCTCATTGTTTGGAAAAAAAGGTTACCAGCCAATTGTGCATAAGTTCAAATAGATGATCGGAACAAAGGCAAAGCAGGGTAAAAAGTGTCTGCTGCCTTAGGGAGTAGGCACTTTTTTTGATTTGGGAGTACTTGCTTATTATTCAAGTTGTTGTAAGCTCGCGAGCCATGAGCCAAACTATACGAAACCTTATCCGTGACGTGCCTGATTTTCCCAAAAAGGGCATTGTTTTTAAAGACTTAACCCCAGTGTTGACCAACCCCGAAGGTTTTAATGAGGTAGTAAACTCACTGGTGGAACGCTACCGGGGGCGAGAAATCAAAAATGTAGTTGCTATTGAATCACGCGGGTTTCTTTTCGGAGCTCCACTTGCCTATGCTCTTGGGGCAGGTTTGATAATTGTGCGCAAGCCAGGCAAACTTCCTTGGAAGTGTGTTCGTGAGGAATACGAGCTGGAGTACGGCTCCGATTCGTTGGAAATGCATGTAGACGGAGTTAGCCCTGGAGATCAAGTAGTGGTAGTGGACGATCTTCTTGCTACCGGGGGGACTGCAGAAGCGGTAGGACGATTAGTGTCTCGTCAGGGGGCCAGTGTTTTGGAATACGCTTTTATTGTGGAGCTTATGTTTCTGCAGGGGCGGGCTAAACTGGGAAACAGCAAAGTGTTTTCTTTGTTGCAGTACTAGGCGGTGTCAAAAATAACTCCTTGACTGGCTGACTTTGTTGCTTCGGTGCTTGGTCGGTTAGGGCATGCTTAGTTCTTTTTATGAATGGCCTTCAGCGCTCCACCTGGTAGCGAGGCGGGCATTTCCTTAGAGAAAACAAATTTAGCACCAGCAGCAGCTAATCCACCGCAGAGCGTCATTAATGCCAAGAGCGCTACTAAGCGTTTCCAAAATGGAATGCGCTCTTTTTCATAAGGAGAAAGAGTGGCTTCCAACTGATGTTGCTCGACGCGCTGTAAGTAGTTGCCGGCTACTTGTTTGGCTTCTCCAATCATTAACAATTGACCGTGAGCCAAAAGTAAAGCCCGCTTACAGGTCTGCTTTACTGTTTCCAATGAATGGGAAACGAAAACAATCGTGCACCCTCGGCGCTGAAATTCATTGATTTTCTGGAGGGACTTCTCTTGAAATGATTGGTCTCCAACTGCTAGCACTTCATCAACTATGAGTATGTCCGGGTCAACCGCAGTAGCCACCGAAAAACCTAATCGAGCGAGCATTCCCGAAGAATAGTTGCGCGTAGGCTCATCAATAAATTGCCCCAGTTCGCTAAAATCAATGATTTCGTCAATGCGCTCGTCGATTTGTTTGCGGGTGAGCCCCATTATACTACCGTTAATGTATATGTTTTCTCTGCCGGTGAAATCGGGATGAAAACCTGCTCCTAGCTCTAGCAATGCTGATACCCGGCCATTTACTCGAATGCTTCCCGTGGTAGGAGTGGCCGTTTTGGCAATCAGCGAAAGCAGAGTGCTCTTTCCTGCCCCATTGGCGCCCACAATGGCGAAAGTTTCTCCCTTGTGGATAGTAAAACTGACATTGCGCAATGCCCAGAACACCTCTTTCTCGGGCTTTTGTAATCCCAACGCCAGCTTGGCAGTGTCGCGTAGGAGAATAGTGCGATGTCGTTGCAGTTCGTATTTCTTTCCTACCCCGCGAGCCTCAATAACTACTGGGGAATCGCATTGCGCAATACTTGTATGGGTAGTAGCCTTGGAGCTGGCTGGGCTAGACATAGTCGGCAAAGGCATTCTCAAAGCGCTTAAAGATTAGCAAACCAATTCCCAATATAATTACCGCGGAGATTGTTCCCGCTCCCAAAAGCATAGCGCTCGGTCTACAACCATTGAGCAATACCGAGCGATAGCCTTCGATGACTCCTGCTAGAGGATTCCACATTAAAACTTTTCTCAGATACGGGGGTACGTCGGCGAACTTGTAAAAATTGGGAGTTAACCAGGTAAGAACTAGCAGACTACTGCTAAGAACGTATTGGGTGTCGCGATAACGGACATTTAGCGCAGAAACGATGAGTGAGACTCCTAAAACGCAAATAAGCTGAACGACGAAAATCAGTGGCAGCCACAGAAGATGAATGCTGAAATGAAAGGCTTCGTGAAAGTAAACAAAAAGCAACCCAATAAGGGCGAACTCAATAAAAAAATGGCGGACGTGAGAAAAAACTACTGCTATCGGAAGCAAAATTCGGGGGAAGGAAACTTTTTTTACTAGCTGAACATTGTCGCTGACCGCCGATGCTGCTCCGTTAGCACAATTTGAAAAAAAACGGTAAGGGGTTAGTCCCAACAGCAGAAAAATGGGAAAAAAAGGTTGCCCCACCTTAAAAACATGAACGAAAACAATAGTGTATACCACCATCATTACCAAGGGATCGGCTACTGACCACAATCGACCCAAGGCCTTGGCTTTGTAGCGAGACTTAAAGTCCTTTTCGACAAGAGTTGAAAGTACGTCTCGTTGTAGGAGAAGTTCAGAAATCATCGCTCGGCGGTTCTATCGCAAAAACTATCAGGATTAAACCTGAAAGTAATGTCTACTCATATTCTTTCTACTCTTACAGGTTTTGCCGACGTTGAGAAGTGTACGGTTGGGCACCCTTTTCGATTTCTAAAAGATGTTCTAGTTGGCGCATTCTTTCTTTCCAACTGTTCCGGTATGCAAAACTCCTCACTTCTTTTTCGTCTACTACACAGGACTCGGCGATTTGCACATTTTTTATGAATTCAGCGGTGTTTTTAGCCAAAAAAACATTAGGGAAGCCGCGAAGATGAGGAGTGTCCGAAGCCACTACTGGTTTTCCCATGGCTACGTGTTCGTAGATACGCAAAGGACAAAACTCCCAACGCAAACGATTAGTCAGGAAGGGAAGTAGGCACACGTTAGCATGGGCGACCAGCGAAGGAATTTCGCTATGCGGTCGCAATCCCAGGAACAGCAAGTTGGGGGGAGGATCGACTAAAGAATGATCGCATATTCCGCCTGCTACCACCATCGCATCGGGACGAGCTCTGGCAAGCGACACTAAGAAGCTCCAATTGAGGGATTCGTTGTGCAGGGTTCCCACATACAGAAAGATTTTTTTGTCTTCTGGAAATTCCGGCGGGCGAGAATACTGGCGGTAGCGAGTAAATAGCCGCGTATCTACTGCGTTGGGAAGAACATGAACCGGGCGCCGCGAGCGGCTTTGCAGCGCGTCTCCAAGAATGAGCGATGAGGCCAAAACTATGTTTGACTCTTCTAACAATTTATCCTCGGTTCTTGCCGAATACCAATAAGGAGCAATGCGTGGCCAGTTTTCTACACAATCGTACACAGTGTGAGCTCCTCTTTCTTGCAGAAATCTGGCGCAGGAACGGTATTCAGGCAAAGGAAGTTCGCATAATACTACAATCTTTTCTCTGGCCTCGCGTTCTAAGGCAAACGAACGGCAACTGAAGTTCGCAAAACTTAGATGGGTGAGACTGGCGTGGGCTAACTGATTATGAAAAGGAAGAGAACGAGTGTTCTGTATTCGGTGGACATAAGTTACTCGATGAGAGCGATCTAGCAATTGTAGGGCAATATTTGCGGAGCGTTGCCCGCCTACAAACCCCATGGGAGATTCCGCCAGCACCAAAAAATGCTTGCCGCTGGTGCGATGGGAAAATGTGCTGGCCCGGGGAACAAAAGGATCAAGGCTTTTTAGCTTCAGTAGTTCAAATATGGGTAGGGGAATCAAGTCTTTCGCTAGTGCCTTGGCCTCGACTTCTATTTGCCGAAGCGCCATTTCTACCTGCCAGGAAGACAAAACCTTCTTCAAAATGGCTCGAGTGGCGTTCATTACCAGCACGGGAGTTTCCTTATCCTATCGAAAGAGCTAGTGTTGCGTAAAGGATTGTCTCATACGGTCGGCGAAACACTATAGAGGCGGTTGCAAACTCCTGCCATACCGCCAAGTTTTCTCTAAATCGTTTCTTTTGACCAGGATGAGAGTCGGGTCTTATCTTTCTCTACCCCTGGAACTCCACCTTTGATACAACCTGAACTTGGTTTTTCATTCAGGAGTTTGCCCAGTCATGACTGACAACGCTAGATTGCTTCCATTTGCTGTTCCCCACGATGTGGAGGAGATGCTCTGTTCGTGTCCCGAGCTCATATTGGGAGAAAGCGTAGAATTACTTTTCGAGCTATCTTGTGAAGACGCTCAATCCGGATGGCACGAGGTGGCCTACGAAATTCCCCCGAATGGGTTAATCACTGAAGCTCGGGTGTGTCGAACACGCAATGGCATTGCGGTCAACTATCCCGACTCATATATGCGCCGGCGCGATCCCGATTGTATGTTTATTGGGGATGAACTGCCTAGTGACAAGCCGCGGTTTGCCGATCGTTTCGGTTACCAATTTGATGTAGTTCGCAAAGAAACTATTGATTGGCTTTCCCGGCAAAAACTAGCAATGTTCGCTTTTTCCGCGGGTGGAGATTTTTCCGATATTCACGCCCTAGCGATTTTGCCGGCTAACGCATCGTTCTTTGCCCTGAGCTTGTCTTTGCTGCAAGGCTTAATACCAATTAGCAAGCTTCCCTCTTCCTTTTCTCCCCGAGCCATACTCTATGTAGCTCCGCCCTTTCGCCATACTCATTTTGATGGCAAGCAGGTAGTGGTACATTCACGCAAAAAAGATCTTCATGAGGTTTTTAGCTTTAATCTTTATCCTGGGCCTAGTGCTAAAAAAGGCATTTATGGGGTATTACTTAATATTGGCGAACAAGAGGGATGGATAACTGCGCATTGTTCGGCGGTAGAAGTAATAACTCCTTACGAAAATCGCATCAGTATAATGCACGAAGGAGCTAGTGGAAGCGGAAAAAGCGAGTTGCTAGAGCATGTTCACCGGGAATCTGACGGCAGCATACTTTTGGGAACCAATGTTATTTCCGGTGAGCAACATCATATTACTCTTCCTACTGGTTGTGAGCTAAGGCCAATAAGTGATGACATGGCCTCTTGCGCCCCTTCATTGCAAAAATCTAATGGAAAGCTAGCCATTGCCGATGCTGAAACCGCTTGGTTTGTGCGTGTTAATCACATTCTTACCTATGGAACTGATCCTGATATTGAGTCGTTGACTATTCATCCCAAACTACCACTGGTTTTTCTGAACATTGATGCGCAGCCAGGTAGTACCGCATTACTCTGGGATCATATTGAGGATTCTCCAGGGAAACGTTGTCCCAATCCCCGGGTCATTATTCCTCGCAGTATTGTTCCTAAGGTGGTTAATCGCCCAGTATCAATTGATGTTCGCAGTTTTGGAGTTCGCACTCCACCGTGTACTATCCAGCAGCCGACCTATGGAATCATTGGGTTTTTGCATATTCTTCCACCAGCGCTGGCTTGGTTATGGCGATTAGTAGCGCCTCGCGGACACGATAATCCCAGCATTAATGACTCAGAACATATGGGGTCCGAAGGGGTAGGCTCTTATTGGCCGTTTGCAACCGGTCGCTTGGTCACTCAAGCAAATCTTCTTTTGCGTCAAATTATTGCTACCCCTAAGGTCAAATATGTTTTGTGTCCTAACCAGCATGTTGGTGCCTGGAAAGTAGGTTTTTCTCCCCAATGGATTATGCGCGAGTACGTAGCCCGGCGCGGCGGGGTTTGGTTCCATGCCGATCATGTGAAAGCGGCGCGTTGCTCGCTATTGGGGTATGCTATCCGGCGTATGGTGGTAGAAGGGCATGAATTGGACGATGGATTTTTCTCGGTTAATAAACAACCGGAAGTTGGAAACGAAGCTTATGATGCCGGGGCACGTATCTTAGAAGACTTCTTTCATCGCGAATTACAGCAGTATTATTGCGACGAGTTAGATGCGGTAGGCAAAACAATTATCGAGTGTTGCCTTTCCAGGGGAACACTGGCCGATTATTTGTCGATATTGGAAGGTTCTCCAATTGTAATTGACGACTAGTAAAGGGAAATTATAACTTATACTTGGCGGCAATTTGGCGAGCTTCCTCGCTAATGGCTTTGTGAGTTTTTCCATTGCAAGCTATAGAAAAGGAGGAAGCAACTTTGCCGCCCTTGTCCTTGATTTTTAAAGAAATGTTGCCAATAGCGTAGTCAGCTCCAGAGCCTCCCATGGTAAAAAACACAACTACTGTTTTTCCGTTGAAATCAGCTTTTTTTATAAAGGAATTGAGTTGAGGTGCGGCGTCACCATGCCAAATCGGCCCTCCAATAAAAATTCGGTTATACTTGGTGAAATCTATCTTTGAATAAGTAATTGGCCAAATATTATTCTTAATTTTGGCATACTCGCTAGTGTTGTAAATTTTCTTCATATCCAGTTTTTGTGTGTCATTCAAACGAACAATGTCTGCTCCCAGTACCTCTGCCAGGGTCTTCGCCGCCAGATCGGTATTTTCAGTAAGTGAATAGTAAACTACAAGATTTGCTTCCGAGCGAGCATTATTAGCCTTCGGTGTTCCAGCCGTTTGGTTCAATTTGGTGCTGGCGCCTTGAGCGTTAGAGAAAAGGGAAAGAGAAAGAATTACTATTGGAATTAAGCAAGTTTTTTTCATTAGAACCTCCAGGGTAGATCAAACTGTAGATCATGGGCTAATAAGAAACCTAAGTATACGGACCGACAAAGTATTAGCCAATGCCAATAATGCCTTCTTTGCTTAGAGCTGTCAGGTTGTTTACTATGCTAGTTGGGTCTGGCAAAATGCCGCTACAATTTTAGAGGTGTCCAGCGAAACATGCAGATTCTAACGCAGCTCTTCAACGAACGCACGATTTTAGGCAATTTGCTTGGGTCAGGGTTTCTGGTGGTCTCGGTAGTGTTGCTTCGAATTGTGGCGCTGCGCTTTGTTCGCCGTACAAAATGGGTAGACGAGCAAATACAAATTCGCTGGACGGTGTACATTCGTTGGCTGTCCTTGCTGCAACTGCTGGTAGGACTGGTCATTATTTGGGGATCGGAATTACGCACCCTAGCCCTATCGGTTGTGGCCATTGCGGCGGCAGTGGTGCTCGCAACTAAGGAGCTAATTCTTTGTGTTAGCGGCGCGGTGCTGAGAGCCACCTCGGGAAGCTTTTCTATTGGAGATCGCATTGAACTCGCTAACATTCGCGGCGACGTGGTGGATATGGGAATTCTCACCACTACGATCTTAGAAATTGGACCAGGTCATCGGAGAACCGGGCGGGCGGTAGTTATTCCCAATAGCATTTTTTTGACGGTACAGGTTACTAACGAAACGTTTACCGATGAATTTGTACTCCATTTAATTGTAGTTCCGCTCGATAGTTTGATGGATTGGATTTCGGCTGAGCAGCGATTGCTCACCGCTGCTAGTGAAGTCTGTGAGCCTATTATGGCCAGAGCCCGGCAATATATGGATATGGCCGCGCAGCGACACAATCTTCCCAGCTTTTCCGTGGAACCGACGGTGAACATTCAGATACCCGAAGCCGGGAAGATTAATCTGTTGTTGCGAGTACCTAGCCGAGCTCAGGAAAAAGGGTATACCGAGCAACAGATTCTTCGACGCTTTCTAAATCCATTGAGTAATCAGGAGAGTAAACAAACGCCCAACGAACTGAGGATGAATTCTCAATTTGCTCAATCACGACGATAAAGTGCCGTAAATGCACTCCACACTACCAGGCCAAAAGCAAGATGAGCGGCGATGGCGTAGGCGTGACTCTTTGCAGGGTATGCCTGGGGCCATGCGGATAGCCTAAAGGCGGGAAGGAGCAAATTGTCGCTGATCATCCAAACGCTCATTCCAAATCCCAGGGCGCCAGTGAGCCGCTTTATAGCTGGTGATGAGGCGGCTAGCAATCCATATACTCCTCCCCAACAAGCGCCAAATCCATAGTGGACAATTTGGCCAGCAAATTGCTTGTCCTTAATAGGCCCACGCTTGAGGAGCCCCTCAATTGTGCGCCGTGCCACCGTTTGCGTGGCCCATTCGCTTTCCTGTTCCGGCTCTGGCGGGTGAAAAACCTCTTTTGGCGTTGCCGGAGCGACTTTCGCGGTAGCGGAAAAGAACCAGTTTTGCACTAGAGAGCCAATAGCACCTGCTGCCAATCCGGACCCCAGAGCCCGAATCGGGGAACCGCATTTCATTTTTTTCACCTTTCGCCCAGCGGCTTGCCTAAGGCAGCGCCGAGAAGCCGCAGTCTTTTGCAGCTTGCTTCATGGACCTGCTCAAACAGTAGTATCGTTACCCATGATGGCAAGGTTTGCTGGCGAAAAGTGACGCTCTATCCCTTGGTTTTGGCGAAAGTATTCATGAAGTCACAAAGAGTTTGGACATCTTTGATCGAGACCGCATTGTAAATAGATGCCCGTATTCCTCCGGTAAGACGATGCCCTTTTAGGCCCACCATTCCTTTTTCTTTGGCTTGGCTAATAAATGCAGCGTCTAGTTCTGGAGTTGGTAGGCGAAACACTACGTTCATATTCGAACGGCATTCTTTCGCGGCAGTGGCATTATAAAAGCATGAATTCTGGTCAAGACAATTATAAATTAATCTGGCTTTTTCTAAATTCCATGCTTCCAATTGCGCTAGGCCTCCAATTTCTTTTACCCATTTAAGCACATTGCGTATCATATAAATAGTAAAGGTTGGAGGGGTATTCCATAAGGAATTATGTTTTGCATAGGTAGAATACTTTAAAGATTTTGGAAGGTCTTGGCGTTCAAAGCGTTCCATAAAATCTTTGCGAATTAACACTACTACTACCCCCGAAGGACCTAGGTTTTTTTGGGCTCCCGCATAACCCAGCGCTAATTTAGATACATCGGTTTTTTGGGAAAGAAAGTCAGAGCTCATATCAGCAACCAATGGAAGCTCACCGACTGAGGGAAAAGATTTCCATTGCGTGCCATAAAGAGTGTTATTGGTAGTAATGTGCACGTAAGCTGCGTGAGGGTCGAGATTAATTTCTTCTACTTGGGGAATGCGCCTGAAAAACTTTCCTGGTTCCTCGGTAGTGCAGGCAACGCGCGCTCTTCCTACGGCTTGGGCTTCTTCTAACGCGCGCTGCGACCAATGATCGGTAATAATGTAGTCTGCGCTTCGTTCTTTAGAAAGAAAGCATAGAGGCACAGTACAAAACTGTAAATGAGCACCTCCCTGCATGAAAAGTACCTGGTGAGTTTCGGGAACAGACAGGAGTTCGCAAATAAGGGCTATTGCCTCATTATGTACCCCTTCATAGTCTTTAGCTCGGTGGCTTTGTTCCATGATTGACATTCCCGTATGGGAAAAATCGGTAAGCTCCTCGCGAGCTTGTTCCAGGGCAGGAAGAGGAATAGCAGAAGGACCGGCACTAAAATTAATTACCCGCATGAATTTCTCCTATCTCCAATAAAAAGCCCATTAGTTTAGCTCGCAATGCTGGTCGTGCGCAAGCGGCAATACGAGAACAATTTAACCTTTTGCATGCTATTCATGGATAGCTATCGTCCAGGGTAATAACTGCTAACTGGGTGCTTTGTGCACCGGTAGAGAAAAATTCTTTATTCCATTCAGGCGCTAATTTTGTGGCTGAAATGGAAATCAGCGCCGGAAAAATTCAGTTTTGCGGTCATTGTTCAGCAGCAATGGAATTTCAGAACGCAAAGAGCAGGGCATGGTTGCTGCAGATGTTTGGGTGATGAATTTCTTGAGAAGGACACGAGTGCAGGTAAATATTTGGAGCAGTCTCCTTTTTGTGTAATCTGGAGGAAATATGAGTGAAATCTCGATGGGTCATCTGCAGTCGGTAAGCAGGTCCATATGGATGAATGTATCGCTTTCCTGCCTGAGCACAGAGTGCACCAAATTCGAAAGAACAGAAAAGTACCTTCCTGAGGGGCTGCTGGGTTTTTGCATTGATTTAGCATTGCCCAAGTTGTGTGGCTGCATTGAGCTAGCAATTATAACTACCAAAGAGGGTGGACAGAAATTAGCCAAGATGATGTTGCAAATGGAGGAAGAAGAGGCTCCTTTAGAGGACAATGATCTCGCCGACGCATTGGGGGAGGTGGTTAATGTTTATGCTGGCGCTCTTAAAGGAGAAGTTGATCAGGAAGGAAACATGGAAATGGGGCTTCCTCGAAACAAAGCAGATTTTGGATTTTTAGAAGAAAAAGACACTTCCACTCTAGAAGTTTCGATGGGAGGAATCGAAGCGTGGCTGCAAATAACCATACCCAAAAAAGTGACCGGGCGCGATCAAAGATTCAAACCTGGAAAAGAGCATCGGACGGAAAAGATTAGTAGAAACCCTTTTGTTTACCAATGGGAATCACGTAGGGACTTTATTCGTCCTTAATGTTAAAAAAGGCTGATGAACCGAATTCTTATTCGCATTGACTCCTTGGCAGCCGGTGGAGAAGGGGTGGGTCGGTGGGGAGAAAAAGCTGTTTTTGTTCCGGGGACGGCTCAAGGAGAGCTAGTAGAAGTAGAGATGCTAGAGATTAAAGAGCGGCTATGCCGAGGACGGCCAATTCGTGTTGTCGAGCAGTCAGATTGGCGGCGTGAACTCGACTGTCCTAGTTCTTCTAGCTGTGGAGGGTGTTCGTGGGGGCATCTAGAAATTGGAGAGCAAAGAAGGACGAAGCAAAAGATTTTTCAGGAAGCGTTTGAACGACTGGGCGGTTTTGTTCCCGGTGAAATTCCGATCCGCCCGATAGTACATGCGCCACCTGATTGGAAATATCGGCAGAGGGTAACGCTTCATCGGGAAGGTTCCCAGTTAGGATATAGAAAACGCGCCAGTCACGAATTGACTCAGTTCCAAGGCTGCGCGTTGCTTGCTCCCCGTTTGGAAGCTGCAGCTCGCCAAGTGCAAGAACTGTTTTTCGAAGAGGGGGGAATATCGGGGGTACAAGACATTGCTTTGGCCAGTGATGAAAAACGTGTTAGTGCATCGCTGATTGGTATTACGAGCAAAAAAAGCACCGAAGAACGGGTTAAAAAATGGTTAAAAAAGAGCGACCTGTCCGGTTTGGTTTTGGTTTCCCCGCAAAGGCAGGTTCGCACTTTAGGAAAGCCTATTCTTTGTTTTCCTGCTCCTAGGGCTCACGGAATTACCATATTTGGGCGACCAGATCTTTTTGCGCAAGCCAATCAAGCTGTAAATGAATTACTGGTGCAAGAAGCATTACGACAAATTGCTTTTTTTCCAAGCAGGAGAGTCGAAATTTTGGAACTTTATTCTGGTGCTGGAAATTTCACTTTTGGATTAGTTAATGCAGGCGCTAGGGTTACTGCCATTGAAGCAAACGCTGATGCAGTAGAGTTGGCACGAAAAACCGCTCGCCAGTGGTCTATTGATAACGTGCGGTTTATTATTGGAGATGCCTTACATACGGCAGAAATGCTAGCCAAAGAAGGGCGTAGATTTCAGTATTTATTGCTAGATCCGCCTAGAGCCGGGGCCAAAGGAATAGGCAAACTAGCCAGGCAGCTTGAAGTTCGCACCGTAGTGTATGTTTCTTGCGAGCCAACAACTCTAGCGCGCGATTTGCGTGAGCTAAAACAGTGGGGCTATCTGCCCAAAGAAGCTGTACCAGTAGATATGTTTCCGCAGACTTTTCATATCGAAGGCGTGGTAACCTTGGTTCGGGATTAGTTTTTCAATGAGCCTCGGATCGAGCCAGGACATTGCCTGGGCGTTCGGCTATCTAATCGCGCCACAGTAGGTATTTTTCTAATCGTCAATTGAGCTCAAGAATCGTTGGACAGTTAAATTCTTACTTTAAAACCCACTCCCAGTTCCATAAGCTGAGGAGAAATGTGTACTCCCGGCGAATTCTCTGTTGGTTTCGAGTCTAGAGCAAAGCGGAATTCGCCTCCTTTATTTCCGTAGTGGAAAGCGGTAAACGCTTCTACTTCCAAATGGGTTAAAATAGTAACCGAACCTTGTAGGCGAGAAACGTATGATTTGTCCGAGATATTGGCCAGATTGGAAATGATCACTTTCAGGTTGTACAAGCTGGCCGGACCACTAAAAGTACCGTATATGCATGCGTAATGCTTACCTAGATAGAATGGACGATAAACGTTATTATTCCATAGTTCCGAATAAATTTCTTTTCCATCGTATCCTAAAGAATTGTAAAAATATTCCATGCCAAAGGTAAGAAGATTGTGGGTTAAATAATCTAACGACCAATCTAATCCAGCTACTAATTGAGTGCTAGTTCCTCGAGGTTGGTATTTTTCGTATGAATTTTCTGCTACGTTGGAAGCACGCCATTTTTCTGCTTCTCTAGTTAAAGCAATCTCGGCATAGATATCTACTGGTCCAAGTCCGGAAGAAATATCCATCCCGATTTTTGGTTTATGACCTTTTTGGGCTACTAAGTCTAAACCGATTTCTGCTTGACCGACCACTATTTCTCCACGAATAGCTCCTCCCACTTTGCCAATGGTATTGCTGGGCCCCAAATCTTCAAGAATTCCTACTGCATAAAAATTCCATCCGTATTTTTCCCAAGGAAAATGAAGCTTGAGCATGGTTACGCCGCTACGGGTATCCATGGAAGCTAAGGGATCGCGGCTGACCGGATGAAGAAAATCGGTAGGATTCCAAAAACGACCAGTGCCCCATTTGATGTGTTGTTTGCCGAAAGTAACAAATACGCTGCGTAACAGGTCAAAACGAAGCCAAAGCTGATCTAAAGCTAAAGAAAGCGGACCATTTTCAGGGGAAGAAGTTTCGGCGATGGTAGGATCGTATTTCAACCGGGTTAGCAAAAAACCCCGAATACGTTCATTCGGACGGGCATCAAAATAGCCATCCACTAAAGTAGGTACCGACAAGCTCCAGCCAGAAGGAGGATTCTTTGTATCGGCGCCGGATTGTGCGCGCATATAAAAGATGCCTCCAATTTTAAGGGGATCTTCAGAGAGCGATTCCCATATAGGGGCAGATGACTTTTCCTCCTCTGAGGAAAATAATGAATCCTCGGTAGGCCGATTTTTGGGCTCTTGCTGACCAGAACTTTCGACGGTGCCTGTTGCTGAGGAATCTCCAAAAAGGCTTTCCTCGCTTGGCCGGTTGGAGTCGCTAGAGTCCAGAGCGTTGTTTAAGTTATTAGTTTGCCCAATACCCGAAAAAGGAGAAAAAGCCGCTACTAAGACTAGTGATTTTGCTATCTTCCAAAATACCGGTTTCATCGACTTTTGCTCTCTAGCCAGGCTTTAGTAAACATATTTAGGGGGAGGGGGCGCAAATCCACCGATTTAATAACTATTATGGTGGAATTGGCTTTGTCTACTTCGTCATAAATGCGCTGTTCTTGGGGAAACCAAATGTCTTCTTTTTTCGATTCACTATAAATCTTGTGCCATTTAGGGGTATAGCTGGTGCGCATTAGCCTGCCGGAAAGGGCAAATTCTTGCTGCTTTAGGGGATTGTTAGAATCTTTATCTACCCATAATCGAATTACCTGGTAGGCCACGTCAACCCCTTCCTTGGCAGTTAATTTCAATTTATGTACCGTGAACCTACCCAGTTTTTCTTCACCCTCGTATTCGGGCGTATACTCTTCAGCTAATCGGGAATCGTCAAAATCACGCCGGTTAGACCCGGTGCCTCCAATGCGTTCTCTTTCAGTTCGGCGTTCCCATTTTCCTACTGAAGGGTCGTACATCCACAGGTTTTTCTCTATCCTTAGGTAGCCCTTGCCTTGCTCCGCCTTGGGTTTCATGAATAGCAACATAAGTTTGGCATCAACGCTGCGCCGGTAAGCTACTACCTCGTACACCACGTCCGATTTGTCGCGTTCTTTACTTTCTAAATATACCAATGCTTTATAATCGCCATTGTTGCGTTGGCGATCATCAATATTTTTTAAAAGCTGTACGCATTCTTGCGCAGATAAAGCCGCGGCAATGTTCGGGGTGACCATCATTGCAAAAGAAAGGAGAAGAGCAGATGTTCGCATAGTGTTTATCCAATGTGATGCATAGCAGTAACCGGCTTGAGCCGGGCCGCGCGGATGGAGGGGTAAAGTGCCGCAATGGCAGTTATGATGGTAACCACGGTAATAGATATAAATATTTTATTTGCATGCAAAGAAAGGGAAAGTTGGTCATTCATAAAAAGAATTTGAACAGCTTCCGGTAAAGTGATTTGAATTTTGTTAATAAAAACTATCACTAATGAGCCTACTGCTGAACCCAACGTTGTGCTTGCTAACCCTAACAAAAATGATTCCGTTAAAAACATACGCAATACGCGTCGTCGCTGCATTCCTATTGCACGAAGAGTGCCGATTTCCCGAGTACGTTCACGAATAGCTATCCACATGGTGCTCATAATTCCAGCTCCAACAATAAGCATTAGAATCAATAATAAAAAGCTAGTTAATGCTTGGAGCACAGTTAGCATTTGTTTTACAAACATCATTTCGTCAGACCAGATTGATACGTCCAGTTTTTGTCCAGTCCAATCTTCTTTATTAAGCTTCATGAATAGCTTCATCCAATATGGCTGCGGGTCGGCATCCATTACTCTCCAACCTTTCTGAGTCAAAAACTCACGCAGACGGGCGGCAACTTGGGGAGCAGCTTCATAATCTTTAAGATAGAGTTGAATGGCGCCAGTTGAACCTGGCTTTAGCTGGTACAGGGCGCGCAATGTTTCGTTAGGCAGATACGCAAAAAATTTGCTGAGCGCTCCAGCGTCTTTGGCAATAGCTGCTACTCGCACGTCCATAGTGTTGGCCATGCCGCGGTAAGTAGGTGCCGAAAGGGTTAAAGAGTCGTTGGCCTTTACCTCTAGCCGCTTGGCCTCACTTTCAAATAACAAAATGGTCCCGCTTTTAGTTAGCTCTTCAAGACTGCCACTGACTACTTGAATCACTTTTTTGAATCCTGGGTCATGTTCGATATCTATCCCGCCCAAGACCAAATCCATGGAGGAAGTTTGCGCCACTGCTTTTACATAGCCGCGCCCACGAACCACCGCCCAGTCTAATTCCGGAACTTCTGGTTTGATGGCAGTTAGAACTTTTTCGTAATCGGTCACTAGTGGCGCAGAAGTACCCGCAGTTACTTTATAAAAGCCTCCCACATTTACATGACCGGTAGCCAAAGCGGAAGCCGACTCAATCATGGTTTCGTGTAAACCATCAGTCAAAGCAGTCAATATTACTAATAGGCCGGTAACTCCTGCTATAGCAGCGCCCAGAAGAACAGTGCGCTTTTTGTGTTGGATCAGGCTCCGTCCGGCAATTTGAAAATCAATCAAGCTCATCTTTTTATCCTCTTACTCCTCGCTCTGCATGGCTTTTTGAGGAGTAACGCGAGTGGCTAAAAATGCCGGATAAAAACCGGAAATGATGCACACTGCGAGAACAATTGTTAGCGCTATTACTAAATTAATTCCACTAAGCTCGGGATGAAGGCGGGGACCGGCGAAAAATATTTGCGCTTCTTCGCTAGGTGCGGGAATGCCAACTTTTCCCAATAACCCAACCAGCGCAGCCCCTACGCCAGAGCCGATTATTCCGAAGAAAATCCCGACTACTATTGATTCCACTCCAATCATCATCATAATAAAGCGCCGTTGAGCTCCGATGGCTCGCAAAGTGCCAATTTCGCGTATTCGTTGTAGCGTTGCCATTACCATAGAATTATTAATTATTATAATTGCTACCACAAAAATAATTAATACCAAAGTTACCAACACACCGCTCAACACCATGATCAATTGGCCTACCATACCTGCTGCGTTTTGCCAGCTGACCACCTTTAGTTTCAAACTTTTGGTTTCGCCGGCGGTTTTTGGATCTTGATTGGGTAGGAGCCCCTCGCGCTGAAAAGCACTTTCAATATCATTTTTAGTTTGGCTAGCTAGTCGGGGATTATTTAGGATTATGGCAGCATTAATAGCTACCCCTTGTTCTATTTCCTCTTTGGTGTATACCCGGTCGGCACTGGATGCTGCTTTGGCGCCCTCGGTAGGATCAAAATGGGCGAATTCATCGAACCCGACTTCGTCTGCTTTAGCCTGCATGACCGGCGTAGCCACTGTAGGCGTGTCGGTGGCCGAGCCAAATAGCTCATCTTCGGCGTGTTCGCGTTTTACTGCACGTAGCCCAGCTTCCTTTTTTAATTGCTTAATTTCTGCCAAGTTATCTGCAGTGAGATAGCCGTACAAATCACGGAAAGTCATCAAATCCATCAGGCTGAGAAAGCCTCCTAATCCGGAGTTTTCCAAGCCGCTAAACTGATAAATTCCGTATAGCCTGACGTTTACCGATTTAAAGTATCCCGATTTGGTAAATGCTCGGATGGTAAGCGTGTCGCCTGGTTTAACCTGATAAAGTCTCACTAAAGGCGCAACTTCGGAATAAAAGATTTGGTAGTTTTTATCGAAGTTTTGATCATCAATGGTAAAGAGTTCGGTTAAAAGGTTGGAAATGTCTGATTCGGAACTTGCTAAAGCTTTTTGAAGCCGCGTGACCATCTGCTGGCGTTTAACTGAATCAAGTTGGATTATAATTTCTCGAATCTGCTCCTTGTTTTCTTTAACCATACGTTGGAGGTCTTGGTCGTTGGCAATAGTCTTGTGATTCACATTGCGTGCTTCTCGAATTTTGTCGAGCCGCATGGCTGTTTTTAATTTAATCCATTCTTCGTAATACTTTTTTCCAAAAAGAATGCCTCGTTGCCCCTTGGGAACTGCTTGGCCTTGAATAATCTGCATTCCCGGAAAAGCCTGGGAATAGGCATCTAAATCGGTGCCAATGTAGCGCACCCAAATATAATCGCCGTCGACCGAAAGAGGAGCGATTTTGTTCTCTAGAAATTCCAAGTTGTCAAAAGGATTTTCATCATAACCAGACCAGAATTCCTGAGAAGCAGCACGTTTTAAATCGTCGATTGATTTGGGATCGAATACTCTTTCTCCAATATCTTCTACGTTAGAGAGATCGCGCTGCATAAGAGCAATCATCTGACGCATGTGGTCTTTCAGCGATTCATATTCTTCAGAGGAAAACTTTTCTCCAGAATGTTGTTTTCTGGCGATATTACGCAACTTTTCCAAGGTGATGTCTAACTCGTTTCCTGAGCTAGCCATGGCCTCAGCAGCTCCTTGGGGAACTACCATTTTAATATTGGGAACCTTGAGTAGAATTTTTTTTATTCTCGCAAAATTGTCAATAGGCTCTAAATCAGGATCTCCCTGCATTCCTCCATACAAGGAAAGTTCGTCTTTAGAATTGGCGTTGTAAACTTGCAGGTGCCCGGTAGCGCTTCCAATAATTGCTCGTTCCATATTGCTGTTTATGGAGTCCACCAAAGAAGCGCCAACCACCACAACAATAGCCCCAAACCCGATAATGCCTCCCACGATTAGTGTTTTTATGCGGCTGGCAAAAAGGTTACGAAAAGCTATTTGAATGAGAATGCCTAACATTTGTAATCGGCTGCCCATGGTCAGTCTCCTGCACCCACGGCTTTTTTGCCGGATTGTTCATCAATGATTTTTCCGTCAGTCAATTTTATTATAGCGCTAGCGTGAGCCATTACTTTCGAATCGTGGGTAGAAAAGATGAAGGTAGTACCTTGTTTGCTATTCATCTCTTGCATAAGGTCAATTATATTTTCGCCAGTTTTGGAATCTAGATTGGCGGTGGGCTCGTCAGCCAAGACAATTTGAGGATGTGTTACTAGAGCACGAGCCACTGCTACTCGTTGGCGTTGTCCCCCAGAGAGCTCATTGGGACGGTGGCGAGCATAACTACCTAATCCCACTTGCTCCAGCATGCCCATTACTCGGGTTTTGCGGTCAGCAGAGGAAAATTTTCCTTGCAGCAAAAGTGGAAGCTCCACATTCTGGAACACTGTGAGTACGTTGACTAGGTTAAAACTCTGAAAAATAAAACCGAGCTTGTGTAGTCGTAGACTGGTGAGGGCTTTCTCCGACAATTTACTGGTGTCTTGTCCAGCCACGCTCACCACTCCCGAGGTGGGTGTATCTACGCAACCAATTAAGTTTAGAAGGGTGGTTTTTCCACTTCCGGAAGGACCAGCAATGGAAAGAAATTCACCCGCTTCAATAGTTAGAGATACTTGTTGCAAAGCAGGAACCACTACTTTGTCGAGTTTGTACTCCTTAACAACATTGGTAATTTCCACTATCGGAGGCATTTGCCAACCTCTTCTCATTCAGGGAACGCGGCGGTTGAATACGTCTTGTGACCCATGGTCCTATCACAAAAGACCACTTGTTTTGTTAGGAAAAAAAGGTACTTAACTAACCTCCCTCTTATTTCGATGATTTGTACAACTAAATGGAAGGCAAATCTTGACAATTTTTGCTAAACCGCAAAAAAAAACCAAAACAAAATCGAGCATCAAAGGGCGTCAAAGCGCGACGACCCGATAAGTATGTCTTATACTTCCAGGCATGGACAACCAAACCGTAGCCGCAGTTCTCACTCACATTGGTACTTTGCTGGAGCTTTCGGGCGAAAATCCATTTAAGTCTCGGGCTTACGTAAATGCTGCTCGCACTATCGAGGGACTAGATGAGCCAGTAGAAACCTTGGTTTCTTCCGATCGCTTTCATGATACCCCGGGGATAGGAGAAGGCATTCGAAAAAAAATTATTGAACTGGTAACCACTGGAGGGCTTGCTTACTATGAAGAGCTGAAGGCTTCTTTGCCCTCGGGGTTAATTACTCTGCTAGAAATTTCGGGATTGGGGCCAAGAAAGACCCGGGCTCTTTACCAAGAATTGCAAATTGAAACTATTGAGCAGCTAGAGACAGCTTGCCTAGAAGATCGCGTCGCCAAGTTGCATGGTTTTGGCAAAAAAACCCAGGCTAATATATTGGAGGGCATTCAGCGCCACAAAAATTTTGCCTCCCAATACTTACTCTCCCAAGCTTTTCCTGCGGCGGAGCGGATTCGCGAATACTTATGTCACCATTCCCAGGTTATTCGCTGTGCTATTGCTGGAAGTTTGCGCCGCTATCGCGAGGTAGTAGGCGATGTGGATTTGCTAGTTTCTTCTTCTAGGCCGGAAATTGTTTTGCACGATTTTACTTCCTTGGAATACGTGAAATCCACGCTGGCCAAGGGAGAAACTAAAGCTAGTGTATTGCTGGTCGACGGAGTTCAGTGCGATTTGCGAATAGTTCAGGATGTGGAGTTTGCCTCTGCGCTTCTCTATTTCACGGGAAGCAAAGAACATAATATTGTAATGCGCCAGCGCGCTATCGAGCGGGGTTTGCGGTTAAACGAATATGGCTTGTTTCGTTCTCAAGAAGAAACTCGTGACCCTAATTTAAGGGTTCTCTGTCATAGCGAGGAAGAAATATTTAAAAAATTGGGACTTCATTATATTCCGCCAGAATTGCGTGAAGACCAAGTGGAATTCGAATTAGCGGTAAAAGGCCCGCTGCCTCGTTTGATTGAAAATAGTGATTTGCGCGGCTCGCTCCATAATCATTCATTGTGGAGCGATGGTCATCAATCATTAGAACAGATAGCCCAATCGATGAGTCAGAAAGGATTTTCTTATTGGGCAATAACCGACCATTCACAATCGTCTTTCCAAGCGAAAGGATTAAGTGCCGCGCAAGTACGCCAACAGATAAAAGAGGTAAACAAGGTTAATCAACGCCTAGCCGACCAGGGTAACAATTTTCGTCTTTTGACTGGTTCGGAAGTCGATATTTTAAAAAGTGGCAAACTGGATTTTCCCGATGATCTGCTGGCAGAGTTAGATGTGGTAATTGCCAGCGTGCATCAGCGCCTGGCAGAAAGCGCTGAGGAAACTACTGAAAGACTAGTCCGAGCCGCGGAAAATCGCTATGTGCATATATTGGGGCATCTTGCCGGAAGGCTACTTCTGGAACGCGACCCTTACCCCTTGGATCAGCGCGCGGTTATTGATGCTTGCTCGCGAACTGGCACTTGGATAGAAATAAACGCCTCTCCTCAACGTCTGGATTTGGACTGGCGTTTATGGCCTTACGCTAAGAAAAAAGGCGTTCGTTGCGTAATTAATTGCGATGCTCATCGGCTTGAGCACGTGGAATTTCTGCGCTGGGGAGTAGGGGTGGCGCGAAAAGGCGGACTAGCCGCTGGTGAGGTGGTTAATACGCTTTCTCTGGATTTGTTGAGGAAAGAGCTGAGGAGGAAACGTGAGAATTAGGTAATTACCTGACTTTAGTCGCCGAAGGCATATAAATTTCCGTCGTAATTGCCAATATAAACCGTGCCATCAGCAGCAATGGCTGGGGATGAGCGAAACATTCCCTCGGTTTGAAAGCGCCATTTTTCCGTACCATCGGGATTGATTGCGTAAACGTTACGATCGTCACTTCCTACGTATATTGTTCCATCAGCTCCTATTGCCGGCGCTGCTCTTATAGGATCGCCTACGTCAAATTGCCATTTTGGTTTCATGCCATTTTCAACGTTTTTCGAATCAATTGCATACAATCGACAATGCTCGTAGTCTTGGTTTTGATCATTCCAGCCATGACCGGCAACATAAATTGTCCCATCGGCACTTAAGGCAAGCGCCCGCGCTCCAGTGTTGTCGGAAGGAAAACGCCAGGACCACTTTAGCCGCTTGCTTTCATCGCTTGCATAGGGATCTATTGCCTTCAGCTCTGGCGGCTCGTTTTCGTGAACAACTTCTATGTAAATCGTTTCGTCAGCACCTATTACTGGGGAAGAATCGATTGAATATCCTGCCGAATAGACCCATTTGCTGTCTCCTTCCGGGGTAAAGGCATACAAATTTCCGTCCTCGCTTCCTACATAGATAGTGCCGTCGGCGCCAATTACTGGGGCGTATCTCGCCTCATTTGTTTTGGACGAGCTCCATTTTGGCTTAGCGCTTGAAGACACTGCGGATGCAGTATTGAATGCGTTGAACGTATAAAGCCGCTCTCGGGAGGAAGTGTAGATGTTAAAATTGATATACAACATGCCATTTTTATCGATCGCTGGCGAAGAACCACTGATTTCTTGGTCGATTCGTAAAGACCATTTTGGCTGTTCTGGCACATTTGGATCAATTGCATACACGCCGCCTTGGTTTCCTCCAACGTAAACTATTCCATCTGAACCAATTGCAGCGGTTGAAAAAACCCTTTCGTTTCTACAAGTTGTAAAAGCGCATCCGGTAAAAATAGGCTTTGGCGAAGTAGTTTCGTTTTTTGAAATGGCATGATATGCACGGAAAACACCTATGTATACTGTTCCATCCGCGGCGATTACCGGGGAAGAAGTAGAATCAATTGCTTCGCTCAATGCGAATTCTCTCTGCAATAATCCTGTTTGTGAGCCAACATAGGGGCTTTGACCGGTATGCCAAGCATTTCCGCCTTCCATAGGCCAAGGTGATCCTTCTTGAAGACCACTCTTTTCACAAAACAACCCGTTGCCATAATACCAAGGCAAACAAACACAGGCTGGCACGTTATTTTGTTCTATGCACCTAGCATTTGGGTCGCAACCGCCATTATTGTGCCTACAATCTCTTGCCGATTGGTTGTCATTACTAGACTCGCAACTGCAACCAAATCCAGCCAAACTTAGATATGACACAATGAGCAATTTCTTCATCTCGGTAACCTTGCGGGTATAAAATCTAAATTTTATCGATACACTTGCTTGTTGTCTGATCGCATTTGAGTGATACGCAATCTAAATAGTTTGTGCAACTTTCATCCACTTTACAACCTGCGCCATTAGTTTCTATCTCGACTTCGAAGCCAGGTCTTGATTTAACAGTTTCCAGATATGGTTTAGTTATACCTGGATTTTTGTTCTCTAAAGATATTTGTTCTGACTTTTGATAACTTACTTTTATTGCTAGGGAGTTGGCAATTGTGCTCCCAATTTTTGTTGCAATCTGTTCCGTGCTATCGAGATTAAAAATGTCTATAGGTATGTATTCATTTTGAGGTTCTGAACTGCTAACTATTTCGAAAACCTGCTTTTCTTGTACGCTGTCTACTGAGAAAATTACACCAACTATGTCTTTAGACTTGATATAAATTTTTCCTAGCGCAACACTAGTTTTTTTGATTTCGCACTGAGTGCAAGTCCCGCATGCTTCCATTATTTCATTATCGCATTCTTCTTTTATTGTTCCATGTGAATTCAAGAACCCATCACCACATTTGTTGTTTTTGCAGCCTCCGTCGCTTCCGTCGCTGTACTTGGTTCCATATGGAAGGCAGTCTCCATTGTGGCTATTAGCATTGCCATTATCACACGTTTCCCCCGCGCTTGTGTTTATAGTGCCATCTCCACACCAGCTCCGTTGGCAATACTTCGTGCAGGTTTTTGATTCGCAGGTGATTTTTCCTTCTCGATCTTTTCCGGCGCCATCGCATTGCTCGCCTATATTAACTTCATCAACGATATTGTGGGGATTCACAATGCCATCCCCATGCTTATCCCATTTGCACGTTTTAGCTTCGTCATTGCTTTTGTTACATGTTCCGGTGATATCGGCTACATAGTCACATTCTTCGACTTTTGAAGAATCAATTTTGGATATTTCGCGTACATAACCATCCCCACAAAAAGCTTCTCTGCAATTAATACAATCGTCGTAATTGTTATCATTTCCGTCGTCACACTGCTCTACACCTTGCTGTATAAACCCATCGCCACAACGCGCGAATTTACATTTCGGACAGCTGCCGGTTTCTATATTTTTCCCTGCACCAAGATCGCATTGTTCGTTTTCTAAGACAAATCCGTCGCCACACTTATTCACTTTACACTCAGGAGTACAGGTACCATTGTTATCAGTTATAAAGTCGCACTCCTCAAATCTATTTTGGTTCTTACTTTTGTTGACCAAACCATCTCCACACTGCGCTAGCCTACATTTGGAGGTGCAATCCTTATTATCGCCGTTCTCATTTCCGTCATCGCATTCTTCCTTGTAGGTACCTTTACTATTTATCTTTCGGTCGCCACAGCGTGCTTGTTTGCATTCGGTAGTGCAATCACCCTCATCATCATTCTGGTCTCCCTCGTCGCACTCTTCGCCGGCAGTTCGATTTCTTATTCTATCTCCGCACCTACTAACTTTGCAGGTTGCCGTGCAATTTTTAGTCTCAATTTGATCGTCACATTCTTCGTCAGCTTTCAAATTTATGTATTTGTCCCCACACCTGGCTAGCGTGCAATTATGATTACAGTTTTTGGTATCGTATTCGCCTTCGTCACATTCTTCACCGTTATCTACAATTCCATCACCGCATGTACCGTTAATACAAAAGTGGGGCGGAATCGATGAGCATTTCATTCCCTCGGCGCATATTCTTCCGCCAGGACATTCCACCGTCTGCGATTTCTTGCACCCAGAATCAATAATCAGCATAAAAATAGCAAAACCTGCATAAGGATAGATCAGTTTCATATTTATCCCCTAAAAACTAAGCGTTGCCAGGAAGCCAGAATGATGCCCGTTGGAGGTCGGTATAAAATTGAATGAAATCGGCGTCTTTTTTGGTATATCGCTATAAGCACGAATAAACGGGCGCGGTCGATTCAAATAGGTAAATACTGCACCAGTGATCAGCGCAGCGCCACCTACCGCGTAAGCACCTATTCCTAGTTTTTGCATTAACGCCCCATTGTCGAGCTTGGAAGAAAAATCTCTTGCGTTACATCCATCTTTGCTTTTACATTCATGTGCGGAGATTTTATCGTAATCACGAATCTGCTGATTTCCCAAATAATGCAATCCACCTCCCGCAAGCGCGATTACTGCCCCGGCACCCACCAATGCCCATGGTTTCCAAGCAGGCCAGCGTCGACGCATTTCGGTTAGTTCTTCTAGAGTTTTTAATTGCAGATATAGGTCGAAATTCGCGCCACCTTCCAGTAGTCGGCTAACTTCATTGGTTACGTAGCCCTCCTTAGAAGCTTTTATGCTGTGCGGTCCAGGTCTAATTATGTCTTCGAACTTTCCTGGTGCATTGAATAAGTGCCGACCATCCATTAGCACGTGTGCTCCGCGAACGTCGCACTGAATTCGTACTCGCACCAATTGGGTTTCCAAAAGCGCTAAATAGTTCTTTGCCTGTTCGAATCTTTCTTTGCTCAATTGTTCCAAACCACCATTAATTGCCGCAGTCAGGTGCCGGTACATTTCAATTGGCCGGTCAAGATTAATTAAAGCGACTGCCAAATTATAGCGAATAGCAGGGTGGTTCCATCGTTTAAGCGCCGCGGTATACTTTTTTGCTGCGGTTATGCAAATTGATTCTTTCATGAGAGAATTACCGCTGGCGAAAAGCTCCCGAGCTATTTGTTTATCTTCTTCGCTTACTCCTTTTGACCATGGATGTGATTCTTTTAGCTCTCTAACAATAGGTTCTTGTTTGGCTTCTTGGGCGGCCGTTGGTAGTGCAATAATTAGAATGAAAAACACTGTTAAAAATTTAATCATAACGCCTTCAATCCTCGATTTCTTCAAATAATGGACTTCCGAATTGTTCCTGAAGGCGCCTAACCCGTTCTTTTTCTTGTTGCAGCGTTACTTCCAATCGCTGAGCGGCAACTAAGGCTTCCTCGCGCGCCTCTTTAGCCTTTCTCGAATTCTCATTGGCAATACGTCTTGCTATCTCGGTTCTTTTAAGAGCGTCTAATAGTTCTTTATTTTTTTCTTGTAGTTGTAGGCTCATATCTTGAGCCTGTTTTGCTGCTAGCGCGCGTTCGTGTTCTTTATGTTGGACCTTTTCCAGGTTTTTTCGTGCCTCGGTTTCTGCTTTTTTTGCCATACCTGCTTGAAGCAAAGCGGTAGCTTCCGCCTTCTTAGCGATTTCTTTAGCGCGCATTGCTACTCCCGCCTGTTCTACTGCTTTTCGCTGGGCGGCAATGGTTATTATTGCCACAATGGCTGCGGTTATTGCTAAGGTTGCTAGAAACACTATTCCGGCAACTAAATAAAAATGTCGTCGTCGTGCGGTCTTGGATTTTTCGGCGAGAACAGCTTCCAGAAAAGACTTTTCTAAGTCAGTTAGCTCGCCTCGATAGCGTTTCTCAAATCGACTAGCTTCGTCAACTATTTCTCCTCGCCATAGCAAACCATTATCCCGTTTGTTGGCTTGCCATTGCCTGGCGGAAGTGCGTAACTGTTCAATAAAAATCGTGTCTTCGCTATTCTTTTCCAACCATTGCAAAAGGGTGTTCCAGCCACTAATTAAGCATTCGTGAACAATTTCTACTGTTCGGTAGCCTGCGTTAGTTTGAATTACTAATAGCCGTGACTGAACTAGCTTTTCCAGCACCTGACTAAAATTGGATTTGCTTGCGGATAATCCTTCCAAATCCTCTACCGGAACAATGGCGCGAGTACGTTCAGGGGTAATTAATCGCAGGAAAATATTTTGAACTAGCTTTTGATTTTTTAATGACAACTCATTGAGTACTTGATCTGCATGCCGCGAAAGGGCGCCGCTGATCCCCCCCATGTACTGATAGCTGGACAGAGTAAGCATTTTGCGGGAAGGATCACGTTCGCGCCAAAGTTGGCTGGCGGTAAATCCCAGAAAGGGAAGCGCGCCAGGGGTAACTTGAAGGTGCGCAATCATATCTTCCACAATGCCATTTTCGAATTGGTATCCCGCTGCATCGGCTGGTTGCTCAAGCGCTTGGCGAAGGCCTTCGGGGGTCAGCGACCCGAGAAAGAAAAGTCCATTCTTGGAAATTTCCTCTAATAAAAGCGGGCTCTCAGCTGCCAGCTTATCTAGATAATCGGTACGTAACGCAATGGCCATGCGTACTGGGGAAACGGGATCATCGGCAATGCTACATAAACATGCGGAGAAAGCGCTGCGCTGCTCTTGGTCGGAATGAGTAAAAAGCTCTTCAAACTGGTCAACTAGAAAAAGAATTTTGCAGTTTTGTTGTTTAGCATACTTGCGCACTATTGAACCCGCAAAACCTGGTTCGGTCTTTAGGCGAGAAACAATTTTTTGTTCCTCTTGGAGGTCACCTGCGACCGTACAGGAGGTAATTCCCGTCATGCTCCAAAGTGCGTAGGTCAAATTGCTTAAAGGGGAAATTCCCGGACGAATAGTAAATACTTCCCACCGCTCTCCGGAATGTTTTATGCGGTGAGCAAGTCCTCCTCTTAAGAAAGATGATTTTCCTATTCCGCTGGGCCCTACTATTGCCATCATTGACTGGTCAGCAAGACGACTCATTGCTGTTGCCAATTCTTTTTCACGCCCGTAAAAACGGCTAGCATCTGATTCCTGGAAAGGAACTAGCCCGGCAAAGGGGGATTCGTCTAGTTTGATTTCGCGGGTGGCTTTTCCTGGCAGGTATGGTTCCAAGGCCCTAAGTAAAGTAATCGCATCGGGTACTCGTTCGGATTTTTTCTTTTTGAGGCACCAATCCACTGCTTGGATAAGACCTTTGGGAAGTAGAGGGGCAAAATTTTCCAAGCTAGGCATTGGTTTATCAAGCTGAGACACCACCGCAAACTGCATGCCTTTAAGATCGCCCAGCGGATGTGTTCCGGTTAGTAAGCCAAATAAGACTATTCCGATTGACCAGAGATCGGATTGCTGATCAGTTTCGCTCAATCCCTGCCATTGTTCGGGCGGCATGTAAGCAGGAGTACCCAATAGCAAACTATTGTTAGTAAGCGCGTCGGCTAGCTCGGAATCAAGAGGTGCTTGCAATGGCAATTGCCGGGGCTCAACTCGCTGGCGTTTGGCAATGCCAAAATCGAGGATTTTTTCGCCTGATTCAGTTACCAGAATATTTTCCGGCTTAATATCACGATGAACAATTCCTTGATTGTGGGCAAAAGATAGTCCTTTGAGTATGGAAACAATGATTTTGACTGCTCTACTGGGAGGCATTGGTTGCCCCCCTGCTAATTGTTTCAGGTTTTGGCCGTCGATGTATTCCAAAACCATATACGGACGACCATCTATCTCGTCCACCTCATGAATAGTGACAATAGATTCGTGGCCGCATAGGCCCGCGGTTACTCGGGACTCAACAATGAATCGTTCTACTGCTTTTGGTTCTAGCTCGGCAGTGAGAAATTTTATGGCTACTTTACGGCCGAGCTTGTTATCACGGGCAAGATAGACACACCCCATTCCGCCTTCGCCTAAAATTCTTAATAGCTCGTAGTTACGAAATGTAGCTCCCGGGCAGGGCTCCCACCGTTTAACTGAATTTGATTTATTGTGGGGCAAGTCGTGGGACAAATTTTCTTTTGCTTGGGAAGATAAGGGGTGAAAACAAATACTCTTGCCAGTGACACCTTTGGTATTGAAGGAAATTAGATCAATTGCTGGTGGCTGCTTTTTGTGGTTGTCTCTCAGAGTTAGGTTGGTATCGGTACGATTACTGTATACAGCTTCCGGCTGAACCTCAATTTCCTGGGGAAGCATTTCCGTCATTGAAATTGAAGCGGTTGCTGAATGTAATTCGGGATGCAATATGGCTTTTTTAGGCGACATAAACCCTCCCTTCATTTCCTATAAACGTTCAGCAATCCATGGCTTGTCAAAAAACAGTAACAAAACAGCTCATAAAGTTATCAATGTTTCTGCTGAAGTCAACTTTGAGATAGTTCAAGTTGTTTTCATATTAGTAAGAAACAGTCAATGTATTTTTCTTGTTTATCTAGCATGATCGGCGCTGAAGCCAATCAATGCGAGAAGATAGGGAATAGGTTTTCTCCTACTAAAAGAAAATAGGCTCCATCTTTTTACTCCAGAAGAGAACCTAGTGAGAATTGAGCATTACGGCTAAATCGAGCAGGCCAACTTCGTTCAGTTTCGCAGTAGAGTAGCCTTCTCGTGCTATCAAGGTTTCTGGTCGTAATTTCTCTTTGCGACGGTCGGAGAATAAGAAAATAATGTAGGAACAGGTAGGGCAAACTGCTTCTTCCAGCAGTGGTGCATCTTGAACCTACACATAGCACCAATCATTGGCAATTCGCAAAATATTGCGTCCATCGGCTGCACGGCACAAGCCACCTTGGAATGCAGCCAAGACTCCCGGATGCTCAACAGGCTGTTTGTCGCAAAACCACCTACATTGTTGATCGATGGCAATTTCCCAATTTTGCCCACTGATTTCTGCTGATCGTTTTCTCATAATCCTCTAAGATGCTATCCGAAAACTAAACCTTCTAGGGATAAAAAACATGAAATTTCGATTTCTTCATAATAATTTTAATGTGCTCAATCTAGAAAAAAGCATCGAGTTTTACCGAGAAGCCTTGGGATTGGAGAAGTCAGGTGAGATAGACGCTCCTGACGGTTCCTTTCGCATTGTTTTTTTGAAAGACGGTGATAGCGAGCATAAATTGGAGCTAACCTGGCTGCGAGACCGCCAAGAACCCTATTCTCTTGGCGACAATGAATTCCATTTAGCATTGAGTGTTGATGACTATTCTCTTGCGCATGAGAAACATAAAAAAATGGGGTGCATTGTTTATGAAAACCAGTCGATGGGATTGTATTTTATTCGCGATCCTGATGGATATTGGATAGAAATACTACCCTTGCGCCGATAGAAACCAAAGTAGTTATTTGCGCGCATAAGGCACTTGACCCCGCTTTGGCTTGCCAACTAGTTTTTAATATCAACAACAACTAGGACGCTGGGGTCAAAATGATAAGCACTCGCAAATTTTTGATACTTTTGGTAGTAGGATGCTGTTGGGCAATAGGTTGTGGCAGTAGCGACAATGATAATGACGACAATATCGACGAGGATAATGAAAACTCGAAAGTAGTTATTCAAGGAGATGTTGCCTGGTTTGCGGGAATTGGTGATTATTCCGGCGAAGAGCTTACTCAGACAGAAATGCTAACCGCAGCAGCAGCGGCAACATCTCTGGTAGCGGGAGACGAAGATGCGCTTTCGCAAGTTCCCGAAGGCGATCAGGAAGAAATGCTATCACTTGCTCTTGCAGTTCGACCTAGTTATAGCAAAGGTCCATTGGCAGACTGCAGAACACGAGGAATCGAGGGGCGGACAATAGGGTTGGATTATTCTAACTGTAATGTTGCAAATGGTAAAATTTTTGTTTCCAGAGAAGGTCCGGTAGGCGACAAATATTTTGTGGCCGATTTCCAAGCCGGTTTTGAGTTTCGGGGCCTGAATGTGGAAGGAAAAGTAGAGCTAAAACGGCGTACGGGAGAGAATTCTTTTGATATTCGCATTCGAAAAGAAGGTGAGTTTCATATAGGCCGTATTCATAATGGCAAGAAGCACCGGGCATTGGTGTTGTTAGTGGGTATTATGAGGATTAAAGATAATGGGTACGAATTACAGATTCTAAAAGACGCAGAAAACAGCCGCTTGACTGGAAATCCTTCATGGCAAGACGTTGATATTCAATTAGGCGATAACTCATTGTCATTGTATTCCTCTTCCGCTTCGAGTCTTCTTTTTCCTCTAAATTTTGCTAGCTGTCTTTGCCCTCAGTCAGGAAAATTGGAAGTAGGAGGCAAGTTAGAACAAGTACCTTTGCAATTTAGAGACCAATCAAATGGATTAGCCACCGCGCTTGCTAACGCCCTTGCTGGAAGAAATTATAAGGACACGGTAATGACCGCGTTTGAAGGCTTTTCTCTAGATATTACTCAGTCGCTTCCAGGAGAAATATCTTACGAATTCGGGCAAGCCTGTGGAGAACCGACCACCGTAATTGGAAATCTTCCAGCAATAAAAATTCCGGTAAAACCTGAAAGCACGGTATGCCCTCTAGAATCGGGAAAATCTTTGATGTCTAAGGTAGACGAAATTTTGGCTAGTTTATCTATAGAACCGGCAGATAGAACTTTAGTTTCCAATGCTATTCAGACTTATCTGCTCTCCAAAGCAGATCAAGATGGATGCTTTCAATTGAATCCCAGCCAGGTGATAGCCAAGGTGCAGGAAAAAATCCAGGCTGCTTTGGACTGGAACATTTGTAAACCACAAGATTAGGGGCTGTCAGGACCCTCACCCTAGCCATTTCTCCCTGGGAAAGGCTAGGGGTGAAGTGTGTTTTCTTAGCCTATTCAAGCGCGGTGTAAACATTGGCAGTATTCTGTAGATCGTGACGTTCCTTGGGCCAGCGGGCCTCGGTGTCTAGTCCGGCATCGTCCACAATAATTCCCCAAACCGTTCCTTTGGCGGTGCCAAAGTACCCTATGCCGGTGGTGGACTGGTCAGACACGCGGTTTTTATCAATGGTTAGGGGGGTAGAAACAGCAAAGGGCAATTCAGCACTCCACAATACTTTTAGCGAATTATTCACAAAATAGATTGTGGATGAGTTGGCGGCTTTAGTGAGTGCGTAAAGAGCATGGCTTTTACCAATAATAGGGGAGCCTACTATTTCTCCCTCCAAAGAGATCGATTTTTGGGCGGAGCGCTGTTTTTCAAGAAAGCTGGATATTACGGTTTGTGCATTGTCTATGGCGCTGGTGAAGACCAAGCGATCTTTGCGGTCTGCAAGCTGGTGACCAATCACTATTCCAGTAGGAATGCCGTTGAGGCTAATGTTTTTGTAATCGCCGAAGAACAGGCCGTCTTCGGCAATTCCTACCGGTGAATTGCTTTCTCCCAAAACCACTGTGGTAACACTCTCGGAAGTTTGGAAGTGCTCAACATTTTCAATACTGGCTCCGTTGAATGTGACTTTCTGTAAGTTATTGCTGCCACCGGCAAATACCACCGGCTTTGCACTTTCTTCGCTGGTGGCTATGGAAGAATGCGTAGTAATGGCATGCAGATTTTTCCCTTCACTGCAAGAAAGTCCATTGTCTAGGTCTTTCAAAGAAGTACTAATTCCAAAGGGTTCGGTAGATTTGCTGTTTGCCAAACCTACGAGAACTCCATTTTCTCCCTGATTGCTGATAGAAAGAGCGATAACCGGGGAAAAAATCGCGGTTTTATCGCTGAGCTTACAGCTCGAAAAAACCTTGCAGGCCTTAGATTTTTTGACAAAAACTGCTCCTGAATCATTAGCATGCGCGGTTACGATAATAGATGGTCCGTTTTCTGGTCCGTTTCCGTCTTCGTTGAGAAGTACAGCAGAAGGTGTCGAGCTTCCTAAACTGGAATAAATATTTTCCGCGTAAACTTGCTCTCCTTGTGCATTTAGGGCAAAAATCTGTTCGCCTGATTCACGTGGTTGGTCAGTAGTTAAATAAAGATTTCCTTTTTTACTCAAAGCCAAAGAAGGGGAAATGGGCGAATTAGTTTGTGAATTCCACGTCCAAGCATAACGACCAACCGAAACCGATTGCTCATTGCTAGAAATTGGAATGGGAGGGTAGGTTGATTCTCCTTTGGCTGTAACTTTAAAGCGTCCGTGAAGCGAGTACAGAGCTGGTTTCCAAAGATTCACGCTGACTTTAGCGCAGAATTTACCTCCGCAATTAGAGCTTCCACTGGCAGGGGCGCTATCGTGTTCTACACTGTCATCGCCTTGAACTTTTAGCTTTAGAGACCCTAAATCAATATTCTTAACGGTGCCGACCAAATCAAACACTGCCACCCCGTCTCGGCGGCATGCTTGTTTCCATTTCACATCGGGGTCGGCAGAGTTTTTTAAATTGCATTGAACTGGTTTGATTTCAATTTGGGGTACAACGGTTAGCTCTTTGGCCGGCGATTCAATTCCATTACTAGTAATAACTAATTTGTATTGTCCCGCGTTGTCCGGCATCCACTCGAAAACGTAACTATCATTTTCGCTTTTTTGCAAAATTATTTCTTCAGCCTCGGTTTCTGATCCTGTTCTAATGGCTTGCATACTTATATGGGCAGGTAGTTCTGGCAATGCTTTTACAGTTTCGGGAGTTCTTTGCAAAGTTGCTTTAATTAGAATAGGCAAATTGTTAATTTTTTCGTCAATTGGGCTAGTTATTTGAGCGGTATACAAAGGCACGCATTTTTTTCTAATACATTCAAAGCCATTACTACATTCGGAATCACAAGTTTTTACCATGATATTAACTGCAGGCGACTGCAACGTTTGTTCGTCAAACCCGGCAATTAACTGATAAGAACCATCATTAGTGAATGAAATTTTGCCCTGATACTGATCAGTGTCATTGATTCGCCTAAGCTCAACATCGCTCTGCCTTTTTGCATTTGTGGTTTTATGAATGATTTTCACTACGGTGGAATTGGGCAAGGCGACTTGCTCGGAATCTTTTTTTTCCAATCTGACAATCACTTGTGTGGTGGTATCGCGAATAGTGGAATCATTTTGTGGTTCTACGATATGCAAGTTAAAATGAGCCATTGCCTTGCAAAATTCTCCTATGCAAGGTTCGGCATTCGCCAAGGGCTTGGTACATACATTATTCATGCACTGGCCGCTTTTAAAGCAGTCACTATTGCTCTCACAATAGTAGTCAACACGACATGCCGATTGAGTTGCTGCGAATAGAACTGTTAGCGAGGTAATTGTAAACAAATAGTTTATTTTCATGATTGCTCCCATTTAAAACCGCAAGGAAGCGCCCAGTTGCGCTCCCGAATTGGAAGGAACCAAATAGAGGTAAGTTCCACCACCTATGACCGCGGCAGCACCCACTCCCAAGAATACGGCGCCCGATATGGTTGCTATCCGGTAATCATTGCCTGTATCTCTCGCCACTCGGTTATTTTCTTCCGCTACTAAGCCATTATCGTCTTGCATATTTTTGGCGTCGTTCTTAAGCGAGATAGCGCGAAACTCTTGCACCAGTCCACTTACTATTAAGGCACCACCAATTGCTATGGCAGTATATCCTGGCCATCGGGGAAGAACATTGTTTTCATTAGTAGTAATCGCCTGGGCAGTAGTAGGAAGCGAAGTGGTCGAGGATAAGCTTTTGGGTGAACCCTCTGACAAAGCTGCTACTTCGGTCCCTATTTCTGATTTCTTGAGCGTTGGTCGCACAACCAATTCGGCATCGTATTTAACGTCAACTATTTTTCGATATTCCAAAGAACCTGGTTTGCGAATTGAAAGCTTATGTTTTCCAGGCGGAACGCTAAAAACTGGGGATTCAAGCGGCGTGATGCCAACCAAAAACCCATCCAAGAAAACCTTTGCGTCTGGATGGTAGTAGTCTATGCGAATTGATCCATGGTATTTTTCGGGAGCAAGCAATTTGATAGTCGCCGCCCGCAATCCCTCGGAAATGATATCTGCTTTATCGGGCACAGAAACTGAAGCCTCAGCGCTCATTTGCTTGCCGCGAACCGAGATTAGGGCCAAATCAACTACATATGAGCTAGAGTTTGCAGTGACTAAGCCAATAAATACCTCGTCAGCTTTCCAATACCTGCCCAATTTAGAAAGGCAACGAATTCTAGAAGGGCCTTTGCATTTTTTACCGCGATTGATTCCTCGTCGCCCTGGGGACAAAAGGCGAATATTGGGAAATTTGTGGGTTTCAGTATTCAAAATTTGCCATATATCGATTGGTATATCCAAGCCAACTGCATTATTTTGGACAGGCAGGACAAGAACACGCTTTTTCTTTGCGTGTGCTGGAAAGAGAAAAAAAACGGAAACCAGTGTAATGATCAAAAATGATCGGCTCACATTAATACGCCGAAGTAAGAGCATTTGCCCTCCTTTATTTCAATTTTTTGAAGCTAGCTACTGCGCATGTTGATCATGGTTCGGATTGTTCCACTAAATAGAGTATGGAATTAAGAAATTTATTAGCATCTTCGTAGCGTCCTTCTATGTAGGCTTTAGTAGCTTCGGGTAGTATTTTATCAGCCTCGTGGCGCACTGAATTGTCAGAAGAACGTCGAGTTAGTAATTGAATTCGTCGGTTTTTAGCGGCGATAAACTCTTCATCAACTGGAAACGATTGAATAGCGGCAATCAACGACTCAGATGCTGCTAGTGCACTCTCCAGATTACCTCTCTGATAACTAGACGCCACCTGGAGATCTTTTCGCAATATGGGGGGTAGATCGCTAGGGACTAAACCTCGTTCCATCATGGAAACAAGTAGATTGCGATAAGCCTTTTCCGCTGATGCGATGCTTTCATTTGCCTGGCTTTTATACCGATCAAGCGCCTCTTTCCTGTCTATCAATGACTTAGACTGACAAGACACTAATCGTCGCTCTCGTTCAGAAATTCTTTGCATGCAATCAGATAGTACGCGCAAACTCTCTTCCGTAATGCGTTCGTTCCGAATAAGAACTGCCTCTCTTGCCTTAAGTTCTTGCAGCTTTCTATTCGCTAACTCTGAAATAGGAGAGAATTCTATTAAAGAGCGTAGAACTGCTTGCTGTTTTTCGCCGAGGCGCTCCCTTTTTTCAGCAAAGGCATCTTGGATACGGTAGGTTTCGCTCCAATCCAGGCACTGGGAACTCTTTTCATCAGATAACAGCCGTGCCTTTTTGGCTTCCAAAGCCAGTCTTTGCTCTTTCAGCACTGCTTTTTCTTTCAACACCCTGCTGTTATCAGTTGCCACAACAATGGTTAGCTGATCTTCCCATTTAGAGTTAGCTAGCTTAGAACCGCATCCGTAGAAATCAGTGCATCCACCAATGCAAATGCCTATAGCTAGTGCTGTGTTCAGGAATACAGATCTCGCTAACCAATCACCCATTAAAGGCCCCAACTTCATTTTGGCTTCTTTGATCGTCTTGACTACGATATGCCAACTGTTCAAAAATCTTATAAGTGGTAGCCAAGCAGCCTTACGATGGGCAGTATTCCATTTATCTATGGCTTAATCAAAAGAAATCTTTTTAGCCAATTTTAAAACCGCTGGCGAGTAGGGTTGGGACAAAAAACCTCGAGCGGAAAGTATAGGTGTTTGCATTACATGTAATATTATGTTGTGAAATATAATACATTGTAGTTTTCTTGAACTAAATCAAAAATTGTAGCTTACCCGCAAGTGAATACCCGTATCAAAACCTGGTCCCAGGGGAAATCCGTACCTCAATCCCAAATCAATACCTCCCCCAACTGACCATTGAGAATCAATGTCATGCAGTATGGCAAGCTCGCCTTTTACCAGTGCCAATGGCAAAATATAAGTGGCGTCCGGTTGACCGCCTGCCATCGCAAATTCAATTCCTGCCATAGCACTAGCAATTATGCGCGGATTGGGCCAAGCAGACATATTTTTGCGAATTCCCGAAGTGACTTGTAGCCCTGCAAGTCGCGGAAAGGCTCCATGAACCCCTACTCTCCAATCGAGATCAATAGCGGAAAAATCCCACCACAGCCTAAACGAAGCACCTTTCCCATGAGCGTAATAACGGGTGTTAGGGTCTCCCCGTAAAGCAATTTTGGGGTAGGCAGCCCCCCCAAAGTAGGCGTAGGCGCCGCCCATTTCTAGTGACACCGATTGAGCGCCTAAATAACCCACCTCCCGCCTGGACGTGGTTAATTTTTGGTCATTGTCTGGAGAACCATTATTCGGGGAGCTAATCGCGTTGGTAGTAAAAGTTAACAAAAATATTAGGCAGATAGCTAGCTGAGTCTTGCTGGCTAGGCTTTTTGTGTGGCGATTGGACATTTTTACTCTCGCTGTACTGTGAGGCAATTGCAAAACCCCAAAATTTTCGCTTTGGGCAAGCAAAGCTCGCCGTCGCTCTACTCGGGGCTCTCGCCCCAAACCCCATTTGCCGGCGGGTTTTTCAATTTGCTACTATAGATTCTATTTTGCATGCTCTATTTACTTTCCAGACCCAGCTTGCGAAAAAATGCTTGGTCGCTAGG
>JBNKEI010000145.1:0-11796 GCA_050288705.1 Myxococcales bacterium
GCTGCTCGCGCTACTTCGTAATGGTCGTTACCCAATACTTTTACCCTTATATTTTTAGCCTTTTTATAATGGCTTAGCGCCTCTGCATACTTTCCTTCTCCAAAGGCCACACTGCCCAGACGCTGGTATAAATCTCCCCTAATAGGCAGGGGATTACCAATACGTTCAAGCCATGCGAAAGCATGTTTGGCGCTTTTTCTTCCCTCAGCATATTGGGCTTGCCTATACCCAGCCACCCAAACCAGCAAAGTCCATATTCGCGCAGTCAATTCGTCATGTTTGCCCATTTCTGCTGCTAAAAGCGCCGATTCCAAAGAAACTCGTGCAGCGTTCCAGTCGCCCTGCTTATCTTGAGCTTGCGCCAACAGTAGCAATACTTCTGCCTCCAGGGGACGATAATTAATCGTTATTGCTTGCTGTAGTGCTTTTTGAGCTTTTTTTAGAGCCTCTGCATAGCGACCAGCATCCAAGCGAGTACGCGCTTCCACTAACTGAATACGAACTGCTTCTACTTGTTCGCGAAGATTTTTATCCTTAGGAGGCTTTAAGCCATCTACCATTTCCGTACATTCCGAAGGATCTCGCAAAGATTCCACTACATTGCGAGCATTTTCCACAACTTCGGGAGTAGCGGTGGCAAAAAGCTGAGTAATCGATTTCAACTCATTTAGCTTCCGATTAAAACAAACTTGCTTTGCCCAACGAGTATCGTCATTTGCAGTATTAAAAAAAGGCGCTTTACAAAACTGAATACTTTCAGCAAACCAATTATTTGTAAAAAGTTGCAGACGGTTTTTAACTGCTAGAAAAGCATCCGCAGCATAAGGTAAATTTGTCGCACTAAATACACTACGAATTTTTTGCTCCTGTTGAGTATTCCATATTTGGTGAATTGATCGGGCTGACTCTTCGCAAGAATCAGGAGCTGAACGTTTCCATACAGTAATGCCAACCCCGGCAAGCAATAGTAAAAAGGCAGCAATTACCACCAAATGCATTTTTCTACGCGTAGTAGAGGGGTCTTTCTCCAAGGCTTCCAATAAAGACTCAATACCTGTGAACCGGTCTTCCCGATTTAGCGAAAGGCCCTTAGCAACAGTAGAGTAAATCCAAGCTGGTACCGAAGAATTAACCGGCCTTTCAGGGGCTTTTTGCTTTAATTCCTTTAGGGCAGCCAATGTACCTGCTTCAAATGGCAATTTTCCATACAACGCTTCATATAAAACCACACAAAAGCTGTACTGATCGGAGCGAGAATCAGCATTTTCGCCGCACAACTGCTCGGGTGCCATATATAGCGGAGTTCCCACTATTGCACCGGCATGAGTAATAGGATTCGATAGCAAATCAGAGGTGGTTAAAGAATTATCTGGTAATTCGCACGAAACTCGCCGCAAAACATTTTCAGTTTCTTCATGCTCTGCAGAGCGAGCCAAGCCAAAATCGAGTACCCGAATATGTCCCTCTTTAGGAAGTAAAACATTGTCCGGTTTAAAGTCGCGATGTACCAGTCCAGCATGATGAGCAGCAGCAAGCCCCTGCCCGGCTTCTTTCATGACTTTCAAAACTTCCTTCCAGGCATGCGGTTGTTTCAGCCACTGAGTGAGAGTTATTCCCTCTACGAATTCCATGGCTATAAACACGTGTTCTTGCAGCATTCCCACGTCGTGTACCGCAATCACGTTGGGGTGCGAAAGCCGGGCCATTGCCTGAGCTTCCCTCATTAATCGAGCCTGACCTTCCGCCCCTTCCGAAAACAAATCGGTACGCAAAAATTTCAAGGCTACTTTACGATCAAGCTGCGGATCGTAAGCCGCGTAGACCTCGCCCATTCCGCCGGCTCCCAGCAAATCCAGCAAGACATAACGCCCCACCAGAGAACCGCGTGCCATGAAAGCGCCTACCGAATTGGAATTACGGGAATTGTCTATTTCTCCAGAAACAGGCCGATGATCCGAAACAAAAGTACCGTCTACATCGGAAAAATCGTATAGCTCTTCAGCTTCCGATGAGCGCTCAAGAGAGACCGGTACTTCCTGCATAGGTGCCGAACTAGACATAGTAAATCTAGTCCCTTGCAGACTTCGCACCCAAAGCCTTCCTTCTATTTCCTCCTATGACGAAAAGCGGAAGTGGGTTGATAAGTACGGATGAGGCAGAACTCACTCTGGCAGAGTGCAACTCTGTCGTTATGACACCAGAAGTTATCTCAGCTATCAGAAGGTGCCAGAACAGGTTCCACTGGCAACACAACCGTGAATGACGAACCTCGACCTAACTCGCTCGCCACTGAGATCGTACCCCCGTGTGACTGTGCGATCTGGTTGGCAATGTAAAGCCCCAAACCTAGCCCTCCATAGTGATGTGTCGAGGATGCGCGCTCAAACCGTTCGAATATATGAGGAAGCCGATCGCCAGGTATACCGGTACCGTGATCGCGAACTGAAATACCAACATAACCGTTCGCACCTGGCTGCTCCACCGTCACATCAATCGGCTTACCTTCTCCGTACGTAAGGGCATTAGACAGCAGATTTGTAATAAGCTGGTCAATACGCGAGCGATCCCAATGCACCGTAACAACCCCATCTGCATGCAGGCAGACGGATGATTCAGTATGCTCGATCTGTATTTGCATGCGTTCGAGTATCAGCCGAACATAAGCGACTAAGTCAAACTTCTCTAGCATGAGCGTAAGCCGGCCAGTCCGAACACGTACTACGTCGATAAGTTGGTTGACAAGCGCAGCCAGCCTTTCTGTTTGCCGAATAGCAATGCCGAGCATCTGGGATGACGCGCCTCCGCGTTCCTTGCTGCTGCGTTCCAAAAACTGGATAGCGAGCTGCAATGATTGGATAGGCGTACGAAGCTCATGGGAAGCAGTGGAGAGAAACTCGTCACGCAGACTAATAGCTTCTTCTACACGAACCTTGGCCTGTTCCACAGCCGTTCGTGCTGCGCGTTCCTGGGCGAGGAGCAAGGCGTTTTCCATGGAGATGGCAGACTGAGAAGCAAGGAGGGTTAGAGCCGTTAGCCGATCGGGCGTGAAGGCGTCGGCAGCAAAGTTATTTTCTAGATAGATAAGGCCGAGTAAATCTGCCTGCCTTAAAATCGGTAAGCAGAGAACCGATCTAGGCTTATGATGAGCAAAGTAAGAATCGGAAGAAAACCTTTTCAGCTCACTGTCGCTAAGAATTACTGGCTTGCGCGTTCTGTTCGCATACTGGATGAGCGAAACAGGGATTGGCGATGAGTCGCTGACCGGGCCATTCAATTGAGCTGGCGTGGTTTGGTTCCTAGTTGCCATCAGCGGCTGCGATGCCAAGAGACGTGTGCTCACCCCGCCATCTTGAGCAACTGCCTCGGCTTCCATGAAAATTTCGTCACCGCGTGCAAGGATTAGCCAGGCATGGTCAGCGCTTCCTTGTTCGAGAACCATTTTAAGCAGAGTACCAACTAAGTTCTCGAAGAGAATCTCGCCGGATATGGTCTGCGATGCCTTGACCACCGAAAGCAGATCTAGCTGCTCAGCTCGTACCGCTAGGGTAGCAGTGGCAGCAATCGGCTGCCAATCAACAAGCTGCGGATAAAGTCGCTCTAACTGCTTCACTTTGCCATCCGCGCCCCAGCGTAGGTAACAACCCCGTGCTTCCCGTAGATAAGTGTCTGCAATAAGGTTGAATCCTCGCTCCCTATAGAATATCGATGCCCGTTCATAGGCTAGTGCTTCGTTTTGGATGAAGCCGTTTTCCCGAGCAGAGCGCGAAGCCTGATCATACAAACGCATGGCTTCGAACTCCTGTCCTTCAATGCTGGCCACTTCGGCCGCTACCAGGGCATAGCGATTCCCAAAATTTTCTGGGCAGTTTTCCGCCCATTGCCGATGCAGGTACAACTCATCGGTAAGACTCTGCTTTAACTCATTCTTCCGACTACTGGTAGCACGTCGATACACTGCCGCTAGCGTCAAAGCCCGGTAAAAATGATGCGTCGCCACTAGCATTAGAGCAACCATACCGCTAAGCGATTTTGCGGCAAGTTCGGCATATTCCAGCGCCTCGTCATACCTGTCATAGAGAAGCGAAACCACCTGCTTGAGAACATAGTAACGCCAGATGGCAAAACCGGCGACTTGGCATGCTTCGCTAAAACCCTTGTCATCAAAGCTTCCCGGCTCACGGGTCAATCCTTTTAGACAGGCAACAAATTGCTGCTGAACTTGTAAAGTGTCACTAACAGCATCACTGTGAGTTTGCTTAGCAAATTCCGCATATTTCTGAGCTGCTTGTAGAACTTGGTCAAGATAGTCTCCCTTCTCAATGGATGTCTCGACCTCACCAAAATATGCATACCCCGCATACAAGAGATCGCCAGCGGCCAAGGAAGCAGAGGCGCTTTGTGTAAGATAGGGAAGACCGGTAGCAATATGATTCCTCCAATGATTGACAAATAGACCGTGACGAAAAAATAGCACCCCGCGAGCGCGGGGATTGTGGACCTTTTCGAGAAGATGGAGTGCCACTTCAGAAAAATCAAAGGCTATCTGAAAATCCCCCACGCCGGCCAGTACGAGTGCATAACTGTTGTATATGCTACTAGATTCGCCAGCATTACCATGCCTGAGACATACATTGACGCCTTTAGCAGCGAACAAGGGGAAATAATCTTGTCGCGCCATGTAGGCAGGGGAAAGAGAATCGGCTATCACGCTTACAATCGTCTGGATGGACGGATCGGTAGCCAAGGGCGCGTTTGCCAACTCGGCAATGAATCGCCCGCGCAGATTGACAAATACCTCTCGATTTTCAGTTTCGATCATTGTCCGGATTTCTTTGTCCGACTCCGGAACGCTTATATTGAATAGCTGCAGCGCCAGGCGTGCCATTGCCATAGCTTCGTCATTTCGCCCGGCCATCTCATTCATTCTGATGCGCAGTCGATAAACCAGAGCACGATCAAAGTGAGAACGGGAGTTCTTGAGAATCTGGCCAGACAACCTCTCGCCCGCTGCAAAATGCCCAGCGAGATACTCGCACTCAGAAAGCTCAAACTGGAGATTAAACGTATCCTCGTACTTCGCCTGCCAAGCATCTGGTCGCAGTAGTGCCACTGCTTGGTTCAGGTAGTTGCGTGCCGAGACAAAAGCAATGGCCTTTTTCGCCCGCCGTCCAGCTTGCGCATTCCAATACTGAACCTTCTCCCTCTCAGAAGGGTCAGTAATTAGTTCGATGCCCCGATTAAGTTGGTTAACGCACTCAAAGATATGTTCAACAACCGTGCTTTCTGGAAGGCTGGCTAGTAGTAATCGACCGATGGATAGATGCGCCGCTGGCCTCTCCCCTTCGGGGATAAGTGAGTAGGCTGCCTCTTGCACGCGATCATGTGCAAACTGATAGCCATGTTCAATACTAAAAAGCAAATTCTTCTCGACTGCTGCTCGCAGTATAGGCTCGGGTTCGTACGGATACACCGCTTCTAGCATCTTGATATCGAAAGCAATACCCAGACAAGCTGCAACCTCCAGTATCTTCTGGGTCTTTTCCGGCAAGTGACGCAATTTGCCGACCATCAACTCAATAACATTGTCGGTGTATCCTTGGGCTTTAATTCTCGCCAAGTCCCAGCACCAACGCCAAATAGTATGGTCAAAGGCAATGAGCGCCTCCCGCTCCAGCGTGTCAAGAAACTGCACCACAAAGAACGGATTGGCTCCGGTCTTATCCAGTACTAGTTCCGCCAAAGACTTCACCTCACCTGCCGGTTGGTGCAATGTCTCGGCAATAAAAGCGGTAAGATGATCACTGGTTAGCGGTCCAACCTCCAAGTCGGAGATACGTACGCCCGTCTTTCTCATTCTATCTTGCGCCAGAGTCAGCGGGTGAATGGAAGTCACCTCGTTATTACGGTAAGCCCCGACCACCAAAAGAAAACGCACGTTGGAATTAGCCACCAGGCTTTCTAGAAGCGCCAGACTCGCTGGATCGGCCCATTGCAGATCGTCAACAAAGAGAACGAGAGGGTGTTCCTTTTGGGCGAAGACACCAAGGAAGCGCCGAAGCACAAAGTGAAACCGGTGTTGGGCCTCAGTAGCCGGCAACTCGGAAACAGGAGGCTGTCGACCGATCAAATCCTCCAACTGGGGAATTACATCCACCACGAGTTGGCCCTCAGCTCCTAAAGCAGCCTGAAGACGCGCCCGCCATTTTGAAATCCGCTCCTCTCCCTCTAGCGTAATGTTGAGTACAAGACTGCGGAAAGCCTGGATAATAGTGAAGTAGGGAAAGTCTCGCTTATACCGATCGAACTTGCCTTCAATGAAGAGCCAGTTCTTGCCAACCAACTGTTCCTCAATTCCATGCACCAGCGACGACTTGCCAATGCCCGAGTATCCGGAAACCAGCACCAGTTCGGAAACACCAGTGCTGGCTACGCGCTCGCTAGCGGCAAGTAGCGTTGCATTATGCCTTTCACGTCCGAAAAGCTTCTGCGGAATTTGAAGACGGTCGGAAAGGTCTCGTTCTCCCAGCGGGAACAGATCAATCCGGCCTTTCGCGCGCCACTGTTCGAGACTGCGTACTAAGTCGTATTGCAAACCGCGAGCAGTCTGATAACGATCCTCGGCCATCTTGGCAAGGAGCTTCATCACCATCTGGGCAATTGCCTCGGATACTTCTGGAACCAATTCCCTGGGTGAAACAGGTACCCTAGCCACGTGGCAATGCACCCATTCCAGAGGATCTCTTGCCTCAAAAGGAAAACGACCAGTTAGCATCCAGTAGAAAGTGACCCCTAATGAATACAAGTCGGTCCGCTTGTCAATTGCCCGATTCAACCGCCCAGTCTGCTCTGGCGACAGGTAGGGTAGCGATCCTTCGATAAGTTGAGGCTGGGATGGCCAGACTACCTGCTGGCGCCGCGATAGGCGAGTAGCAAGGCCAAGGCCAGCTATTTTCACTTCCAGAGTGCTTGGATGGATAAAAATATTCTCCAATTTGAGGTTCTTGTGGACAATCCCCTGCTGGTGAAGGCTTGCCACCGCGTCCGCAATGCGGATAGCGAGTTCTAGAAACTCCTTGGTGGCCATGGGTCCTACGACCACTTCATCAAGAGACTGATCGCCATAGTCCTCAAAAACCAGTAGCGGCATGCCTTCATAAGTCTCGTAGGCAAGCGGTCGAAGAACACTCTTTATGTTGAGCGATATTCCAATTTCGTACTCGTTATAAAGCCTCTTTACATCGTTTGGGCCGCAATGGCGCGGATCAAGCGACTTAAGGATTACGCCTTGGTTATCAGCCTCACGTCTGGCTCGCTGTAATACCTTGCGACTATCCCGAAAAAGTGTTTCCGTAATTAAATAACGCTGAGCATTCATCCGACTACTCTTTCGTGGATGTCCGTGTTCCAATCTATAAATTTAACACTGAGAGCGATAAGTGCATTCGCGTACTGGTTTGGACAATGAAAGAACTGCCTCTTATGGTTGTTGACGATGATGAAGCAATTCGCGAAGTTATTGAAACCGCCGTTACCGCGGAAGGTTACTCAGTAGTAACCGCAGCGGATGGTAAAGAAGCACTAGACCGTTTAAGTTTGGGATTACATCCGGGAGTCATACTTCTTGATCTTAGAATGCCTGGCATGAACGGACGACAATTCCTCGAGCTACAAAAAGCCGACGCTCGATTTTCTGATATTCCGGTAATTATCATCTCGGGAGACATGGATGCGTGCAAAGAGGCCACTTGTTCGGGGTCCGTCTGTTTATTGAAGCCAATCGATTTAGAACAACTTCTTGGTGTTGCAAGACGCTACTGTAGATAGCCGATAGCAATTCGTTCGCACCTATACAATTCTGACCGATTACTCGTAAATAGAATCAAGTTTTGAGCGGTTTCTATTTCTTCGAAATATGTTGGCTTTTGAAAACCACGGCTGCTTTTTTTTGCTCGGTGGTGGGTAGACACGCCTATATCGGGTATCCGGATCGCAACTGTCCTCCCCTGCTCTATTTGTATGCATTGTATAGCCTTCTTCTATGATAGTGCCATCGCTCTTCTCGAATCTCCCCTGGACAACTCGGTCATATGATTTGTTTGATGCGACAGAACTTGTTTTGCTTGACCCTATTTCCGAGAGCATGGGGTCTCGGAGCCGATAATCGTATTGATCGCCAAATTTGTTATTGTAATAATCCACTACAGGACCAATAGATTGGGGTTTAGCTTTTTTGTCACTGAAACTACTTTTTGCTGAATAGTAGCTGGAATGGCTCGAACTCGCCGATGGCTCATAGGTGTATGCTGCTGATGAATATCCATTTATCATTTATCTTGACTCCAAAATATCGACTCCACATGTGTCGAGTGCACCTACGCATGAGGCATATTCATTGAAACAACTAACAACAGTAAGCGCACAAGGCAACGATTTTCGACATTTTTAGAATTGGTTTTAATATTCAGTACTTTGCCTATTTGTAGCTATTCAAACCGACCACTTCGCGAGACCGAAATTGATAGCCATGGTTTTCCCGGGCGTAATGCCCCAGGCATGAAGTCGAGGAAGCCCTCGACCTCGACAAGCTCAGCCTGAACGGATTTTTACGACCCCCTCGCTATCTATTGCCTTATCGTCCAAATTTAGTCTTAAGCATGCTCAGCACATTAGCAGGAACAAGCGTGGAAACATCACCACCTAAGGAAGCTACTTCCCGCACCAATTGTGAAGAAATATAAAAATAATCTTCACCGGTCATCACAAAAACAGTTTCGATTTCGGGATTAAGAGTACGATTCATATTAGCCATTTGAAATTCATATTCAAAATCAGAAACCGCACGCAAACCACGCAGAATAAGTTTCACCCCTCGTTGGCAAGCAAAATCAACCAGCAATCCATGAAATGAATCAAGCTCTACCCGAGGATCATTTCCCACTGCCTGCCGAATCAATTCCAATCGCTCTTCTACCGAAAAAAGCGGGGTCTTTTTGGGATTGTTAGCAACGGCGACAATAACCTTATCGAACATTTGTAACCCACGGTTAATCAATGAAAGATGACCGTTGGTTAAAGGATCAAAGGAACCGGGATACAAGACAATATGAGGTATAGATGAAGTAAGCATAGATTTTCAATTATGATTTCATGCGAGAAAAGGGATTATTACGGAAATGATCAACTTTTGCTAGTCTCTCAGCCTTAGGGCATTTTTTGGCGGACATTTCCTTATTGCCTTTTTGAGCCGACAAAGCAATACGGCGCCGAGCAATATCCACTTCCACCACCGAAACCGAAATTTTATCTCCCACCTTAACTACTTCTTTGGGGTCGCGCACAAATCGGTCGGCTAATCGGGAAATATGCACCAACCCGTCCTGGTGCACTCCAATATCTACAAAAGCTCCAAAAGCAGTCACATTGGTTACCACCCCTTCCAGCTCCATTCCTACCTGCAAATCATCGATAGTGCGTACGTCATCGCGAAAACAAGGAGCCTCAAAAGCGCTACGAGGATCGCGTCCCGGTTTGCGCAACTCCTCGACAATATCGCCCAAGGTGTAATTCCCCACCTCTTGGCCTTTGTAGCGATCAATGGCAATGCGGCTAATCAGAGAATCATTTCCCATTAGCTGACCAATCGCTACACCTTGGTCTTTGGCAATTCGTTCTACTAAAGAGTAACGCTCAGGATGGACTGCACTGGCATCCAAAGGATGCTTTCCCTCGCGTACTCGCAGAAACCCAGCAGCCTGCTCAAAAATTTTGGGACCAATTCCTGGCACCTTCAATAAAGTAGAGCGACTGGAAAAACGCCCCTTTTCTTCTCGAAATTTAACAATTCGCTTAGCCAACGAGGGACCAATTCCCGCCACTCTAGCCAACAACGAACTACTCGCAGTGTTAAGTTCTACTCCTACTGAGCTCACGCAACTTTCCACCACTTCGTCGAGCTTTTTGGCTAATAATGATTGAGAAACATCGTGCTGATATTGACCAACCCCAATGCTTTTTGGATCAATTTTTACTAGCTCGGCCAAAGGGTCCTGCAGTCGTCGGGCAATACTTACTGCTCCGCGAATAGTAAGGTCCAAATCTCCCAGCTCTTCGCGAGCCACCTCGCTAGCCGAGTAAACGCTCGCTCCAGCCTCACTAACCGATACTACCAACACGCTAACTCGCCCTTCCGATCGCAAAACATCACGTACAAACGTTTCGGTTTCGCGGCCATGAGTTCCATTGCCTACCGCCACTGCCTCGACTGCAAAGCGATCACAAAGAGATAGCAGCGTCTTTTTTGCTCGCTCCAGCGCTTGCTCGCCTTGCACCAGATAGAGAGTCTCAAAACCTAGCACCTTGCCAGTACTATCTACCACCGCACACTTACAGCCAGTGCGCTGCCCAGGGTCAATTCCCACCACTGTTTTTGCCCCGTAAGGAGCTGCTAGTAGTAGCTGGCCAAGATTCTGGGCGAACACTTCCACGGCGTCCTTGTCAGCTTGAAGCTTATGCTGCGCTCGCACATCGGCTTGTACACTAGGAAGAAGCAACCTTTTTATTCCATCGCGAATAGCTGAATCGAACTCGGCAAACCAAGGAGAGCCTGATCGAGCGCCAGCCAGATTTTGTATGACTGGCAGCAGCGCTTCCCAATCCATTTCCCAGGAAACTTTGAGAATTCCTTCCTCTTCTCCCCGACAAATTGCCAGAAATCGATGCGACGGAATTTTGGCAAGTGGCTCGGCATAGTCAGCATACCCATCAAATTTAGTAGCCGCCTGACGATACTCTTTGGTTTTGACCACCGCCAATGTGCCCTTTTGAGCAAGCGCTTGGCGAACTAGCGATCGGATTTGGGCATTTTCAGCCAGCATTTCCGCGCAGATATCCCGCGCCCCGGTAAGAGCATGGTCGACGTCACCAACTCCTTTTTTCAAATCGACGTAACGTTTAGCTTCTTCTCGCGGAGAGTTACCATTTTTAGACTGGGAAGCCATTGTTTTTGCTAGAGGCTCAAGACCTTGTTCCTTGGCAATGAGCGCTCTAGTACGGCGTTTAGGCTTGTAGGGCAGATACAAATCTTCCAACTCCGCCTTGGTATTTACCGAACGCAGTTTGGCTTCTAAAGAAGGGGTCAGCTTTCCTTGCCGAGCAATTTCGGTAATCGCCGACTCTTTACGACTTTCTAAGTCAACAAGGTAAGCTTGCCGCTCTTCGATGGAGCGAATTTGCACCTCGTTTAGTCCATCGGTTGCTTCTTTGCGATAGCGAGCAATAAAGGGAATCGTTGCCCCTTCTGCCAATAACTGAACCACTGCCTGAACCGATAAGCCCGGCAGGTTCATTTCCTGAGCAATCTGGCGAACAATTTGACCGGTAATCGGTGAGGAAGAATCAATCGTAGCTTTCATATTACTTCCAGGAGCACTCCCATTCGAAAAAAAACTACACTACCAGATTTTTGGGCTTCCACTCCCGTTGATTTTACAAACATTTTTACCTGCCTTTTCGCTGGTCGGACTAGGCACCACGCCCTCCGTCATTCCCGCGAAAGCGGGAATCCAGGGGGCGCCACAGTCGAAAGACCAGCTTGCATTCCGATCTGACCTTTGGTTTAGGCTTTGGATGGCGTTACGATTGTCGCTGGACGAGACGCTGTCGTTGTCGCTATGGGTTGCGCAATGCTATGGCTGAGAATAAAAAAAGTGGCGTCGTGCGTGAAAGATGGGTCTCATCGAAAAAACGAACCCTGGATGGGCTGACCTTTGGCCCCAAATCATCGATTGAAAAAGTCGT
>JBNKEI010000146.1:0-38401 GCA_050288705.1 Myxococcales bacterium
ATTCTGCTGCTTTTTCTTGTGCTTGCTTTATCAGCGCTGCTCGCTCTTGCTCGCTTGTCATTGGGTCTCCTTCTTTGGTGACCCATGACACTACTCCGCTGGTTTTTACCTTTCATGCAGGCTTGCCGAAAAGACACAAAACGTTGACTGAATAAGATTGCTCCAACACCAAACTTTTTTATATGTCGAATGCCTTTTTCTCGAATCTTTTTACGTTGCCAAACGAAAATGGAGGCTAATAAAATATTTTACATTGCTGTTATCAAGCTCGGGTCACGAGCGGGAAATGGTCGTAGCCATTTTGGAAATGAAAGAACCCATTGTCTATAAGGAACATATGGAAGAACACGATCGACCAAGTGAGCCGCGGTATCATGCATTCGTCTTGCTCCACAAGAGGGACATAGTCCTCGACCTTTCAGTACAGCCAAATTGAGAGAAATTGTTTCGCAATGGAACATTGACAATCGGAACTGGTTCGAGGTGTCAAACTTATAAAATTTGCCAAATTTCCCGATTTTTCTATCCCAGGTGACCTATATTCTAGGGTCCGATAACATTTATTGGATTGCAACTCACAGTGACTCCCTCTCCTTCTGGGAGAGGGAGGGACCGCGAAAAGGGGTCTTGGGGAATTTTGGACCCTCCTTATTTATTTGGCGACTAGGGCTCCCAGCAGTGTGCCAATTGCACCCGTAGCAATCGCGGCAATTGCCACTTTTTTCTTCATGCTAACTAAATCGGAAGCCGCCATTATTTCTGTCTGAAGTTCATGATGAATGTGCTTGATAGATTCCAAAAGTTGTCGAGCTGCTTGCGAACCGCGAGTAGTACGGGTAGGAACAAAACTATCAGGTCTTCCTCGCACCATAGCTCGCAAAATTACAACCATTAATTCATCGCGCCAATAAGGCTCAATAATTGCGGAACGCCTTTTTCGGTACCCGTCATCACGGAAAAGCGCTTTCGCATTTAGTTGGAGTGAACGATCGGTTAAAGTGCCTACAAAGTTACTTAACCGCTCTACTTCGTTTTCATTTTCCGTTAAAATAAAATAAAATAATGCGCCTAAAGCATAAATATCATGGGCTTCACTTAGCTGGCGAACTAATTCAAATTGTTGATTGTCAAGATTGGTGGGGGGAGAGCCTCTAAACTTTGCATAAAAGTAATCGTTTTGTGTGTTGGAGGAAGTATCTATTTCTAAGATTTCTAGCGCATGATTGTAATCAACATCGCGAATATCATTGATGATATCGGTCACTTCTATAGTGGTGCGCAGTCTGCTAGGAATAAGAACGCGATCGTTTTCAAATATTAATTGCTGACCAATTCTTTGTCGACGTAGTTTTGCTTCCGGCGACAAAAATGGATGTTTAGTATTTCCAGTTGCTTCGTCTTCTTCATACCAACTTCGACTAGGTTCGTTACGATCGGAAAGCCCAAAATCTATGACTTGCAAAGCATAACTAGGGTGACTAATAATGTCCTTTAATATGCCTCGTAGTGAAGATTTCTTTGGAGAATAAGCTTCACCGCTTAAAGTCGCACCGGAATTTGCTGACAAGCCGGTGGAACAAAGCATAATATTGTCGGGAGCAAGATCCTTGTGAATTATCTTTTTTTCGGAATGTAGCCAGGCAACGGCTTCTGCAAGTTGAACCATAAGGCCTATTTTTTCAAGCAAGATTGTTTTCTTAAAAATAACCTCTAAAGAATTTTGTTCTAACTCGTCGCGCACCATCTGCAAAGTTCGAAGATGCCAACCGTCGCCTTTTTGCGCGCGTAAATTCTTTGATTTAGAGAATAGTTGATGTTTTTGAATTAATTGCTGAATGTCGGTTCTACGCTTCTTGAGAAAATCAAAAAGATTGAAATCCAACAACTCCAGCACCACTGCTTCTCGGTCCACAAAATTTAAAATAGTACTTCGATGAGTTCCTCGTTTGGAGGCGCAGCAAGGTTTGGCGGCTGGTCGGAAAAGCTCGTCTTCTCTTTCGGAAAGAAACCTAGCGGAAAGGTGATAATTGCACTTAGGGCACTTTAATGCAGGAAATCGGTCATAATGAGAGTCATCCCTTTGCAGAGGCGCATTACATCCTTGCGGGCATAATGGATGATAAATATTTCCGCACGAGCACAGCACCATGGGGGCCAGAAAAACTACATCTAAAGTATGGACTACATTGACCGAATGCCCCGAACTGATTTCTTTAAGAAGATCAATTTCCTGTTTGAATAGTCGTTCAGCAGACTTATTGGCATAATCATGCAATATTTTTATGGCAACATTGCGAACCGGATTCCCTGAGCTGAATTGGCGACCAAGGTATACCTTAGCGAACTTACCGTGCCCAAGTGACACTGGCACTGCATCACCGTCGCTGTTGCGATCAATCATGAAGTCGTAGGTAATATTCGCACAGATTGGTGCTCTACCACTCCCTTCCAGAAAGCTTGCGGCAGACGAGTTCTCAATTCTGGTTAGTTGAATGGGATTTCTGCTGTTTTTTACGCTGGTGGCAGAAAGCTTGTCGGCAGGAATTTTTGGAGGAACGCGAGTACTAGCCTCAGCAGGTTTTTTAATCTGAACCGTTTCATCATTGTTAGTGAATGTTGCTTGCTGAGTACTGGAATTGGTCACATTGTTTTCGTTCACAAGCTTCCCCTGAATTATCGATGACGAGCCCTGATAGCTACGGCATGAATTTGTTTTTTTGCCTGGTTCACTATGTAAAACGTAGCTAGCTGTTGGGATTGATCGTTACATGTTGTAAGGACGATGCCGATTTCTGTCTGAACCAAGCTCATTGTTTGGCTGGTCGATTCTTGATAGGTGCTGGCGCAATAAATGCGCAGTGATTCTGCTCGGCGATGTCCAATTTCAAAATAAATTCTTTCTAGCCGTGAAGGGATTACAAGTCGGTCTATCCGGGTAGCCGGGTTATGAATATCATGATACATGCCTAAGCGTTTTCCATTAACCGATGCCTTTCGCGGATTTATTTCTATGCGCAAGCAGTTGCTTTCTGCAAGTACCCAAAGGCCAACAGGCATTGTAATGCCTGGTAATAATAATGTTTGAGGGGCTGACCCCATTACGTAAGACACTAATTGGTTGGCAAGAATTAAACGAAAACCTGTTTTTAAATCGATTTCTATTGGTTTGCTGTCTTGCGGAACAATAATGTGTTTTAAATTATTATAAAGACCACTGCTAAAACTTGGTATAACTCGGTCAGTTGCAAACTCACAATCAAGCGGAGAAGGGGAAGCTCTCTTAAGTGAGATGCCAATTTGTTGAAAATATCGCGAGCCGGACGCAGGGGTTACATAATCATTGCTGTGTTCCTGAACAATTTTCTCCAACTCATCAGCAAATGCGGCAGCACTGCTGGGACGAGAAGCTGGATTTTTTGATAAGGACCGCTTTACCAAATTGCTTAGAGTAAAAGGTATGTGCGGATACAGACTGCTAAGAAATGGAGCTTCCTCATGGGCGGTGGCAAACACTGATGCCTCTGGAGTTTTGCGTAAAAATAGCGGTTTGCCGGTTATTAATTCATGAATAATTATTCCTAATGAAAAGATATCTGATGCACTAGTCGGGGATTCACAGCGTACTTGCTCGGGTGAAGCGTAGCCAAATTTACCTTTGAATGCTTGCTGAGTGCTTTCTGCTTGTCTATTCTTTGACCATGCTATTCCAAAATCAATTACTTTTATAATTCCTTCCGGAAGTAACATAAGATTATTGGGCGATACGTCCCTATGGACCACGAAAAGCGGTTCTCCGCATGGAGATGATAATCCGTGAATAGCATGTAATCCGTGTGCGGCCTGTTTAATTAATGTCACAGCAAGTTGCCAGGGAATAGGCATTTTGGTTTTTTTTCGATACTCATTAAGTAATTCAGCCAAAGACCGACCAGGCAAATACTCCATCACCAAGAACAGTTGCCCATTTTCTTCCCCAACTTCAAAAATCTGCACCACGTTAGGATGGTTTATGCGTGACAGCAGCCTTGCCTCGTCAAGAAACATTGGTTTCGCTTGGGGATAGTCGATTGCCAAATTTTGGTCGAGTAGCTTGAGAGCAAAACAGCGATCAAAACCACCAATCCCCTTTCTTCTGGCAAGAAAAATAGTACCCATCCCGCCTTTGCCTAGCTTGCCGAGTAACTCATAGTTTCCTATTCTTGCCACCCTGTTGCTCATGCGGGTAGCCTAGCGATATCAAGTTGATCTGGCAAGGATTAGACTGAAGGCTTATCTGCCATGCATAGGGAGCTATCACTTGATTTCAAGTAGGATGCTAGAAAGCCGATACCGCTTCTGTGGCTGGGGACGGGCTGCCAAAAGCTGCAATCTCAAGAGCTAGTCGTTCCATTTCGTCGTAAGTAGCAGTAATTACCTGAAAACAAGAAGGATCGGCCAGCACTCGCGAAACTAGTTTGTGATGAAGAGAATGACCAGATTTATGCGCTTTAAGATGTCCGATAACCGGCATTCCGAATAAGAAAACGTCGCCCATGGCATCGAGTATTTTATGGCGAACAAACTCGTCGGGAAAGCGCAGGCCATCGGGATTCAAAATGCTGAAATTGTCTACTATAATGGCGTTTTCCGGTGACCCGCCTTTGGCTAGCCCGGCTTTTTTCAGAGCTTCCACGTCCCGTAAAAACCCAAAAGTACGCGCTCGGGAAATTTCTTTTTGAAATGCACCTGTAGAAAAGGAGAGTTGGTATGATTGGTCGCTGATGAGCGGATGCTTGAAGTCGATATTGCAACTCACTGCAAATTGATTTGCTGGCGAAAAGCTCGCTTCGCGATCGCCTTCTTGCACTGTTACTGTTCGTCGTATTACCAAGAAACTCTTTGGTTTTCGCTGTTCTACAATTCCCGCGGTGCGTAAAAGATAACAAAAAGGCGCTGCCGAACCGTCTAGTATGGGTATCTCTGGCCCATCTAGCTCTACTCGCAAATTATCAATTCCCAACCCGTTTAGGGCAGCGCAAAGATGCTCCACCGTGCCTATTCGTACTTTGTTGCTTCCTAATGATGTGGCAAAGGAAGTGTCCACTACATACTCGGAGCGGGCAGGTATTTCCGGAGCGCCCAAAATATCCAGGCGGCGAAAGGTAACTCCATGATTAACCGGAGCGGGCCTCAGACGCAGCGTTACCGGCGCCCCGCTATGTAGTCCGATGCCTGAGCATCGAATTTCTATACCAATGGTTCGCTGCAAAAGCTGATCCATAAATTTGCCAGTTGTTTCTCTGTGATTGAACTAGTGTTTGAGCCCTGTTGTCCTCAACGGCAAAGGTATTGATGCAAGTGTGGCGCCAAGATACAAAGAATCGCGGCTTTGCTCGTTATTATGTTCAAGTTGCTTAAATTGTTCATGTTTAAGAATTTTTTCTGTCCGGAAAACTTGCTTGTCTGTGCATTGGTTGAAAAAAACTGTACTCTTGCCTCAAAACTTATGACATTGCTGTCGCAACTAGGAACAGTGTGCAAACGTTACAGCACCCCATTCAGAGCGAGCAAGCCAAGAAACCCATAAGATTCGAAAAGCTCCATTTACGAACTTTTTTGAACATCGCAGAAGCGTATTCGCAAATCGTAAAGAAGGGTGTCTAGAAGCTTAGACTCTTCTGTAGTCAGATTGTTTTTAGTTTTTTCTTCGAGTAGAGCAAGAATATCGATTGATTGCTTTGCTAAGGGCAAGTTCTTTTCGGTTTGGCCTGTATCTGGGCTGGGGGTTTGGCCTAGATGAATGAGAACTGAGGAAGCTAGCGATAGGCAGAAGGTAGTGAAATCCATGGTGGGGGAGGGAGGGCAGTTTATGTCTTGCATCTCCCATCCAGGACCCTTTACTGATCGGCTGCTCTCTTCTGCTTTATTGCTAGCTGGCCGAGAAAAAATATTTTCTTGTCCAGGATATTTTTCCGGGGATTCGTCGTTTGGAACCATTTTGGAGCCTTTCCCTCCCGACACGGGCGGGACAGCGTAAATGTGATGAGTTAAGCAATTTCTTTTTCGCCGTCCTCTTTATTGTCTTCCTCGTCTACGTTTGATTCCTCTTCGTCTGATTCCTCGTCTACGTCTGATTCCTCGTCGTCTTCATCTTCATCCTCTTCATTTAGGGTCAGAGCCAGGTCAGGCAGCGACTGGAGATAAAGATCGTATTCTTGCTTGGTTAAAAGACCTCTGCTGATCATGCGCTCATAGGTGCGTTTGTCGTAAAGCTTGGGATCTATGTTCTGCGTCATCTTCCGTATCTCCTTTGTATCCCCATTAGGTATCTTAATGAGCGCTTTTATAGAGATGGAGTGGCTTGCTGTCAAACGTCGATCAGAAATCGTCAGAAACCCACCAGAAACAACCCGCCTTGTCTTCAATCCCCTTCAGTTCTGAGAGAGCTTCAACCATTTATTTGTTCAATCCTTTGATCGATACGCCTTACTGCTTCTTGGAACAGGCTAGATTCGACTAATAAGCTTAAAACAATAAACCCCTCTTGAAGAAAATCAAAATAAAAACCGGGGTAAACCAGCACATCGTCATAGTCCAAGAATTTTAGACACCATTCTAACTCGGAAAGAATCCGTGGGAGCCTGATGATGGCATTCCACCCTCCCTCGACACGTAGTGGTTGCCATGCACTGGTGGGCTTATGTAGTCGGTGAAGTATATGGAGGTTGTGCTGAAGGCGATTAATTAAGGGAGCTTGAATACTTTGGTACTGCCCCAAAATCGCTTTTAAAGCAAGCTGAGCAGGGGTGTTGGCAGAGAGAAAAGTGTCGGAAATCATTTCCAATTTTTGCATGGATTTTTCCACCAGGTTTTGGGGGCCAGTGACTACCATCCAGGCAATCTTCCATTGGGGGAGTAGTGCAACCTTGGAAAGGCCGCTTAAAGAAAAGGAAAGGATTTCGGTTTGTTGTAATGCGCTACGTGCTCGCGGACTATGCGAAAGTTCGGAAGAAAGAGAATAGTCAGCGAATACTTCGTCACAAATCAACGCAATCCCGTACTTCTGACACAAGTTAGTTAAATAAGATAATTCGTTCAGTTTAATATAGGAGCCAGTAGGATGGTTGGGGTGTACTGCCACAATAGCGCGAGTTCGTGGGCTAATACTTCGTTCTAACAAGTCCTGAGCAAAATGCCATTCTCCATCATAAAGCAAGGGGTAGGTTACTAAACGAACTAATTCTAGCTTCGCTAACCACTCCAATAGAGGATAGCTTGGCGCAGGAACAAGAATTTCTTCTCCCGGATTGGTTAGTAGCTTAAAAAGAAAAGAATAAGCTTCGCTAGTAGAGGCGGTTATGAGAATGCGTTCCACCGGCGCAAGCAAATTTCGCTCTTTATAGTAGTTAGCTATAGCTTCTCGCGCAGAATCTAATCCTAAGGGATGAGGTTGGTAAGCGCTCATTTGTGGAGGAGCAAAAATGCAAGGATCGTGAGTGGAGACAAGTGCCTTGGTAGGATTAGACTCGGTTAGGTCAATAAGAGTACTAGGTAGCGACTTACGATTGGCAATCGCCAGGGAAAGAGGGTTGGACTGGTTGCTCCAAAAAGTTCGGGTAGAAAACTGCAAAGGGGGGTTGATGCTGTCGGTTTTCATATTTTCATTTTCTTTTGAGTGTAGGCTAAGGAATGCTACGCTTAGTTCATGACTCTCTCCAATTCAAAAATCAAAGTGGTGCAAGTGAGCAACGAAGGAGAACTTTCATCGGCGCTGGCTATTCGGGAAATTGTTTTCATTGAAGAGCAGCGAGTGCCGGAAAGTCTGGAAAGGGATGAAGATGATAGCAACGCTTTTCATTTATTGGCGTATGAAGGCGGTCATGCAATAGGAACCGGAAGGCTAATTCAATTGGGCGTTCCTCCCAGGGGGGAAGCCGGGAACTGGGGAAGAATTGGTCGCATGGCAGTATTAGCTTCCTGGCGTACCAAGGGGGTTGGTTCTATGTTACTAAACGATTTGGAGGCCGAGGCTAAGCGACGCCAGTTGGATGGGCTCCTTTTGCATGCGCAGTTATTTACTCGTGGCTTTTATTTGGGAGCGGGTTATGAAGCGGCCGGGCAGGTTTTTGAAGAAGTAGGTGTACCTCATGTGGAAATGCGCAAACGCTTACGGAATGGTTTATAGGTCATTTCTGAAAGGTGAGTATATAAGACATATCCAAGTGGTCAGGGAAATAGGAAAGTTTAGCCTTCCGCAATCCGGGATTTCCTAAGTCTTCCTCCCGATTAATCCAAAGGTATCCCTGATTATGAAGAATTTTTGCGGTTTCTTGATTTACTATTTGATGCATGCCATGAAAATCTCGTAATGCTTTTTCAAACAAGACAACCGCAGTGGTAGAATTCATGCGATCAAAAATCGCAAATGCGCAGGGTCTTTCATCGACTCGAATTAAAATCCCTTGAAGTCGAAGAGAACTAAAATAACGCAATGCATTTTTTAATGCCTTGGTTTCTTGTTCCAAGGTGTCTTTGGCTTGGCCGGGCTGAGGCTGGAGAGTAAGTTCTTGAGCTATTTGAAGGCAGTCCCTTTCATGCCGTGGCCCCAAAGGTTCCACTGTCCACTGATATTGACGTTGCGCCTGAGAGATGTGGTTTCTTTTTTTTGAATATTTTTTTCCACCCAGAGTAGCCAAGTTCGTTGCTAAATACCGATAATTAGCGCCATCACGGTTTTCTTCAACATTAAAATGAGCCGCAAATTTAGAGTGCTGTTCCAAGAAAGATTGACTAACTCCCAGCAGCTTTAAAGGCTCGCTAAGCTGCCTGGCCTGGTAGAGAATCTTCGACGGTAATGGTGAAGAAAAGGGGCCTATGGGTTGCAGTAGGCAGCGTTGCTTCTCGCCGGGAAGGTTCAAAGAAATAATGAGATTGTCGTCCTCTTTGCGCCACTGATATTGAAAAGTGTCTCCCCAAGAAATTAGCGTAGAGAATTGGTACCCAGAGAGAGGCTGTGGCCATTGCATTAAAGTTGACTCTATAGCTGGACGATCTTCCTTGCGAACTTTTTGCATAGGAAAACCGAGAAAGCGAATCTCTGCACTTGCTCGGTTTTCGTTGTTAGCGGCAACAAATTGATTGGTTAGCATAGCGGGGTTCATAAAATTCTCGTCAATGCTGTAAATGTAGAATGTAAAAGTTATTAGGAAAGGGAAGACTCCAATAATGCTAATTGAAACCCCTCTAGTAATTGAAAACCAATGGCTTGGTAAAAAGGCAGAGTACCTGGCTTGGCAACCAAGCCAATCCAGCCAATGTTTGATTTCTGACACTCTTCAATAACCAATTTCACCAACCTTCGTCCGATTTTTTGCGATCGGTAAGCTTTCAGGACAGTGACGTCATGAATGTAGGCGTCAGACACACCGTCAGAAAGTGCTCGTGCCATGCCCACAATTTTTTCTTGATGCTTGGCTACGGCAAAGCAAAAGCTGCCCTGTATGATTCTGGGAATTAGCGTTTCGGGAGCTTCTTTTTCCTGATCCCACCAGCCAGCCTCGCGATACAGGTTTTCTATATCTGCGCTTGGAGCGCTCTTAGTGATTTCTAGTTTAACGGTGACCATAACAAAAAAGCTCCTAAAAAACATTTGCGATGCTGACGTTGAAAACAACCACGTCCCCTGATTGGACACCATGGCGAGTGGTCCAACCCCCATTTACTTCTAAAACGTATTTGGATTTCTGTCCGATCGTTTGCGTAGTAGTAGTTCCGGGTCTAGCACTTTCTACCACTCCAAGAATTCGTCCCTGATCATCAATGAATAACATGTCTAAAGAAATATAAGTATTTTTCATCCAAAAATGGCGTTCCGCCATATCAGGAAACACAAACAGCATTCCTGCATTTTCCTCTAAATGTTTTCGAAACATCATTCCCTGTGTGCGGGCCGGTTCGCTGGCAGCTATTTCTACGGAAAGGGGAATAATGGCTCCTTTGCGGGTATGGACTGCTAGCCTGCCAGGAGTGAATAGAGAATTCTTTTTTGGAGAAACCGGACTCTTTTTGCCGTCAGTGCAGCCCAGAATCAAAATCACTGACCAGCAGGCTAATCGAACCATAAACCGTCTCGGCTTGTATACATTTTTAATGTCTCTTAAAACGCCCAGCTGCGACTAGAAGAGGTACGTCTACCCATTGAACGTAGTCTTTGTATTCTTTCCGCAGTGGGCGGATGGGTGGAAAACAAGGAGACAATTGAACCGGCCCGGAGTGGATTAACAATAAACAGCGACGCAGTAGCCGGGGAGTGTTCGTAGGGAATGGCTCGCGCGCCTTGTTCCAGTTTCTCTAACGCATTGGCCAAAGCATCGGGGTCAGAGCTAATCTGCGCACCGACTGCATCGGCTCCGAACTCGCGTGAGCGACTAATTGCCATTTGCAGAAGCATTGCCGCAATAGGAGCCACTATTAGTAAAGCAATTCCTCCTAAAGCTGAGCCACGATCTTCATCATCTCTACTTCCAGCGCCGAACCAGAACACCATTTGAACTGCGTGGGTTATGATTCCTGCCATAGTTGCCGCAATAGTGCTAATAAGAGTATCGCGGTTTTTAATATGGGCTAGCTCGTGAGCAATGACCCCCCTTAGTTCATTCCGGTCGAGGATTTGCAAAATCCCCTCGGTAACCGCAACCGCTGAGTGACTAGGGCTTCGGCCAGTAGCAAAAGCGTTGGGCATAGGTGTTCTCATCAAATACAGCCTGGGCATGGGCATGCTGGCCTTTCGCGCTAGCGAGCTAACCATTTCATGTAGCCAAGGCAATTGATGAGGTTCAATTGGCTGCGCTCCGTTCATGGCTAAAGCAATACGATCACTGAACCAATAGGTTCCAAAATTGAGTATCACTGCGAACATGCCCGCTAAAATAAGGCCTTGAGGGCCACCAAAACGTTGACCGACCGCCAGAAATAGGGCGGTCAAGCCAGCCATCAAAACCACAGTCTTCAGATAGTTTCCCATGGATAAGCCTTTCCAATATCTCCTTCGGTAGAAACAACAAGAACAATCGGCAGAAGCAAACATAACCACAGGAGGGGGCCTGGCAAATTTAGACTCTGCTGTGAGGCAATCGCAAAACCTACATTTTCTGCTCCCTTGATGGATAAAAACGCCAGGCGCAGGCAAAAAAGCCATCAGTGTTGTGTAGATGAGGAAATAAATGCATTGCCGACGGTGAACGGTGAGCAGTGAACCTTTGGGCCAGCTCGGGGACCAAAAGATCACTGAGATTTACCCGGGAAAACCATGGGCATTGCTCTTCAAATTTCGAGGCGACTTGTTCATTTTCGGCTAAATCGAAGGAGCAAGTGGCGTAAACCAGTAAGCCTTCAGGGCGAACGCATTGGCTGGCTTTAAGCAAGATTTCTAGTTGAAGAGAAGGAAAATAGGAAAAATCTTGGGGTTGCAGCCGCCAGCGCAGGTCAGGACTGCGACGGAGAGTGCCTACCGAAGAGCAAGGGGCGTCTACCAATACGCGATCGGCTTTTTTGAGCCCCTCTGGCAAAGGAACAGATGGGGGTAACAACTGATAGCGCACGCAAGAGACTCCCGAGCGGGTAAGCCGAGGGGGGAGATTAGCTAAGCGTGACCCATCAACATCCAGTGCCCAAATTTCTCCGCGATTATTCATTTGTGAGGCCAAAGCGAGCGTTTTGCCTCCTGAACCCGCACAAAAATCAACGCACTTTTCTTGAGGCTTTGGGGAAGTGAGCAAGGCGATCAATTGGCTTCCTTCGTCTTGGACTTCAAACAGCCCCTGTCTCCATGCTTGGGACCCGAAAATATTCGGGCGGCCTAGTAGATGTAGGCCAAGTGGAGAAAAAACCGTTTTTTGGGCAACAATTCCTTCTTCTTGCAATTGTGCCAAAGCCTGATCGCGGTTACATTTCAAGGCATTGACACGTATGGTGAGAGGTCCTGGTTTGTTCACTGACTGAGCTAGAGAGTCGGATTGTTGGTAACCAAACTGTTCAACCCAGCGCTGCGCTAGCCAATCAGGGAGCGATCTTTGTGCGGCCAGTAACTGAATGGGGTTATCGGGCGATGGCCACAAAGGAGCGCCCAGCAAAACTTGCAGGGGGCGGGGATCAATGCCAGAAATCCGTGCGGTTTCTTCCAGAGAAGTTTGCTTTTCAGACAAAAGATAAAGAGCTAGTCGCGCGCGATGAACATCGTTTTGCACCTTGGTGCTAACCGGCATGGCACGCAATAAATAATCGAGACGGGCGCGTTGGCAGATAGTCCCTAGAAAAAAACGAGCCACCGCCGCTCTTTCGGCAGAGGAAAGGTCGCGATTTTTTCGAAAAGTTTTATCCAAAACGCCATCGGCTGGACGTTTTTTATCTAGGGTTTGTTCTAGTGCTTGCAGTATTAAACTTTGGATTTTGTCGTAGTGCACGCGCAACTCTGTTAAAAAGGGCCAGAGAATGAAATATAGCAAGAGAATGGAATACAGATTGACAAACAAGCTTGTTACAGATTTTTAGATACGCATGCTGCATCCCATCGAATGGGTACGCATATTGTAAAGTGACTGGTCTCAAGAAAGCCTGCCGAGACCGTTGTCGCCTGATGTCGTTGAGAATGAATGGACTCGAAGGGCCACGGTTGTTTATCTTTGGCAGACTTTGAAATGAGGAGCAACGATCTTGGAAAAACGTGATGCACATACCCTATGCTGTTCTTTCTGTGGCAAATCTCAGAAGGAGGTGAAGAAGCTCATTGCTGGACCGACGGTGTACATCTGCGATGAGTGTATCGGTTTGTGCAACGACATAATTGCCGAAGAAATCGATCGCGAAGAGCAAAAAGATACACGCCTGCGCGTGCCCCGACCATCAGAAATTAAGGCGGTACTCGACGAATATGTAGTAGGACAGGAAAGGGCAAAAAAGATTTTGGCGGTTGCGGTGCACAATCACTATAAACGCATTGAATCCAAAGTTTCGCTAGACGATGTAGAGTTACAAAAGTCGAACATTCTTTTGCTAGGACCCACCGGAAGCGGCAAAACGCTTTTAGCGCAAACCCTGGCCCGGCTGTTAAATGTGCCTTTCACCATTTCTGACGCCACCTGTCTTACTGAAGCAGGGTATGTGGGTGAGGATGTTGAAAACATTATCGTTAATCTGCTTCAGGCAGCCGATCACGATATAGAACGAGCTCAACGGGGCATTGTCTATATCGACGAAATTGATAAAATTGCGCGGAAAAGCGAGAATCCTTCCATTACCCGTGATGTTTCCGGAGAAGGGGTGCAGCAAGCCCTTCTTAAAATCATTGAGGGAACGGTGGCTAACGTTCCGCCCAAAGGGGGCCGGAAACATCCCCAACAGGAATTTCTTCAGGTAGACACCACCAATATTTTGTTCATTTGCGGTGGCGCATTTCACGGCATTGAGCAAATCATTGAGCGGAGAACTGGTGGTAAACACTTGGGTTTCGGTGCAGAAGTTCGCAGCAAAAAAGAGGTGGGTTTAACCGAGATCCTGAAAGACGTGCAGCCGCAAGACTTGTTGAAATTCGGAATGATTCCGGAGTTCATTGGTCGATTGCCGGTACTAGCTACCTTAGAAGAACTTGATGAGAAGGCGCTCATCAGCATTCTTACAGAACCCAAAAATGCGTTGGTGAAGCAATACAAAAGGCTCTTGGAGCTGGACGGGGTGAATCTTAAGTTTACCGATAATGCGTTGCAGGCAGTGGCAGCCGAGGCGGTGCGTCGAAAGACTGGGGCGCGGGGCTTACGAGCTATTCTTGAGTCAGCCATGCTTGATGTGATGTATGACATTCCGAGTCGGAAGACCGCACGAGAAGTAGTGATTAACGAGGAAGTAATACAAAAGAAGGAAGCGCCATTGGTAATAATGGAGAAAGACGCTCAGTCGGCATGATTTCTGGTCGGAACAAGCGACCCCAAGAGAAGTTTCCTTCTATCCACCAAGTCTTTGCCCAGGTTCCTGGGCAATACGACTGGATGAACTTGATTATTACTGGAGGGCTAGACAAAGGCTGGCGACGCAAGGCTGCCGAAGAGTGTTTGGCTCCATTTTCGTGGGGATCTCCGAAAAAAATACTTGATCTGTGCTGCGGTACCGGGGATTTGTCTTTGCTTCTTGCAAAACAAACCGGGGGAGCCTGTGAAATTATTGGGGCAGATTACAGCCAAGCAATGCTTGATATTGCTGCTTGCAAAGGGGCTCGCCAGAAGTTGGCAGTGCAATGGACGCAAGCAGATGCTGCCCAACTACCCTTTGCAGACGGCTATTTTGATTGCCTGGGTATCTCCTTCGGCTTTCGAAATTTAACTTTTCGTAACCAAGCTTCTTTACGCCATCTAGCGGAGATGGTGCGGGTTTTGCGACCGGGTGGTCGGTTGGTGGTGTTAGAAACCTCCCAACCGGAAAACCAGTGGATACGGGGTGGTTATTACCTGTATTTGAAAGTAGCAGTGAAATTTTTAGGATCGCTGCTCGCCAATAATTCGCTAGCGTATGGCTATCTTGCTGATTCGGCACGAAATTTTTTTGGTCGCTCTGAACTGGAAAAATTGCTGAAAGAAGCAGGGTTTTCGGGTGTCTGTTCTCAATCACGCCTGTGCGGTGCCATTGCTATATCGGTGGCCACTAAGTGAAACTCCGTTGCATCTAAAAATGGCTGCGTGCTATGAAGCGATAGTTAAACTCTTTGCGAGTAGGGAAAAGTAAGGGCAGGTGGAAAAGAAAAATCAGCAGATCTCGCGTGTTGCCTCCGCATATCGAAAAGCAGCTCCCATCTTGGATGGCGCTTATCAGATGATGGCGATAGTGGGGCTAGGTGCAGTGTTGGGCTGGTGGCTAGACAAGAAATGGGGAACAACCCCGTGGTTGCTCTTGGCGGGGTCGTTATTGGGAATTGGTTTTGGAATGGCGGTTTTTTTTAGAGCAGTTGCCCGAGCGAGTCGTTCGTAATTGCACTTTGAAGGCAAGATGGCTAAGGAAAAGAAAAAGCTGTTGGGGAGAAAAGGTGTAAAGCTGCTTTTAGTAACCACCTTTTTGGCTTGCTTAGCGCCGCTGGCAGTAATGGAATCTTTGCGAACGGGTGTATGGATAGGAGTGCTTGCTGCGGCAATTTCCTCGGGTATTGCCTTTTCCCTTCTAAGCATAGCTCTAGAACGTAGTTTCAAAATCCTAACCATGGCTTTAATAGTAGGAGTACTGCTACGCATAATTTTGGTAGCAGTGGGATTGATAGTTTCATTACGCTTGAATGCGCATCCACTAGCTTTTTGCGTAGCATTTTTTGTCTTGTATATAGCTCACCAATCTATTGAAATTACATCGATACTGAGGCGTTCTTCTCCAGTTGCAGGCGGTGACGCGTGAAATTAGCTTTCTTGGTAATGCATTTGGTAGTGATTCTGGGCGGTGCCCAAGCATGGGCAGAATCGGCGGAACATGGCTCTACCCAAGCAAGTTGTTCCCAAATTCTAGCTGCCTCTCAGCATAGGTCGGCTCATGCGGCAGAGCAGCCGAATGTTAGCGAAACTATTTTTCACCATGTAACCGACTCGTACACGGTTTCTTTTGATAGCCCCTTTAGCGAAAAGTCTTTGCAATTTAATTTCAAAAATTTGGAATGCCGACTATTGGGATGGAACGGGGTTATTTCGGTGGCAGGCCGAGAACTCGATATAACTCCTACCAAGCATGTATTTTGGATGTGGATTTCCGCTGCTGGTCTGATCATTCTTTTTTGGATGGGTAAGCCAAAGAAAGGTCAATTAGTGCCCAAGGGGCTTGGTAATGCATTGGAAGCGCTAGTTTTGCTGGTGCGTGACGATATTGTTCGGCAAACGATTCCAGGGAAAAGTGCCGACAAGTACACCCCCTACTTGTTAAGCTGTTTCTTCTTTATATTGGCAATGAACCTCACTGGGTTAATTCCTTATGGATCAGCCGCTACTTCCAATTTAGGAGTAACTGTTGGTTTGGCGCTAGTTACTTTTGTTCTAACGCAGATAGCAGGAATTCGTAGTGTAGGACTGGGCGGTTACATAAAACATTTGACTGGAGGAGTGCATCCAGCGTTATGGCCCATAATGATTCCGGTAGAGTTTTTAGGGCTGTTCACCAAACCTTTTGCGCTAACTATTCGTCTTTTTGCTAATGAAATTGCTGGGCATATAGTTATTTTTTATCTATTAGGTTTAATCTTTATTCTCCAGTCGCTGGCAATTGCTCCCGCTTCGGTGCTCTTTGCCTTTGGTATTTACCTTTTAGAAATATTTGTGGCATTGGTACAAGCCTATGTGTTTACCATGTTGTCCTCGCTATTTATTGGTCTTAGCGTGGGCATGGGAAGCCATGGGGCGGAAGGCGAAACACACCATTGATGGTAGACAACTCACTGCATGGAGAAAAAAATGACGGATTTAGGATTGGGATATTTGGGAGCGGGAATAGGAGCCGGACTAGTAGTTTTAGGAGCAGGCGTGGGCATTGGTAAAATTGGCGCCTCTGCAGCAGAAGGAACGGCTCGCCAACCATCCGCAGTGGGAGATATTCGTACCACCATGATCATTGCTGCAGCTCTGGTGGAGGGTGTGGCGTTGTTCGCAGCAGTGCTTTGCATGATTCTTGCTACTAAATAGTAGAAAAATTGCAATTGCCTAGCATGGACTGGGCCTGTCGGGTAAAAAGCAACGACATGCCCTAGTGAAAACACAAAGGAGACGTGAATGGGGTTGCCAATTGATTTCGCGGTCTTAGGCGCCAATCTTATGAAGGTAAATCCAGGGCTCACTTTTTGGACCTTGGTCACGTTTCTAGTCGCATTTTTGGTGCTTCGCTGGAAAGCTTGGGGGCCTATTCTTCAGTCGGTAAAAGATCGTGAAAAGCGAATTCAAGACTCGCTTGATACCGCTAAGGCAGAAAGGCAAGAAGCCGAACGGGTTTTGGAAGAGCAAAAACAAGCAATGCTGAAAGTACGGCAAGAAACTGCCGAGCTGACCAAAAAAAGCCTTGCCGATGTAGAGAAAATTCGCCAAGAGCTTTTGACTAAGAATAAGAAGGAAGCGGAAGAGATTCTGCAAAATGCTCGGCGGCAGATTGAAGAAGAAAAGGCCAAAGCCCTGGGAGAAATTCGCCAATATGCTGTAGATTTAGCGCTTCAGGCGGCGCAAAAGCTGGTGGAAATCTCCTTGGATGAAAGCAAGCAGCGCGCACTGGTTTCCGATTTTATTGAGCGGGTAGATCAAAAGCGGCCGGCGGCTTGAACTTGTTCGTGACTTATTCAAAGAGGAATTCTTGCGATAAATAATCCCCCTTTTTTTAAAGGGGGACCGGAGATTCGCAGGACTTGCTCGTTCGTAAGTCGCTAGCCCCTGTTGCAGGTTATCGGTTATTATGGAGGGTTAGCGGGACCTTCGGGAAGATCGGAAGCGAATTGTAACGTTTGTACCACTCCCGCGTGATTGGAAGGCCAAAGGCCGGAAGCCGTTTTACTGTCTTGGTTGGCGCCAACAAGCTGTGCTTTAACCGAAACCAGCTTGGAGCGAAGCAGGTCGAAATTTTTTAAGAAAATAAAATCGATGCGTTGCGCAAGGCTCGACTCCTCGTTGAGTAGATCTGCTGATTGGCAGCAGGTAAATCCCGGTTCATGCGGTGTATCCAAAAGCCAGCCGTCGGTGTAGCCGGCAAAAGTTAGTAATCCGTAGGTTGGGGTCCCGCTCTGGTTGGCGGGCGAATTGAAGTCGCCTACCAGAATTATTGGTAAAGGCTGCCTGGCAAAGGTGAACACCAATTCCGTTGCCTGGGCAACCTGAATATTGGCTAAAAGTGGAATGTCACTTGCTTCGAGATGAGTATTTACCAAGCGGCCAGTTTCATTGCCAACGCTCAGGTCGACTGAAGCCCATCCTCGGTCGACAGAAACGCTTGAATTATCGGGAAGACGAATTTCCAACTTGGTAGCAAATGAGCCGGAAAGCGGATTAGTAAACGATAAGCCCTGCTCTTTTTTAACCAGTATTACGTTTCGGTCGACTAGGCTAGCCAGGACACCTGGTACGCTGGTTGGCAGTGCTACTGGTTGGGTGCGAAAGACTGCGGCAACGTCGTAGGCAAGATTTCGTTCCACAAGTTTCGACTGCAGAATTTGCAAGTAATCAAGACATCTGTCTCCGGGAAGCAGACATATAAGAGATGCCTCTTGTAGCCCGATAACCTGAGGCTTGGTATTTTCAATTTCCTGGGCAATGCGGTCGGCGCGTTGGGGAAAATCTGTCGCGGCGATGTTGTTTAGAGCTTGAGTAACCAGGGCGGGAACGTCGCTGGGGTTATTAGCCAAGGCGTCAAGAATTGGCGCCAGATCAGTGCCGATATAGAGATTCCACGTCATCACCGTAAGTTCGGAACTCTGAATACTGCCATCAGGAACTGGTTGTACGGATGCATTGTTACTTCGGTCATCGCGACTTTCGTCACTGGAGTTGACATCCTCGCTGACGTTATTGTCGACGTCGCTGGTGCCGCCGTTCGCGTCCTTTGCCGAATCCTTACCGCAAGCACCGAGCAATAATGCTATTGCCAGCAGTGCGATCCATCGCCGTTGGTTCATTTCCCCTCCCTAGTTTGCTTTTAGGTTTGTTGGCAACTAACGTAGCGCTTGCCAGGTTGCATGGCTACCTACAAAACAGGGCAGGGAAATCGGGTTTCCCATATTCAATATCTATGCGGGGCTCGGCAGCGGAAAGGAAACGGTAAAAACCGACCCCTTTCCCTTGCCAAGGCTTTCGGCTACAACTTTTCCAGAGTGAAGTTCGGTGAGCTGTCGAACCAGCGCTAAACCCAAACCAAGGCCTTTGGTTCGATCGGTCGCATTGTCTGCTTGCGTAAACAAATCAAAAACGCGGGGCACGAATTCGGGAGAAATACCAGCCCCATTGTCGCTTATGCGCATATCGACCCAGTTTTCTCTCCTTAGAGTGCTGATGTCTATGTGGCCACCATGGTGAGTGAATTTCAAAGCATTGGAAAGCAAATTCCAAATAATCTGCTGCGCCCGCTGGGGGTCAACCAGAAGGAAAGGAATGGTTGGATCTAAGTTTACATTGACGCTGATTTTCTTTTCCTTGCTGGCAGGCGAAATGGAATCAATAGCGGAATGGATTATTGAATGAAGGCTTACGCTCTTTTTTTCCAGACGCAATTTACCTGTTCTCATTCGGGAAATATCAAGAAGGTCGTCAACGAGGTGCGCCTGAATACGAGCGTTGCTAGCAATAGATTGTATGGCCTTCCTGCATGCCCCGCAATCTACATTAGTACGTAAGAGGTGCTCGGTTCGCAGCAGTATAGAAGACAAGGGTGTGCGTAGTTCGTGAGAGACGGTGGCTAAAAATATATCCTTAGCCTTATTGGCATGGTGGGCCGCCAGACATGCTTTTCTAGCATTGTTCTCGGCTAGTCTTCTGGTTTCTACTTCTCGCAGAATAGGGCGAAATGCCAAGAAATATAAAAAAGGCACCAAAATTGTTACTAAAGTTAGGCTATCTAGCAAAGCCATGCGTAACTTGTTAGGCTCATTGGGGAAAAAAAATAACATAACACCGAGCTCGGCCAGAAAACCTGCCGCAAGTGTCAAAGCAAAGAGACCAAAAACGTGCAATCGGGTGTCGGGATGGGTTAATTTACCGCACCTATTCTCTGAATCATCGGGATTAGAAAGCTGATTTGCTTGCGTAACATGCTTACCGTTATCCGGTCCCAAACTTGCCATGCGCATTAATAATTTCCTAATCACACTGCCCCCTTTCCAACACTTATTAAACAATTCTCAGCAAGTAAGTGTTATTGCTAAATGAGATTTTGTTTGTAACTGGACGCGCCATCCCAGAAGGATTAGGAGTGGTTACAAGTTGCGGGCGATGCTTTTGTCAGAAAATCGAGCATCGAGCTGCCACAGATCCTGCGCTTATACGACATAAGCTGTAGCGCCCAGTGAGAGGATCAGGAGGCGGGAGCATGTTCCATGAAGCTGTTTTTGGAACGGCAAAACCGTCTTAGCGATCGCCGGTTCGATGATCGCCCTGGTTGAGCTTGCAGGCGGATACCGCTATCGCGTTCTCCCGGGCGGAACGTAGCTCCGCCAAAGCCTGCCGGATGATCAGCGAAGCGGAGTGCAGAAACAGGGCGGCCATCAGAAAGGCGACCACCAGGTCCGGCCACTGGGTTTGGGTCTGGTGGACGAATCCGGCAGCGATCAACACCGCCAGATTGCCTATGGCGTCATTGCGACTGCAAAGCCAGACCGAGCGTACATTCGAATCGCCATTGCGGAATTTTAGCAGCAGCAGGGCGCTGATGGTATTAGCGCCCAGAGCGGCCGACGCCACCGTGCCCATGATGAGCTCGTTTGGTACGCCGAGCACGAACACTCGGTGCAAGGTGGAGCCCATTACCCAGAGTCCCATGACCATGAGGGTGATCGCCTTGAAGATCGCCGCCGAAGCGCGCCACTGTATGGAGTGGCCGATGGCTAGTAGGGTGATGCTGTAGGTTAGGCTGTCACCCAGGAAATCCAGCGCGTCCGCCCGCAGCGCCATCGAACCGGATGCGACGCTGGCACCCATCTCGACGATGAACATTGCCACGTTAATGGCAATCACCGTCCACAATACCCGCTTGTACTGTTGGGAAATGCCATTAAACTTCAGGTTGTTGCCGCAGTCACAGCTCGCCATCTCGATCTCTTCTCCTGGGTGGTTCAGCTACGCTCAGATGACATCTTAGTATCTACAGCGACTGTAGCTTCAAGAGAGAATTGTCATGGTTCCGCACTACTCGATCGGTCAGATGGCGAAAGCGGGCAATTGCAAGGTGCAAACTATCCGCTACTACGAACAAATAGGCCTGTTGCCGGAACCCGTGAGAAGCGCGGGCAATCAGCGTGTCTATGGTCGGGATCATCTCAATCGACTGGGCTTCATCCGGCATAGCCGCGAACTGGGATTCTCCCTGGATAAGATCCGGGAGATTCTTGCCCTGAGCGACGACCCCTCCCACTCCTGCGAGGAGGTTGACCAGATTGCACGCAATCACCTGCGGGAAGTGGAGTCGAAAATTAGACGCCTTGAGAGCATGAGGGAGGAACTCAAGCGGATGATAAACCAGTGTGCCGGCAACCAGGTGTCGGATTGCCGGATTATAGAGGTCTTGTCGGACCATTCTCAGTGTTTGTCGGGGAGGCACTCCGATCCCTGAATACCCAGATAGGACTCGGCGACAAAGACTGCTTGACCTGATCTTTGAAAAAGTTCTTAATTTTGAAATTTCATTTTACGACCGTAGTGGAAATTTTCAAAATTGGGTGACGTAAAAATGGTTAAAAAATCAATAGATTTCGATTCAATCGCCGACTTATATGATGCATATGTTTCGGTTGATTTTGATATTCCGTTTTTTTTGCGAGAAACCGAGAATTGTGATGGCGAGATTCTCGAACTTATGAGTGGAACTGGCAGAGTATCTATCCCTTTGCTGGAAGCAGGAAGACGCTTGTTGTGTGTCGATTATTCGAGCAAAATGCTTGATAAATTACTTTGCAAAACGTCGATAAAAAATATTGCTGTGGAAACAGTAGCAATGGATGTTTCTGAACTGGCATTAAATCGACAATTTAATACTATTATTCTTCCATTTCATTCATTTGCTGAAATTGCCGATAAAGAAAAACAACTCGCTGCTTTGTTGCGTATTCGGGAACATTTGGAGCCAAAAGGTATTTTTTTAATTACTCTGCAAAATCCAGTTCTCCGTAAACAAGCTGCTGATGGAGAAACACGTATTCTAGGTAATTTTTCTCTTTCAAATGACTACGTTCTTCAAATTTCTTGCGCCAACGTCTACCAGCCGGATAGCGGAATGGTTTCTGGTGTCCAATTATATAGTGTATTTGACCAATTTGGCAAACTTGTTGAAAAACGCGAATTGCCAGTTAAATTTCGATTGGTTTCGAAACCAGAATTCGAGGAAATGTGCGCAAAGGCTGGATTCAAAATAGAGCGAAGTGTTGGAGACTATTCTTATTCTTCTCTTGATGAGAGTACTAGTCCCTATATGATTTTCTGGCTTCGGAGAAGTAATGGTCTGGGCTAACCAGCCCCAAATGCCCGGCGTAGCAATCTCCCGACAATATAAGCTAAGGCGGCGGCAGCAAATTTTCGCAACTTTCTTATGGCTACTACGATATACAGAATCTATTTTGCAAGAGGAGAAAAGCCAATGGAAAAATATCGCAATCGCATATCGAGCGCAAGCGGGTACTTTGCGACAGCCAGATTTTCAGCAAGTAGGCCACGTAACGAATCAAGTCGAGGTAAAGAGATATCCAATTCGCCTAGTCATCTAAGCTCCCAAGTAGAGCAAAGACAAGACTCGAGAGCCTTGCTTTGTGCATCATCGTATCTAAAGTCATCCCCTAGTAAATACTCTGTATCAAAAGCGTCAACTCGCGCATTGCGTCTACAACCCGAATCATCGTCGAGTACACTCCCTCGAACCGAATCTAACTCATTTGTAGACAAAGGACGGACCGCAGGGTGCCGATTCCGAGTTGTCAAACCATTTTTTGTTGATGCAGGAGGGTATTCGAGCTGCATCGCAACAGTGGCGGAGGTTGATTATCATAAAGCTTGCTTGGCTGCTGAAAAGCGTGGTTATAATGCAGCAAAGGATAGTTTCTCAATGAAAGGCGTTCAAGAAACGCTGACTTCTTTAGGCGTGAGATCAAATCTTAATAGCAATTTGGTTGATTGGAATAATCTGTCTAATTTAGCTATATTAAACGTAAGACTAGTCTATCCTTCTGGCTTTTTGACTGATACGCGGCCTGTTGTTTTCGAACGGCTCAGCAATGGCAAAGAATATATATATGACAATTGGAACTCTAAGCCATTGCAACGTCATCCCGTAAACGAAAAGGCTCCATATAGTTATAAACTAGAAAAAAATAGCTCATGGTTAGAAATATGTAAATAAATGCAACGACAATAGAAATCGCCGTTCGTTCAAATCGCAATTCGAAAGCCCCTGCTAACCAGCCCCAAACGCTTGGCGTAGCAATCGCCCAACAATATAGGCTAGAGCGGCGGCTCCCCCTCCGGTTAGCAGTGTTCCTATTCCTGAGAATATTAGTGGCCGCCCAATAACTCTTCCTTTTACTATTCCTATACCCATAAAGGCAGCGGCGGTGAGTGCGGCGCAAAGCCAAAGCTGCAAGGTGATAGAAATGGTTGGTATGAAAAAGGGAACTAGCGGCAGGAATCCTACTGCCATGAATGCTGCGAACGTAGCGATTGCGGCGCGCAGCGGGTTGGGAACCACGGTTTCTAGTCCATGCTCCTCGCGCACCATGGTATCTATCCATAATTCGCGATTAGAAGTGATGGTAGCAACAATTTGATCGAGCACTTCGCCGTGGAAACCTTTGTCTGCAAACAAAGTTCTGATTTCCTCCTTTTCTCCTTCAGGAATTCGCTCAACATGGTTTTCTTCCGCGCGGCGCACTTGCTCAATACGCCCTTGTCGGCTGCTCACGCTTTGATAATTGCTTACCGCCATGCTGAATCCATCGGCGAGAAGCTTGGCTAGGCCAAGTACGGCAACAACCATGGCCGAAAATCCACCTCCGATGGCGCCTGCCACGGTTGCAAAAGTAGAAATCGAGCCGTCGACCGCACCCAATACGGCGTCTTCTAAATAATGGCTTGGATGTTTGCTGGCCAGGCGATGGCGAATTGCCGGGGGGCGATGCTCAGCAATTAGATGATTCTCGGTTCCTTTGCTCCCCCCTGATGTAAAGGTTTTACGCACCTGCTAAATATAGTGCCTGACTGATGGCTCGGGTAAGCTTCTGGTGGTTGCCAGAGTTTGTTTGATTGCTTTTGCTTGATTAGCTGTTCATGATGAACACAATTAATTCCATGACTGATTCCCGTTTCCGCCAGCCAGTAGAAGTTCCGCCTCTTGATCCGGTGATTGCGCAATGGGCGCTTGAGCAAGTTAGACAAATGGTTTGCAGCGCTCTTCGCAATGCTTCTAGTAATGCCCAGGTGCTCCTATTTGGTTCGTGGGCCCAAAAAAAAGCCACTCGATTGAGTGATATAGATGTGGCTATTCTACCACAAGAGCCACTTCCGGTTTTTCTCTTGCCGCACTTGCGGGAGCAAATGGAAGAGAGTCACGTTCCCTATCGGGTGGATATAGTTGACCTCTCGCTATGTGATTCGTCTTTTTGCGAACGGGTAAAGCGTGAAGGAGTTTTATGGAGCGTCTAATTCAACGATTGGAAGTGGCGCGCCAGGCGTTGGCTACATTTGAAGAACTAACCGGAATTGCTCATCCCACCACGGTGGAGCGCGATGCTGCCATTCAACGTTTTGAATACACTTTAGAAGCCAGTTGGAAATGCGTGCAACGTTATCTTCTGCAAGTAGAAAAGATTAGCTCCGCATCGCCCAAAGCAGTTACTAGAACGTCGCGTGAACTTGGATTACTAGACGATCGTCAAACTGTGCTGGCTCTGGCTATGTGTGATGATCGTAATCTTACTTCCCACACTTATAACCAAGCTCTCGCTCAACAGCTATTTGGTCGCTTAGCGGGATATTCTTTGTTAATTAGAGTTTGGCTTGACGCCCTGGAAACGCGGCTCAGCGCTGATGGCGATACTGGCTCTTACAAAGAGTGATCAATTTTTTTTCGAGCTTGATTTGCTTGCTGTATCGATATGAGTGCTAGAGCCGGCGCGACTTCTACAGTCAAGTTGACTTTTATTCTCAAAAGCACTGCGTTCGAAACCCTTGCCCGTTGAAGAAACAATTGAGGGTTGCGCCTTAATTTCTCCAGTATTTAACGCTGTTATGTGATTTTGCTCAGGAGATCCATTAACCGAATGACTATGACTTGATGACGAGTAATTATCATAACCAGGGTATTGAAAACCTGCAGGACGCATAATTTATTTCTCCTTAAATTATTGTTTGAATATTTATCGCTAGAATGGTGGCATTCTCCAAAATTCGAGAATAGGAGGAGTAAAAACTGGAGAATAACATGTTGAGCGCATCGATCGGAGCAATTCTTCTGCAAAGTGAGCAAAAATTGGCTTAACGAATTGGTGAAGTTCACTCCAACGGCGAAGCACATGCTCGATTAGCTTTTCTCGCGGTTTGTGCCAGTTTTTTGTTGAGCTCACGGCTAAAAGCAATCGAGTCTAGCTCGTGGTGCCTTATCACCGGCCAGCGGCAGTACGTAGTGAGCTCGCCGGTAATCGATCCAGTGTGGTGAGCTGATAGTCTCTGGAACCCATTCCGAGTGATTCCCCGTAGGCGAGCGCGCCCCTCCCTCGGCGAAAGACTTTGCTACCCGCGCGCTGGTCAAGCAGATCCAGTGCTGCCTGGTCGATGGCCACCGGGTCGAGTGATGCTAGCGCACCCAGATCGGGGACGAAGGGCTCCATCTTCTTACCTTCGCAGTCACACCCTCGCGTGATATTCATTATGAAGGTGATGTAATAGAAATGTTTGCCTTGCTGAGCCGCTGCCGCATATTCGGTGAGTCGTTCTCCGAAATGTCGCATGGCAAAGAGCGTTCGCAGAATACTGAAGAAAATGGCTCCTTGGCGGCAGGCACTCATGCATCCCGCGCAGCCAATACACGTTTTTTCGTCAATGCGGCAACGTTTGTCGACAAGGCGTATCGCTGTTACTGGACAATACCGAACGCAAGCGCCGCAACCGGTGCAACGTCGTTTGCGAATAGTCGGTTTGCTGTTGGCGTGCTGTTCGAGCTTTCCGCCGCGGGAGGCAAACCCCATGGCGAGTTGCTTCAGGGCGCCGCCAAATCCGGCCAGGCGATGTCCTTTGAAGTGACTGATGACAACCAGCTTGTCCTGTCGCGCCAGACCTTTGCCAATCTTGCATCGCCGGAAGTGCTTGCCAGCGATTTCGATGTCTTCGTAATCGCCTCCTTCTTCGCCATCAGCGATCTGAACCGGTAGCCGAGTGAAACCGTGCGAGTGTGCCAACTCCATGTGATCGGAAGCTCGCATTCTTGCCCCCGAATAGAGGGCGTTGGTTTCGACAAAGGCCGAAGTTGCTTCCTTTGACTCCAAGAGATCGATAATGCCGTCGTAGCAGGACGCAGGAAGGAAGGTATGATTCCCCTTTTCTCCAAAATGGACCTTAAGCGGGATGAATTCGCCGGGCTCGATAGGGCGTGAAGCGAGAAGCGCCTGCAGGAGCTGCTGGCCTGCGGCACGAGCGGCGTCCGTGCTTACGGGAGCGTCCAATGGTATGAAAAAGACCTCCGCCATGTTTTTCTCCTTGCGTCTTTCTAGTTTAGCTAAAAAGGAGGTCTTTTAATGTATCGCAAACTATTTGGCCTGTTCCAGATCTTGTCCCAGCGCGTCTTCTCGGGGCTGCCATCGCGCTTTGTCTCTAGATCCACGATTGTTTTGCAAGAGCCCAAATTAAGTAGATGGCAGTGGGTCTAGAAAAGGTGAATCACTTTGTCCCACGCACCGCCTACGCTGTCGGCGACACCGCTTACAACGTCGCTCACGCCGCCGCCGACACCGCTTACAACGTCGCTCACGCCGCCGCCGACACCGCTCACAACGTCGCTCACGCCGCCGCCGACACCGTTCACAACATCGCTCGCCACATGTTTAATGTCGTTAACCACGTCGGCAGTACCGACGATCCCTTCCATCACCAATGCCTCAGCATTTGTGGCAACTCCATTATCGCCCGTCAACTCTCCCCAGTGGCGGATTCCTTCGCGCTGACCAGACAGTGGGCTGGTCGTATCGCGGCCTTCCAGACCTAGGTAATCGTAGCCCGGACCTACGCCTTGTGCATTGAGGAGATAGCCTGCTGCATCGTGGACGATGCCATGGTAGCTCACCGCCGTATCGCCGGAGTCGACCGCAATATTGCCAGGTCCCACAAGGCCGCCCGTCGGATTAAGGAGCGCACCAAAAACTGGGTCGATTCCGTAGGCGTCTCCCACCACTTGGCCATAGCGAAGTTGGTTGGTCGAGCCCATGAAATCGCGATGTTCGCCAACGGAGTTCTCGTTCAGATCCTCGCATTTGTATCCCCGTGCTGCGGCGGCGTCACTCAGCTCGGTGTACTTCTGATACTCGGCCTTGACCTCGTCGAGCGGGCGACCCCGAATTTTGGCCAAGTCCTGCAGCGCCGAGTCAAGTTCAGCGCCTGTCGGCCTCTTGTTGAGCCTTCCCATAACGTGGTGCAGTGCACTCGAATTTTCACCTTTGAAATGCTTGTCGATCAGGGTGCGCATATAGTCGTCTTTGAAAAGGCTGTTCGGGTCGCGCTCCTGAAGACTCGTCGTCGTGTTGCTTGTGTTGCTTGCCTCTTGGCTCACTTCACTGCTCGCGACCGGCTCGCATCCTCCAAGCAGAATGCTCGAGGGACGCGAGGAGCGGTCGAAGCCATCCGCCACACCAAAGGAGGGGATCGAGGAGTTTCTGTCGCTCGACCTATGTTGAACCTCTAGTTTTGTTTCTGGAGTAGAGGGACGCAGATTTGATAAACCCAGACCATGGTATTTAATCGCTACGCTCACGATAATGTCTCCTTAATTTGCTATTCGAATAACCCAGCGTTGGAAATCGACTTCAAATGGAATAGCAAAGTGCGCGCCAATAGAATTAACTGGTTTGTGCGAATCTCAAGCCGAAAAGCGAGACCAAAATAAACGATCATTTTGTACGCTCGAGATACTGGATCGAATTATTCCTGCGCACTATTTGATCGCAGTTATCCCAGCCCGAGTTCGTACGAAGCTAAATATCAGCAGCCAAAATCTTTGGCGAAGCAGGTTTATAATTATGAGCGACAATATTAGCTATTGGCAAATTATGGCGAGAATCAGTCGTCCTTTTTCACTGTTCCTAATAATTTGCTTAATAGAGTTATTTTGCAAAATCGAAGGCTTTTCTTAACGCTCTCTAAAGACCAGATCCCGGCAAACCAATAAACGGATCGAGGGCGCGGTTGAAAGCGTTCGGATTGTCCATCATTAGCCAATGCGAAACCTCTGGGAGAGCCTTCTTGGTTGCCGTCGGGTCGATAGCAGAAATGAGGGTGGTCGGGAATGGATTGTTCTCCGCCTCGATGCTGAGACGTGGTGCGGTAGTGCGTGCCAGCAACGGCCGAGCATCAGTGATCGTGAAAAGGCCCTTGCGCAATGCTGCGAAAGCCGGTGGATCGAGTTTCTCCACCGCATTTAACACTCGTTCTCGTGTGCTCGGGCGCGAATCTGCGAGCATTTCCATAAACGATTCTCGAATCTCCTTTTTTCCGAAGCTTGGAGCAGCCTCCCGCTTCATGATGGCCTCGAGTGTTTCGCGAGGAATCGCATGGCAGTCAGCGAAAGCGTCAGCGTAAACGAGCCCGAGGATTTTCTCCGGGTGAGCGCTCGCATACGTGGTAAGAACGGCGCCGGACATGCTATGGCCAACCAAATAAAAGCGCTCGATACTGAGCGCATTCACAACCGCATCGAGGTCTTCGGCGAGCGCCTCAATGGTGTAAACGCCATCTCGAGCTCGTTCAGATTCGCCGTGGCCGCGTTGATCAAAGGCGATCGCTCTTCGTTTTGCGCGCACGTGGTCTAACTGAGCGTCCCACGACTCCAGGTCGTTTCCAAGACCATGAAGGAAGATTACCGCTGGATCACCGCTTCCCCCGTCCGAAACCCGTAACCGTCCCGCTTGCCCCTCTATGAATAGAATGCGTTCAGCCCCAGCAGCATCTGAGGCTTCGGGGCGTAAGCGAGCCGAGGCGCAACTCCATGTCATGAGACTCAGCATCGAATACGCACCAACTCGAGAAAAATTCTTCACATCTCCCTCCTCTTTAAAGAAATCCATGGCAATTTTAACTGGCTGAATTCTGGCGCGACAAGGTAGCTTTAGACAAGGTTTTTTTATCCTAGTAAGTTGGATGGGTGAATTGTTCATGGCATAAAACGGAAATCGCTGTATGACTTCGAATCCGAACGGTGCAGAATTCAGATTTATTGGGAGATTGGGTGTGAACAAAGGAGAGACTTTACCTGGATCGGCTGAGGCTCGTGCGGAATACTTTGCTAGAATTCATCGAGTGATGGATTATATTGAAGCTCATCTTGACCAAGAACTTACTCTAGAAGAATTGGCCCGAGTAGCTTGTTTTTCTCGATTTCATTTTCATAGAATATTTGGAGCAATAGCTTCGGAAAGTCTGTATCAATTTATTCTTCGTCTTAGGTTAGAAAGAGCAGCTGGTCAATTATTGCATAACCCCAAAAAAAGCGTAACTGAAATTGCTTTGGATTGCGGATTTGGTAGCTCGGCATCTTTTGCGCGTTCTTTTAAAGCTTTTTTCTCCATGAGCGCATCAGACTGGAAAAAACATAATAGCAAGAAATGCAAATCGAAAAGCAATCGCTGCAAAGGCATAAATGGCGGGCATGATTACAGTGATGCTACTTTTAAGAATTCAGAAGACAACTCGGAAGATTCCTTAAAGGCTAACAGCCAATTCTGGAGGGAAAAAATGCCAGCAAATAAAGATATGCCTATGAAAGAATCGCTAGCGGTGCGCGTGGAAAACCGTTCCCCTATGACCGTGGCCTACGTACGCCACGTGGGACCCTATGTAGGAAACAGCGCTCTTTTTGAAAGCCTTTTTGAAAAACTATTTCAGTGGGCAGGACCTCGCGGCTTTTTGGGAGAGCCTTCTACCCAAATGCTTTCTTTGAGCCACGACGACCCGAATATTACTGAAGAACGCAAGCTCAGACTTAGTGTTTGTGTAACTGTTCCACCAGGGACTACTGTCGACGGCGAAGTGGGCATTATGGAAATCCCTGGTGGCAAATATGCCCAGGCGCTTTTCGAGCTGGACACAAGCGAATTTACAGCGGCTTGGACCTGGGTATTTAGAAAATGGATGCCTGAAAGCGGTTTCCAACCAGATGATCGTCCTTGCTTCGAGATTTATCTGAAAGATCCTAAGCAGCATCCTGAAGGCAAGCACCAAGTAAAAATATGCGTAGCCGTAAAGCCGATGTAAGGCAAAATTCGAAAGTGGTCGGGATGCTGGCCTAAAGCAAATGCAAAAGGAGGGGTTTCCCTGGCCATGTAATTCGTATTCAGTTTTTGCTGTCGCCTAAGCAACAAAAAAACTCACATCAATGTGTTGTTGAATCCTGGCGAAAAGGAAGTCGGCCGGTTATAGTTGAAACACACGCAATCCACCGAGTGCTACCGCAAACGAACCGACTCGATCGCAAACCGTTATTCTAGCGGTTGGCGCACAATATCGAATCGTCTTTTAGTCAAGGGAGAATTATATGAATGTTGGGGCCAGTAGTAGCAAGTCAAAAAAAGGCGTGAAATGGGTTGATAAGCCAAAAAGCGTCATAACTCGGATTGGCAATGCAATCACTAACCAAAACCAGAGCCCCGTTACGGGTACGAAACACATCGAGTACGAAGATGCAGGTCGACGGGCTGGCGATAGCTACCGGAGTGTGGAACAGCATCGTAAGGACGTGTTTTCGGAAGCAATCATCCAAAGGACCGGATCCTCGCTTGGCAAAGAAACCTACAAACAGATCGTAAGCCGTTATCCAGATACAAGTGATCCCCAACTTGACGCTGCGATTCTACATCCCGACACGAACGCCGAGTGGGCTCGATCCACGTATTCCGGCCCAGTGGCGCGAAGCTCAGGCGCAAGCCATAATCACGCTCCTAGGCGCCCAAGCCAGAAACCAGAAAGTTCAAATAGATAACGATTAATAGGACTGAATTTTCGAAGCCCGTCACCTGCACGAGAGCCTAGGGTGGCCAACACCAAAGTTGCGCCTGTGGGCCCCCAGCGGGCTTGACTGTCGCATACCATACATAAGCTGCGTCTAATGAGAGAAGGACCTTCTAATTCCGGTATTTTTCGTTAAGAGCAACGTTTACAGACGTCAGAAAAGGGCTGTTTCTCTGACGTACCTAAAAGTCCATGGGCGAATCGAATCCATGAAAGGAAATTTCTCAATGATATCTTCAGGTGTTAGATCACATACAACAATCAAATATAAAGCTTCGGAAGATTCTCAAACCACCAAAGCTAAAGCTACCGCTTCTACACGACATGACAGTTCTGTTTTGAGCCGGGCTATTGCCGCACAGCGTCTGGAATTGTTCGAACAACCCAGTTCATCCAAAGACCTGCGACTGATTGCCCTGGATAAGCTACAGCAGCGTGGTTTTAGACCAGCGCTGGGCGGGCTTGAAATTCCACTAACAGGTAAAGCAATGGGTGGAATGCCTAAGAGGATAAACGCCTACTATTATCCCGGAGCTGCATCGGAATCAACGCGGCAAGAATTTGGTGGACCTGCCGCGGAAAAACAGCAAGAGATTAACGACAAGAAAGAATTTATCGCAGAACTAAGAGAAGAACTGGCAGCAGGAGGTACCACAGAAGTGCAGACCAGACTTAATAGGCAAGCTCTCCAACAAGCTCAAAATGAGCTTGCAACTCTCCAAGCTGAATATAGGCGAATTCAAGAGCAAGCCAGACAAGCTGAACGTGGAAGAAGATGATGAAGTAGATTAGGTTCGCTCGACCGAGCTCATTTAATGGCTCGGTCGAGTGCATAGTTCTCTATCCGTTGTAGTGATAAACGCCAGAGATAGGGTAGTCCATTGGCGTTTCGGTTATTTTTTGAGTGCCATCGGCGTTTGCATTGTTAGAACCTATAAACTGCGCTTTTCCGTCTTTGAATCCGGCAAACATAACCACGTGTTCGGGGTTACTAAAGCAAACTACATCGCCTGGTTTGGCGTTTTCCAAAGTAGTTTTCGACCATTTACTGTCTTTTTCCAAGTTTGTTGCCAGACCGCTCACGCTATCGTTGTGTTCGCTGTGGTCAATCTGTCCAGCTTTTTCTAGGCAGGCGGAAACAAAATTCGCGCAACACACGTCATTGCCTGGCCACTTTTCTAGATATTGAGCGAGTGGCCCCGAGTTCTTGAGGTCTGCAATGTTTTGTCCTGAGACCGAGCGTGCAATATCCACGGGTTTCGAGCCGCTTGCTTCAGTGGATGACGATGGGTTGACAGAGGAGGTTTTCGCTGGTTGTTCAGAGCCAAGGTAAGTAGTGCCGGATTGCGATGGTGTGTAGTCGATGCCTTTCGGGCAGTTTTCAAAGCCGTCTTTGCCATGGCTAGATGGAGCACTGGATTGATTTTCAGCATTTTCGGAGTCAGGTTGTCCCATATTGGCAAGCTTACAGAAAAGCTCCAAGATTTCGGCAAGCTTGGCAATCATGTCTTTCAAATTATTCTGGGGTCCACCATTGAAATCTTGCCAGGATGAACCGCTTACTTCTTCGAAAGAGCTTGTTCCATAATCATTAGAAAATTTGTTTGAATTTCCATATGATGCGTCGTTATTTACTTTGCTATAGCTAGGATAAATTGATGTATTAAAGTTGGTTCTCGCATTGTTTGCATCGACTCGCATGGTTCTTCTCCGTTAGGTTTGCTGTTTTGAAATGAATTAAACTTGAACAAATTGTATTGTTCTGCAAGCAGCATGCCACGGTTTTTCAAGTCTGATTTCAATAAAAAATGATCTAATTGATCCCAAACAATCCGGCTATTGTTGGTCTTGTCGATCAATGCGATCAATACGATCTGTCTGATCGATGTTATTTTTTCTAAGTGCTTGCACTTTTCAGCAAATGAACTAGTGGGCTTGCTGACCACACCCTGTGGCAATAATTGTCTTTAGGTAAGAGCAAAAACCAAATGCCTTCCTATCAGTTGCAATAGCTCTCGCAGAATGTTAACCCTTCATAAACAAGGGTGAACGTATTATGGGTGAGAACCAGCTTTACCACCGATTTGGGCGTGAATTTCCTAAAGGCGAAGTATTGTTTCGCGAAGGCGAAGTAGGCAAGGAAATGTATGTCATTCAATCGGGCATAGTTTCGGTCTCCAAGAAAGTTCGCAATGTTGAAAAAATATTGGCAACTCTCGGGGCAGGTGAGTTTTTTGGAGAAATGGCAATAATTTCCAACAAACCTCGTACCGCTACTGCGGTGGTAGTAGAGCCGGCGCGGTGCTTGGTTATTGACCAAAAAACTTTCGAAACTATGGTTTGCTCTAACGCGGAAATAGCAGTTCGCATGATCAAGAAATTGGCGGATAGGTTGCAAGAGGCCGATGCGCAAATTGAAAATCTTCTTTTACGCGACGCGCAAAGCCGAGTAGTGCATCACTTGGTTCATGCCGCGCAAACCCGGGGAGTAGCTGTTCCTGGTGGAATTCGGGCGGAAATAAATTTTTCTACCCTGGGCGGAGTGCTGGGAATCGAAGAACTGCAATTAAGCCAGGCGCTAACCAAACTTGACCAGGCTGGGCTTGCCTGGCAAGGAGATGGGGCCGTCTTGATTCCCGATGTGCAGAAGCTCAAAATGCTACTAGAATCATTGGGTGCCAAGAGTAAGTAGCCACCAACTTTAATTAACGCTGAGGTCTAAATGAAGATGCGAGTGCTCGGCTGCCATGGCGGAGAGCTGCCGAAACATCGCACTACTTGTTTTCTTCTGGACGGGAAATTAGCCCTTGATGCGGGGGCGTTGACTAGTACACTGACTCTTGATGAGCTAATGCAGGTCGACGATATTGTGCTTTCTCACTCGCATTTGGATCACGTGAAAGATTTGCCTTTGTTGGTCGATATTCTGGTAGGACGTCGCGCCAAACCGGTGGTGGTGCATGCTTCTAGCGCCTGTGCGCAAACATTAAAAGACAGCGTTTTTAACGACAAATTATGGCCGGATTTCACCAAGATTCCCACTAGTGTGAATCCGGTACTGGAAATTCGTACCTTTCGGCTAGGAAAGTCTTTTATGGCAGGCCAATTAGAGATAATGCCTATACTTATGAAACACCCGGTGGAAAGCTGTGGATTTGTGGTACAAAGCAAAGAAAATGATGGTACAGTGCTGGCTATGAGTGGGGATACCGGGCCTACTCAGGAGTTTTGGGATGTGTTAAACAGCACCACAAATTTAAGAGCTTTGTTATTAGAAACATCTTTTCCTAATGAATTGCAATGTCTCGCCGACGTGAGCGGGCATTTAACTCCAAGAACTGCTAAGAATGAATTGCAAAAATTTCATTTTCGAAGAGATTGCGATATATTTCTGTACCATCTGAAACCGGCATTTATTGAAGAAATAAAAAAGCAATTGAATGATGCTCAGATAAATGCGCATGTGTTGGAGTTAAATGAAATATTTGAATTCTGAAGAAGCCTTAAGGTTTTTAGAATCAAGTTCTCGACTAGGAATGCGTTTTGGACTTTCCAGAATAAACGACTTGCTAAAGTATTTAGATTGTCCACAAACTCAATATCGTATTTTGCATGTAGCAGGTACTAATGGCAAGGGGTCGACCTGTGCATTTGCTGCCTCTATATTAAAAGAGGCGGGTTTTTTGGTGGGACTATATACCTCGCCGCATTTGATTCGAGTGTACGAACGATTTCAAGTCGCAGGAATAGAAATAACTCCTCAGGAATTTTCCGAGGCAATTTCTCCGATTTATAACTACGCTCAGAAAAAATCAACCGAGGATCTCACTTATTTCGAAATATGCACTGCCGCTGCTCTTTGGCATTTCGCACAAAACAAGGTTGATTTCGCAGTGATAGAAACTGGTTTAGGGGGAAGGCTTGACTCCACCAATGCAGTGCAGTCCCAGGTGACCGCTATTACTCGTATTGATCTTGATCACACTGCTTGGTTAGGAAATACCTTGGCTTTAGTTGCTCAAGAAAAAGCGGGAATATTCAAATCAGGCGCAAGGGTAGTATTGGGCCGGCAGGAGCCCGAGGCTTTGATGCCTCTTCGGGAAAAGGCAAAAAAAATAGGAGAAAGGCCTTATATTGCCGGCGCGGATTTTTGCTTGACCTCGGTAGGTGTAGATTCCCAAGGATTGGAAATTTTAGAGTTTTCTCAGGGAAATGTTTGTCTGCCTAATCTTTCTTTATCACTGCTGGGAGCGCATCAAATAGAAAATGCCGAGGTGGCAATTCAATCGGTTCACCTATTATGTCCGGAAATTGGCGAGTTTTTCATTCGTGAAGGATTGCGTAAAACTCGTTGGCCAGGACGAATGGAGGTAGTAGATAAGCAGCCGCTAACTATTCTGGACGGAGCACACAATCCCAACGGAGCGCGTGCCTTGGTAATGGCTATGCGTTCATTGTTTCCTTTCTACAAAGTCCATCTTGTTTTCGGTGCATTGGCGGACAAGGATGTAAAAGGGGTTATGGAAATTGTGTTTCCGGTGGCGGAAAAAGTTTATTTAGCAAGTCCCCAATGTGAACGGGCAATGGAGTTGTCGAGTCTTCACGAGCAGGCGCGATTGCTAAAAACAGAGCCAGTGAATTGCGACTCCGTAGCTCAGGCGATTGAGCTGGCTCGACAAAATGCTTCGCAGAATAATAATGCTGTGGTTTTAATAGCCGGGTCTCTTTTTGTAATTGGGGAAGCAAAAGCTTATTTAGAAAATTGACGCCAATAAATTGCTTTAAGCATGACCAACTTTCTGAAAAGCATTGCGTATAGCTATTGCAATGGGACGCAAGTGTCGTTGTCCTAAGTTAATAGCTTGGAAACTTGAGTATATCTGTTTTTCTAAGGAAAGGTCATGCATAGGGTTGGAGCAGATCTCTTCGATTGCGGAAATAGTTCTTAAAAAATGAATTTCGCGAAAATCGTTGCCGGACGGTAAATCCAATTCATGATGGCGTTCGCAGGCTGTAACCACAAATTCAGGTAATTTCCACAATTTCGCAATTTGCCTGCCAATCTGAGTATGAAATAAGTCATGCAAGGCTTCAACGACGTCCAAGGGAACAGTTTTTACTCGGCCAGAGACAACAAGTTCACCTAATGCGCGCAATATAAAAGTTTGGCCGATGTCATGTAATATGCCCGCTAAAAAAAGCCTCATTGGATCGCCAATATGCCATTCGGAAGCCAATTGACCTGCGACCATACTAGTAACCACTGAGTGTTTCCATAATCTATCCCACCAAGGGCGGAAAACGTTTTGAATGGAAGATATTCCCGGATCAAAAAGCGGGCCTGCTAGGGCGACCGTAGCTGCATTGGCAGTTTCACGCAGGCCAATTCTGGTGATTGCATCTCTTAAGCTGTCAATTTGGCTAATGTTTGCAGAAAAAGCTGAATTGGCTACCTTTAACACCTCTGCAGATATTGCGGGATCGCGCCCTACCAGGGATACCACTTTCCCGATTTGAGCATCGGGTTTGCGTACTGCTTCGAATATTTCGGCAGCTAACACCGGAAATGCAGGTAAACTCGCTAATTTCGAACCGAGATTGCATTTAATGAAATCAATGAGATGTTCATGTTCGGCTAATGCGCTTTTGTCCATTTCTTGGCGTAAGCCTTGATCGTACAGCAAAAGCCCTTCCCAATTAAACATTCGTTCTTCATTGGCCCAGAGAAAGTTAATGCCAGGCTCAGTATTGCTTTGGACTACCTTGACATTAATGTGATTAGCATCTGCATTATTGCTGGCCGGTGTTGCATTAGTAGGTCTTTTTTTGCCTAGTATATTGTAAAGCCAATTGAGCAATCTTTACTCCTATCGGTTCACAATCTTGTCCATGAGTATAATAAACCTTCTAATTGACTGGGTGCTAGGTGGACAGTTGCACTTTCTCGAATCAAGCGTGCGACTTGAGACGGAGGCTGCCAGCAGCTAATTTTTAATAGACAAAAATAGACAAATATATAATTTTATTTGCATGAAACTGAGTGTTTGGGCCAAGGAGCAGGGGATTTCGTACAAAACCGCCTGGCGGATAAACAAAGTAAGTATCCAACGCTTAAAAAGAAAGGAAGGCATGATTCCGCGCGATTCGACAACGGGCCGGAAACCATAAAATTTAAAGGAAAAAGTATCCGTATGCCAGTTGTCGGCTGGGTAAAAATGCGGGAGGAGTTACGATTTTCAGGTAAACCGCTATCAGCAACAGTAAGTAGAACTGCTGACCGCTGGTTTGTCTCAGTGCCGGTGCAGATTCAAATTCCTGACCATGTCGTGCGTGAAAGCCAAATCGCGACCGGCAAAAACGCGATAGATATGCATTTCTTCTAAATTGCCTATATTTCCAGCGGTTGGTAAAGCGAGCCTCGTTCGGGGAGGGTCTTATTGGTAGTAAAACTTTTCTCTTTACTACCATAATGCCGTTTATAGTATGTGCCGGTACACCGATTTGGAGCGATGGCGCATAGTAAGTATTGGTTTTTTAATTGATTTAGTTGAGGCCAGAATGTTTGACCCCACGAAAAATAATGGGTTTCGTCCAAAAAGCGGATATTCCGCCCGTTCTTCCGAGGTCATGACGCCTGTTGACCGCTCTAGAAGCTTCGCCAATGTTCAAGACCCTGTCAGGGGAGCGAAAACAGCGCCGAAAGCGCCTCATGAAAAGGCCATTGGAGCAAATCGACCCGGGTATTCGAGCGGTTTTTCTCAAACTAAGTTGAAAGACTCCGATTTTTTTATGCCGAACCGTCCAAAACCGATGCCACGCCCCCGCCAGCCACGCCTGCAATACTACCCCTACTACCCCTACTATCCCTACTACCCCTCTGGACCAAAATCGAGCATCTATTCTAGAAGTATTGTCGACGGACGGGGCGAATCGGGATGCACTGTCACGTGCATTGCCATGGCGGCTCGCGTTAGTTACGATAAAGCCCGAGAGGTCGCGATAAAAACAGGTGGCTTCACCCCTGGAGTAGGCATGTGCATAGCGGATGCCAAGGAAGCGCTGGCATGTCTTGGCGTGTCATCAACCGTGCGCTCTCAATCTGAAGGATGGAGCAGCCTTCCCGACTGTGCCATTATCTCGGTGGAAGGTGATACATCTTCCACTTCATCTTCATCTTCAACCACTTTAATCACTTTGCACGCGGTTCTCTTCCGTCGCAAGAACGGCAGGGAGTACATCTACGATTGCACTAGGTATAGTCCGAAACCGATCTCAGACTACACGCTGAACACCGACCGCGACTGCCTCGAAATACATGAATAGCCTAAGCGGCGCACTAGGGCATGTCCCTATATCCGACATCGCCGCTTCGTCATTCCCGCGAAGGCGGGAATCCAGTGGGCACGACTTTGTCAATCGATGATTTGGGGCCAAAGGTCAGCCCATCCAGGGTTCGTTTTTTCGATGAGACCCATCTT
>JBNKEI010000147.1:0-8526 GCA_050288705.1 Myxococcales bacterium
TCACGCGCCAGAATGCGCCCCTCGAGCGAGAAACCCTACAGCCCCTTTCCCAAAATGATGTTCATGTGCTCCTCTCCGACGCGCTTCACCGGCCGATCGACGAGACTACTTCGCTTGCAGAGGTGGTCTACGCCAAGGCCGGGGGCAACCCCTTCTTCACCCGTCAGATACTGCGCTCGCTCGAGAGCGAGGGGCTCTTGCGTTTCGATTACCCGAAGCGGCGGTGGGAGTGGAACCTGGAGGCTATCCGCGCACACAAACTCGCAGACAACGTGGTTGCTATGCTATCGGAGCGATTCCGCCACCTTCCATGGCCTACACAGCGCCTGCTTCAGCAGGCTGCTTGCATGGGTAGTTGCTTCGAGTTGGACAATTTGAGCCTGGTCGCAGAGGTAACGCAAGAACAGGCTCGCCGCGACCTGCTACCGGCGATCGAGCAGAATCTTGTGATTCCATTGGGCGACAACTTCGTGTTCGGCCACGACCGTGTGCAGCAGGCTGCCTACTCGCTCATCCCCGAAGGCGAACGACCAGCAATTCACTGGAAGATTGGAGAGCAGCTCTTGCGTAGCGTAGAGCCCAGCGAGCGGGAAGCGTGGATCTTCGACATTGTGAACCATTTCAATAGTGGGGCGTACCTGCATACGACCTGGGATGAGGCATTACAGCTACGGGCACCTTCATCGTCTGCTGGTCGATACGCTCCATGGCCGTCTGGTCAAAAAAGGACGGGTGGCCAAGGGACTCGATGACAAGAGTATACCGGAGCGCGAACCATCGGCTGAGGTCTTGGCCCAATGGTTCAAGGATGGGCTCAAGCTGCCAAAAACTTCGAAAGCCGAAGGAAAAGGTAAATGAGAGGGCAACTGGTGCAAATCCTTCGGAATACGCACAAGGGGCAATGTGGAGCTGGACTGGTAATTCGACACTGAATCTCGCGACTTATGGCTATTGCCTCAAGCCCATGAAATCAAACAGCTTTTTACCCATTGCATCCTTGCATTACTTCGCAAACCACGCCTGTATGTTAATGACGATCGGCATCAACCAATTGCCGGTTGCGAGCACGGAGGCGTACATATGAATACATCGAAGAAAGACACCGCGGAACTGGCAAACATGAAGCTCAACGAGCTGCAAGCAGAATTCACTGCGGTAACTGGTGAAACGACCAAGTGTCCAAATAAGAAATTTCTGATCCGCCGGATTTCCGAGAGCCTCCAGAGTGCTGAAGATGAAAAAAATGCAAAGATAATTGAGACGAAAGTAGAGGCAGAAATAGAAGCAGAAGCAAAAGCAGAAACGGAAGCAAAGGCAGAGACGAAGGCAAAAGCAGAGACGGAAGCAGAAGCTTCAGCCATTGAGACCGATGAAGCTACTGACATGGCCGCGCCTACCAATGAAGAACCGGCCCAGACACCATCTGCTATTGAACCCATTATTGAGCCCATAAAAAAGAAACTCTCTCGGATGGAAGTTCCTGAGCTTCAAGCTCGCTAACCTGAGGTAGTTGGACGCCCTACTGAAAGTGTAGCTAAAACCTACTTAATCTGGAAGATACGAGAAGCTCGCAAAGGCCGCATTCCAGTGGGGCCTCGCAAGAATGCCCACAAGAAGGATGTTGAATTCAAGGTGCTTCCTCTGCGCATGGAAACGGAATTGATCGCCCGGCTTGATGAGGCTTGGAAACGCAATGGGATGCATAGCCGAACGGAACTCTTCCGCAAATTAATTCACGGATATTTGGTGGAGGTGGGTGAAAACGAGCTAGCTGCGATGTTTGGAGATGATGTGGTCTAAGCAAGCAAAAACGACTCCGTCCCCGGCCTCAGGGAGACGACAGAAATAGAAGTCGTCTCCTGCTGACTTTTCCATCAGACAATGTGACGTGCCAGAACACCAATTCATATAAAAGGTCTATTTATTTAAAACATATTCCGATCCTGTGTCGCATTGACCGATTGCAATGTAAACTATTTAACAAATGACAGAATAATATGAGGCCAAAAGGCCCAGATTATCGTTATTCTGACGTTAACATGTGTTTTCTACTTTATTTTTCTTCGGTTGAGGATAATACTGGAATTCCAGTCGATTAAAAGAACAGCGAGATCGTGTGATTGTTTATGAGAAAAAGGCGGCTACTAGTTTTGATATACATATCCTTCATTCAATAGATTACCTGCTCGGCAATTACCACTTGAAAGAGGTTTGATTTTATGTATTTCGCGCATAGCGCCGAGTCCCAACCGCCTAAATCCCCATATCATCTGTTCGCATTACGTGGCAAACATTTCCTGTTTCATATTGAATCGAACACCGCGTTCCGACTTGACGAAGTAACATACAAGACGTTTGGTGAGATACTCACTCGATACCACTCAGGCGAAGACGTTCCAGACATTCTGGCTAGCGTACTTAGCAACACGCCTGCCTCTGTAGCGAAGGATATTGCACTTCTCGACAGTGTAGGATTTTTCGAAAATTCCGCGAAAGCAGCAACCTCTGAGGAGGTTGAGACGTATATAAACCAACACCTTCAACTGGAGTCACCAGCGATCTGTCTTTTCTTGGCAGAATGCTGCAATTCACGATGCCGTTACTGCTACGTCCAGCACAATGGGGCTCTCGATAATGGTCTCATGCCCTGGACCATCGCACGCCAGGCGGTGGATCTCCTATTCGCTCGTTCTCCGAATTCAAAATCGGTAGAGATTCTGTTCTTCGGCGGCGAGCCGCTGCTAAATAAATCCGTAATGAACCAAGTCATCGACTATGGTGATTCGCTGGCCGCGCAGAAAAAGAAACAAATCAAATTTGGGATCACAACCAACGCGACTCTTCTCGATAAAGAGACCGTGGACATCATCCATCGTCACCGATTCAGCGTCAAGGTGAGTCTCGACGGCCCCCCGGAAATTCACGATTATCAGCGGCCTCTCATCGAAGGAAAGAGCTCCTTTGCAGTAGCAATACCAAATATTCGAACACTAGCGAAAGCACGTGGCGGAGTACAGCTTCGGGCAACGCTCACCAGCGAGACGATACACAAACGCTTAGAAGTGTTGCACTTTTTGCAAGGACTTGAGCTCGGTGGAGTGGAAATAGGGTACTCCGATGGTCGCGTGGGCAACATAGGTCCCCTGGACTTAGGCGAGCAGGACTTCGAGACTATGCGACGGCAGGATGAGCGAATCTTAGACGGTATTATTGATGATCTCCGGAGCGGCAAACCGGTTAGGTACAACCCGTGGTGGAAGGCAGTTGCACTCTTACATCGAGCTGTTGATCGGTTTAATCAAGGTAAGTGGATGCGATGTGGCGTCGGTCGAGGCTGTACTACTGTAGGTATTGATGGCAGGCTGTACCCATGCCACCGCTACGTTGGATTGGACAACCATGTTCTAGGAACTGTACAAGACGGCATCGATGAGCAGCGTTATGCCGAATACATTCGAAGATACTTTGGGACAAAGGAACGATGTCAGAATTGCTGGCTAGTTAACCTCTGTGGTGGCTATTGCCCCTGGCAGGTGTCTAAAGACGATGGTAGGTTCTCGAATCCGGTCGACTATTGGTGTGACAATCTCCGCACGTGGCAGGAAACTGGGATTTGGTTCTACGATTTAATCAAAACAGAGTATCCAGCCTATCTCAAATCGATAGTTGGGACGAGTCAATCTAGGAGGGAGGAAAACAATGGCCTTTGATCGTCGTAAGTTTATTCAAATGCTCGGGATGTTCGCCGCGAGCGGGACGCATTTGTTTGCTCTAAATGCATCGGAGAGAGCACACGCACGCACGCCAGAAATAAGCTCGAATTGCGACTTGCTGCACGTGTGCACCCAAATTCCAAACTGGTGCGATTGTCCAGAGAACTTGTGCACCCAAACCCCCACCTTGTGCGATACTCCTAACAACTCGTGCACCCTTACGGGTTGTGATTCTCCAACGCCTTTCGAGCCAAACCTTTCTACGTGATTCAGGTATGCGGTAAACCTTGTTCTGTTCCAATACCAGTGCTTCTTACAAGGCTTATCAACCTCCAATTCCATGCACGTTCTGTAAGCACCTGCGACACATCGGCGAGAACATCTTTTGTCTAGGCGGGACGACACTATGCCAGACGCTCGATCGAGTTTTACGCAGTTATGGAGGTATGGCGTCGAACTTAGTCTCGCCGTGTTGTTAACGGTAGTGCCTGCAATGTTTGGAGGGGCCCTAGATATAGCAATCTATACAGCTTGTCTGGCGACATGTGTCTCGTTAGGCTGTTTATGGTTACACAAAAGGCATTCAAGGACGCCGTTTCGAGTTCCATGGTATGGTGTCGCACTTCTCATTGTAACGCTGTTCACTGCATTTCAGACAGTGCCACTACCACCCTGGCTACTGGAGTGGCTCGCTCCCGAATCGGCCAGAGTACTTGCCCATGTAACCACGGACTTGAAGATGTGGCAGCCATTATCTTTGGATCCGCCAGCCACCTTTTTGGAAACACTCAAGATAGGAAGTTGCACGGTAGCATTCTTGATTGTCCATAATTATGCCTACTTGAATCACCGACGCGATCGGTTAATTCGCATATTTGTATCTAGCTCTCTTGTGATTTTTTTGTTGGGTCTAATCGGGAAAGAAGTTGCCCCAGAAAAACTCCAACGCGCAATGGGGGAATGGCATCAATTTTTTATAACCACCTTTGTATGTGATAATCACAGCGCGATTTTTTTGACCATGGCGGGGTTATTAGGAATCGGATTAGCTCAAGGTGCTAAGGATCTCCAATGCACGCTGACGTGGTCGGTAATCGCTGCTTTGCTGGGTGCCGGCGTGTTTCTGACTCTGTCGCGTGGTGGCATTCTCGCGTATGTGTTGTCATTGGGTGCGATGGTGTTTTTTTTTCGAGCTCGGGTTGGAGCGTTCCATGCCAGGGTTCGCTTCTATCTTGTGCTATCGGTAACTGTTGCCCTGGCCATAACTATCGCTTTTATCTGTCAGGCCACTTCGATCTTATCTGAGCTGAGCACTTTGCTCAACTTGGATGGCTATTCGAAGTTGCATCTGTGGCAACCAGGGCTCCGTATGGTGCTGGACCACTCACTCGTTGGAATCGGGCGTGGAGCCTTCGCGTCTGGATTCACACGGTATGCTCCACCAATGTCGCGACCTGGTTTAGTCTATCCTTACGTTGAGAATCAGTATTTACAGCTGCCAGCCGAATGGGGGATACCGCTTGGAGGAGGTATCATCCTAGCCTCGGCCGTTAGTTATGTTCGTTGGGTGCGCCACGTCCGACGCGATCCACGGTTGGCCAGCATTGCTGCAATATTCGTGGCGCTAGCACTGCAGAACATCGTGGATTTCAATCTTGAGATGCTTGGTGTGGTTCTCCCGGCATCAATTTTTGCTGGTATGCTGTCTGCGTGCAGACCGCCTAGGAGCAAAGAGACGTGGAAGCAGCAGGCTATCGTCCGGACCTCTAGACGACGACTCTGCTCGTTACTGGTGATGGCTTCCGGTCTTCTGATGTTTTGCCTACGAGGTCTCCAAATTAGACCTCTTGCCGTGAGAAATGACATGGTGAAGCATCGGCATTTGAGCGGAGTTTCACTTCCAGAAAGCGAAAACCATGTATGGATCGAAAGCCTGATCCAGAAACATAGAGCCTATTTCGAACTGTACTTGGCAGCAGGACGAGCGCAATTGATGCGAGATCCCGAAAGGGCACTGAAATTAATCAAGTTGGGAATATTTTTGTATCCGAGTAATCCTTACGCGCGGTTGCACAAGGCTTTGGCTTTGAGGCTACTCGGACGACGTCTGGAAGCCTTGGCTGAATATCGCTACTCCGTAACTTTCGGCAATACCAGGGAAAACGCCTTGCGCGGCGGTCTATATTTGTGTCGCAATAGTACAGACCTTGAAGCACTGCTTCCCGAGCAACCAGCAGTGTATGTTGCGGCGTTGCGTGTGGCCCAAAAGGAACATGTGAATCTCATTATCGAGCTCACTAGCCTGGCTACGCTTCATTTTCGGGACAACCCAGACATTCTGGTAAGCGTCATTAACGCCTATCTTTCCGTCAAACAAGACCAGAAAGCAGCAGTTTTAGCAGAGAAGCTAGTACAACGCGAGTCATCTCCTTCGCACTATCTTCTATGGGCACGCACTGTTACGACTCAAGAACGTATCCAAGTACTGCGTAAGGGGCAGCGCAACTTCCCCAAGAACCACAACCTAACGGTAGCTCTGGTAAGTGCCTGTCTTTCAGTGGGTAATCATGATGAGGCCGCGAGTATTGCCAAAGAACTGACAATGCGTAATCCATCATCGGACAATTACTTGCTTTGGGCTCGCACATTGACTCTGCCAGCGAATCGTCTCGCCATATTGCGTGAGGCGTGGCGCGACCATCCTCACGATGCACAGGTAGTATTGGCCCTGGCTGAGGAGTACCTCCGCTCAGGTTCGCCTTCTATCGCCTTTTCAGTGGTGAACGAGCTACCACGACATCTATTGAAACCTGTTTGGCGTTCTAAGGTCTATCGTATGATTGAGCGCATAAACCGCGCGCAGGGCGTGGTTGTAGATCCGCTGAAAGCGGTTTTACAATCGACACAAAAGCCGCCGCCCTAACAGAACTCAATGCTTGGTCGAGACGAAAGGCTACGGATGAACACCTTCAAGGTGCTGCCTGTGCGCATGGAAACGGAATTGATCGCCCGGCTTGATGAGGCTTGGAAACGCAATGGTCTGAACAGTCGAACGGAACTCTTCCGCAAATCACTTCAGAACTACCTGATTGGGATGGGTGAGAACGAGCTGGCTGCGCGGTTTGGCTGATAGACAGTCTGATTGATCGGCGAGTGTATTCGGCAGGGGGGTTCTATTTTTTTTATAACGACATACCTCGCCCTGCCTTTCAATGTCGGATTTTCTCCCTACGGCTTTACTGGAACGGTGGGCCAGGGGATTGGCTATAAGATTTAAATAACGGCTCTAATATTTCGGATGGATATGTATTAACTCTTCCAAATCGCTGATCTGGTGTTTCACCATACTGCACACCTTCTTCTATGCATATTCGCGTAGCAATCTTACCCAATGCTTTAGCCTTTTTAAGGTCGATTCTTACCCCTATATATGATGCGTAACCGAGAATGCTGAAATAGTTGGCATGGCCATTGGTTAGTTGAAGATTTCTTTGCTGTTCTTCTACAATGTTTAATCGCATAGCCTGTTTTTCTTGTTCAGCCCTGAACGCATCAAGCTTCTGAAGTGAAACCACCAATGCTTGAAGCTCAGGATCAAGAAGTGGTTGAGACCCTTGAGACCCAGCATTTAACTTTTTTTCGCATGCAATAAAATACTCACGAGCTTGACAGCCGCGTTCGTTACGTTCGAGCATCGCTAAGTGCTTCGCCATGTCTAAGCTGATGTAGTATTCCTTTGACGGTCGACCTCTAGAGGAATTTTCCCCAAAATTGGTGAAAATTATAAAGTCCTGATTTTCAACGAATATTCCGATTTCAATCCGATCTTTGATCCAGGTTGAAAAATCTTTGCCTACTCCAAGGAACGCGTGTAGTTCACGAGCGTTCACGGTCTCAAGAAGCTCCATACCGACCTTGTTTTGAGCAATTTTAAGAAGGTGATCCGCTTTACTCATCAGCTTTAATTGATCGGTTTGACTAATATTATTTTTCTCACTCATTGCTGCCCACTTTTCGTTATGCATCGTCGTCTCCTTTGATTCTTGATAGTTCAAATGGCGCTACACCGGATATTTACCGGGGAGCTTTGAAAACCGTCGGCTACTCGATGTTTTTTGAGACTGGCATCCCCCGACGAACGGAATCGAACTGAGAGCACTGCTCGATTGTTACGAAGAGGTTAGGTCGAGCGCGGAACTCAATTCAGCAGACTTGGTGATGAATGCTTGGTGATGAATGCTTCGCCATGTCTAGGCTGATGTGGTATTCCCTTGACGGTCGACCACCGGAGAGGTTTTCGCCAAATTTGGCGAAAACTACGAAGTCTTGATTTTCCTTGAACATTCCGTCTTCAATTGGCTTTTTATGCAGAGATTGATAGACATGCTTCTTTTCAGTTAATTTGGTGTCCACCATGGACACTATCTTGAATAAAAAAATGCCCTCTGTTTGGTCACAAGATCTATATCGTCGAGCTTTTTGGTTCGCCGCTCGTGCACATCATAGTCAAAAATACCCCGGTACTGATTTGCCGTACTTGTTGCATATAAATTTGGTGAGTATGGAAACTATGGCAGCGCTCTGCTTCGAGGAATGTAACGGGGATCTGACTATCCAGTGTGCTATATTGCATGATGTACTAGAGGATACCAAAATTACTTACAGCGAAATCCAAGCCGAGTTTGGCGACCAGGTAGCTAAAGGTGTCATGGCGCTAACAAAAAATACCAGTTTAGAAAAATCATTACAAATGAAGGACAGTTTGCAGCGCATTCAAAATGAGCCTCGCGAAATAGCCATGGTTAAAATGGCG
>JBNKEI010000148.1:0-10992 GCA_050288705.1 Myxococcales bacterium
GCAGAGAGCAAAGCTGCTCTCTAGTAATTTGCGGATAGCGGGCCAGAGTTTTTCCCAATGGCTCATTGCGGGCGATAAACTGAAGAATTTCGGTTTTCGAAGGAATGGGCATAGGAATAACGATTATGAAATATAGCTACAAAATTTCTGAAGCGTAAATCAAACGCTGGCAAGAAGGACAAGTTTCAATGGTTGAACCAGAGCGAAGAATGTTCTGAAATTGAGGTGGCAGCCGCATATTGCACCCCTTACAAATTCCGTTGGTGACAGTAGCAATTCCCGTCCCCCGTTTTTTGCGGACAAAATCATAGCGAGCAGTCAACTCGGGGTCGGTGTGCACTGCCAATTGATTGCGTCTCTCTTGTAGCTCGCGTACCTGGTTGGCCAGGGAGCCGATTTTTTCAGAAAGATCGGCACGTTCTGCGGCGCTGCCATCCTCTTTACGCAGAAGCTCTCGCTCGCGTTCCTCTAAGGTTTTGCGAATAACTAGGCTTTGTTCAGCTAAACTTTTTTGCTCTTCTTCTAGATTAGAAACGTTCTTTTTGGCTATATCAATTTCTCGGGCCAGAGCCGCATACTCTCGGGTAGTACGCATCTCTGCCAGGCGTGCTTCCCATTTTTTAATCTTGTCATTTTCAGAGCCAATTTCCGTTTCTTTTTCGCGTCGCGATTTTTCGCTCTCCGTCAAACGTGTTCGTTCTATTTCCAAAGCCGACCGAGCAGCGGCTAGCTCAGCGTCTAACTCTGCTAGACGCCGGGGATAGATTTCTCCGACTCGCTGTAGCTCGGTTACTTGCATATCCACGCCCTGTAATGCTTCCAGCCCCTGAATAATCTCCTTAACAGACACTTCTAAATGCCTCCAGGGCGACTTCAACGCAACCGCCCGTCGTATGTTTGTTTGTTAATTAAGGCCAATCTTGCATTTATGCTTGCTCAAAGGCCATTTCCGTGCAAAAAAGAAAATCCGTTCGCTGAGGGCCCTTAGCTCAGCGGTAGAGCTGGCGGCTCATAACCGCCTGGTCGCAGGTTCGAATCCTGCAGGGCCCAAACCTCTCCTTCCTTCACGATTCTACGAAACTCTTCAGCCGCTTGCTGCGCGAGGGATGGCGCAATTTGCGCAATGCCTTGGCTTCAATTTGCCGAATTCGTTCCCGAGTAACTTCGAAATCTTGTCCCACTTCTTCTAAGGTGTGGTCGGACTTCTCGCCAATTCCAAAGCGCATGCGCAGCACTTTCTCTTCTCTCGGTGTTAATGTGGCGAGAACTTTACGTGTCTGCTCAGCTAGGTTCATATTAATTACTGCATCCGACGGACTGGCGATGGCCTTGTCTTCAATAAAATCGCCCAGGTGACTGTCCTCTTCCTCCCCAATTGGGGTTTCTAGAGAAATTGGTTCCTTGGCAATCTTTAAGACTTTGCGGACCTTGTCGAGAGGGAGCTCCATTTTCTCGGCAATTTCTTCCGGAGTTGGTTCGCGACCAATTTCTTGTACCAGATAGCGACTAGTGCGAATAAGCTTATTAATAGTCTCAATCATGTGTACAGGAATGCGGATAGTACGCGCTTGATCAGCAATTGCTCTGGTAATAGCTTGTCTAATCCACCAAGTAGCATAGGTAGAAAACTTGTAGCCGCGTTTGTATTCAAACTTGTCTACAGCTTTCATTAACCCAATGTTGCCTTCTTGTATGAGATCGAGGAATTGCAGTCCCCGATTGGTGTATTTTTTGGCAATGGACACCACTAAGCGAAGGTTAGCTTCAACCAGCTCGGCTTTAGCTCGCTCAGCTTTGCGCTCACCAGCAACTATCTCTTCGTAACTTCTGCGCAAATCTTGTATGCGAAGATTGGCTTCTTCTTGCACCCGGAATACCGTTCGGCTTGCCGAACGCACTTCACGATCAAGATCTTGAAGCTGATCAGAATCAATGCTCAATTTACGGCAGACCTTTTTCTCGTTGCCTAAATTAAGGCGAGCCTTTTTCAGCATTTTTTTGAGATCGCCTATAGGAGCGCCTGACTTTTTTGTGCATTCCTCAAGAGATTCTTCTGCCCTGTCGACTCGCTCAATCAATTGTTTCAGTACAGCTACAATGCGATCAATTTGCCTTTTGTTGAGTCGCATTTCCTCCAGGTGTTCCATCATTTCGGTTTGATGCTTCTTAATTTCTTCACGGGCTTCTTTGCGCTTAGCTTCAGTTACTTTTTTGCGCTCAAGAGTTTCTTCCAGTTTTTCGCACTCTTTATCTAGCTTGCAAATTTTATCAATTAGCTGGATTAACTGCTCGGCTCGCTCGGACTCATTGAAACCGGCAGGCCCGTTACTACTACCACCTTCCTCATCAGAAGAATCGTCGGAAGACTCGGCTTGCTCAGGTGCGTCTTTGACAATATCGCGTACCCTCATTTTGCCGGTTTTCAGCTTTTCGCCCATTTCCAGAATTTCTTGTATGGCGATAGGGCTAGAAAGAACTGCCTGAAGGATTTCTTTCTCTCCTTCTTCAATACGCTTGGCGATCTCTACCTCTCCTTCCCGAGTGAGCAGAGACACTGAGCCCATTTTCCGTAAATACATCCGCACAGGATCGCTGGATTTTCCGTAGCCTGCTTCGTAATCCTCATCGTCCTTGTCTTCTTCTTCAGGCTTGGGTTCCTCTACTACTGTGGGCTTGGGTTCGGGCAGTTTCATCGATTTGTTGGAATCCACAATCTCGATGTCATGCTCGCCAAACATGCTCATTACATCATCGATTTGATCGGAAGAAACGATATCTTGCGGAAGCGCGTCGTTTATTTCGTCGTAAGTTAAAAAGCCTTTTTCCCGACCAGCATCCATTAGAGCTTTTACTTCTTTGCGCTCGGTAACCGCTCCTGGATCGTCGTCCAGGTCGTCTATGTCGTCGATTTCATCCAAATCGTCGATATCATCAACATCGTCAAGATCGGAAAGGGCATCCTCACTACTAGATATTTCGTCGAGAGCAGAATCATCGGGTCCGGTATCGGCCAAAGAAAGACCGGGGCCGAACTCGTCGTTCTCCGAGAATTCACTCTCTTCGGAATCGAGTTCTGCCTCGAACATTTCTTCGCCAGTATCAGGACTGTCCTCAACCGTGCGAGAAGAGTTTTGCTTATTTTTACCTTCCTTACTTTCCGTAGGTTTCTTATTCGAGCGAGAGGAAGTGGATTTGGCAACCTTTGCTGGCTGCTTGAGGGTTTCCGAGTCTACTTCTTGCTGGATGTCCTTCTTCTTCAAAGCTGCTGCCTCCTTGATGACTGGGAATGAATGGCATTACGCTCCTCCCGGAGCCGGCTACGAAGGGCGGCTAATTGCGTATGTTCTAACTGCAATTGTCCGATTTCTTCTTCAGAAGCATTCCGGGCGGCGGCTTGTTGAATCTCGATTTGTTTACTGACCTTGCGCTCTTCTATACGTAGTAGACGCAGCCTAATAGAAGATTCGCGAAGGGCTTTACGCTTGGCATCAGCATCAGAAAGGCTGAACTCAATTTCTCGAAGTTGTCGCTCAATGCCTTGGCGAATAGCAAGGGGAAGGGATGCTAAGTCTTCATAGGGATTTTCACTTTCCAGTAGCATTCTTAATTGCAAGGACCGCAACTCATCGCTAAAACGCGATTCCGGTTCATTTTTAAGAGTAGGGTCGCTAATTATCAGCGCGGCAAATAGTTCCTCATGAATGTCTAGAGATCCGGAAGTGCTTGCTGTGCTTTCACGATCACTAGAAGAAAACTTGGAATCGACGTTTTTTCTAGTAAGTCGAGGAGTATTCCCGTTTGTAGGCTGGCGAAGATAGGCGCGGATTTGCGATTCTGAAACCCCTAGTCTATCGGATAGTTGTGACCAGAAAATGGTCTTTGCCATGCTTGGCGCCATTCCTTCAAGAACCGGGCGTAAGTAAGCCAATGCCGCCATTTTTTCCTCTAAAGAAACCGCTCTTTCTTTTGGAAGAAACCTTTCCAAAAGGTGTTCTGAAAGCGGAGGCGCTGAGGATATTACCTCGTCTAGGGCGCTGCGCCCCTCACGTAAAACAAAAGTATCGGGATCATCATTTTCGGGAAGAGTAGCTACTCGCGCGCGTACGCCCAAAGAAAGTAAAGTGGGAGCCAGGCGTTCAACTGCTTTTGTTCCTGCAATGTCACCATCTAAAAGGAGCACCAGTTCGCTTGCTCCTAGGCGTTCCAAAAGATTCCAATGGGCATTGGTAAGCGCGGTGGAACACAGCGCTACTACGTTTTGAATTCCTGTGCCGTACAAGCTAATCACGTCAAAATATCCTTCTACTAAAATCGCAGTCTTCGACCTCCGTATCTCGTTTTTGGAGAGATCCAAACCGAAGAGCGTTTCGCTCTTTCGGTAAAGCAAGGACTCACACGAGTTTAAATATTTCGGTGCATGGTCCCTGTCTAGCCGGTTCATTTTCTCGACTAGCCGACCACCAAAAGCAATAGTGCAACCGTTTGAAGAGCGGATGGGAATCATTAAACGGCCGCGAAATACATCGTAAGCTCCGTTTTTTCCTTGTGGGCGGGAAGCACAAAGTCCAATCTGCATTCCCCATTCGAGAATGCCTTGTTTAACAAACTGCGAGGAAAGATCGTTCCAAGAAAGTGCTGAGTAACCTAGTCCGAAAAGTTGGCATAATTCCTTATGAACGCCTCGTTTTTCCAAATATTCGCGTCCTGGCCGACCTGCTGGGCTATGCCATAGGCATTCTTCAAAAAAACGTTGGGCTTTTTGATTAGTCTCTCGCAGGTGATTGCGAGCGTTCTGGTTAGGGTCAACCTGCTGTTCTAGAACTACTCCCGCTTCTTGGGCTAAATCTTGTACGGTTTCTGTAAAAGACCGACCAGTGATTCGCTTCCAAAAAGAAATAGCGTCCCCTCCGGCTTCGCATCCAAAGCATTTAAAATAGCGCTTTTCGGGATGAACATAGAACGAAGGAGTTTTTTCTTCATGAAAAGGGCAGCGACCTTTTAGCGATCCTCCAGACATTCTCAGCTCGACATGCCTAGAGACCAGCGCGGCAAGATCGGTGCGCTCCAGAATCTCTTGGATTTTTTCCGGCGGAATTTGCATTGGACGAATCGCAAAGACAGCGTTCTTCTAATTATTAGTAGATAGTTTTCTTTTAACGATATCGCTAAGTACTTTGTTTTCGGCTCGACCTTGGCTCATAGCAAGAACTGTTTTCATAACTGCTCCCATGTCTTTGAGAGAATGGGCGCCCACTTGCGCTATAGCTATATCGACACATTTTTCCATTTCGTCCACTGACCAGCGAGCAGGAAGATAACTTTCCAAGAAAACGGCTTCTTTTTCTTCTTCCAAAGCAAGCTCTGAACGGCCAGCCTGGTTAAACTGAACCACCGAGTCTCGACGTTGACGCAATTGCTTTTCAATAATTCTAAAAACTTCTGAGTCTTCTAATTCGGCGCCAACTTCAATTTCGCGATGAGTAATGGCGCTTTTGAGAAGGCGGAGAGTACGCATCGCGATCAAATCGCGGGACTTCATCGCCTTCTTGAGATCCTCGTCCATACGCTTCTTGAGGCTCATGGCTTCTCCCGCAGGAAATATACTTCACTTATACGTGGTCTGGCGACTCTAAGAATCGCCAGACCATAAGACTGTCACTACAAAGAGACGTCGCAGCTTGACTACATCTCTTGGCAGGCCGGCCTAGGTGTACGATTTGCGCATCTTTTTAAGCGCACGCTTCTTAGCTGCCAAAGCTTTCTTTTTAGCTTTGACTGACGGCTTTTCGTAGTGCTCACGTTTACGAATTTCTGAAAGAATTCCAGCTTTCTCGCACTGCTTTTTAAAGCGTTTCATGGCGTTATCGAAATTTTCGCCGTCTTTAACGCGTACTCCTGGCATCGGCTCACCTCCCTTCCCAAAAAATCGCCCGACGGGAAGGTAGACGGACGAAATGTATGTTAAAACTTGCGTTTATAACCAATGTTGTTACCAAAGTCAATGAAATCTAGCTATTTTTTAAAAGAGGCAATCGAAAAACCCCAGTTTTATGCTTTGGGCGAGCAAAGTCGAAAAAAAAGGACAACTGATAAAAGGACATCGGAGAGTGCTCTTTTCGGACAGACGTTTAAAGGTGTAGGCGAATATTGTCAACCAAAGAACGCGTGCCCATTGGTTATTTATGGACAAAAACTTTGAGGGAGCCAAACTTATAGAACCGGTCACATCGGGGGTAAATAGATGGATAGGCGGAAAAGGGGAAAGTAATGCGTATGTTATTGGCGAGCCCGTAAAGTCGAACCGAGTGGTGGTGGTGGACCCTTGGGAGGGAATGGAGTCGCAAGCAATCGGCTTGGTGAGCGCAGTAATATGGAGCGGGTTTGGTAGAAAATATTCTACTTCTATGCAAAGCGCTAGCCAATGTTCGCTAGCCTGGAATGTGCCGTTTTTTTTTCCTAACGGTGCAGGTGATGACGACGAGAAAGAACGGCTTTCTTTTGAGTATTCGAGCGGAGAATCATTGCCGGGAGGGCTAGTGACGTTTCCTGCTCCAGGACCTTCGTCGTTTGCACATGCATTGTGGCTGACTAGCGGGCCGCGAGGAGTTGTATTTTTAGGAAATCTGTTATGGCATGATGGCTCGGGAATTTTACGTTTTGCAGAAGATCGCTATTTAGAAGATCCCTGGCGCACCCGGCTCAGTGTTTACAGAATTAGTGAGCGTTTGCCGGTGGAAGTAATTTGTTTTCAGCAAGGTCCTCCTATTTTGGAAAAAGGGGCTTCTGCGCTGCATCAAGCTCTTATGCAAGATTCTTTGGGTTCCCACTTGGCCACTGATTCCATGCACATTTGATGGAGGTTTATGAAGCTTTTCACAATGTTTACCTTGTTATTCTAAAGTCGTCTGGCTAGAAATTCGGCAATTCTTTCTGCAGCTTTTCCATCACCATAGGGACTGCCCGCAGTGGCCATTTGGGAATAATAATTGGGCGTGTCGAGCAGGCGAAAAACGTTGGAAAGAATGCGTGTTCGTTCGGTTCCCACCAGGGCTGCAGCTCCAACCTCCACTGCTTCTGGGCGTTCGGTTATGTCTCTCATCACTAGTACTGGTTTTCCCAAAGCCGGGCCTTCCTCTTGAACTCCTCCGCTGTCAGTTAGAATTAGATAAGACCGATCCATTAGCCACAAAAAAGGCAAATAGGGAAGCGGTTCAATAAGATGCATACGAGGTAGTTTTCCTAATTTCTCGTACACTGGACCACGTACGTTAGGGTTTAAGTGAACAGGGTATACAATCTCTATTTCTTGGCGAGCCCGTATTATTTCCGCCAGCGCGTCGCATATAGAAGAAACCCCTGGACCAAAGTTCTCTCGGCGGTGCCCAGTCACCAGAAGTAGTTTCTTGGAAGAATCCAAATGTAGTTTTTCGATTCCGGGAAGCGAACGTGCTTGGGGAAGGGCGTAATACAAAGCATCAATAACCGTATTCCCAGTAACCAGAATATCGGCGCAGCGTACCCCTGCTTTTATAAGATTGTCTCGGGCACGCGGGGTAGGAGAGAAATGGAAATCGGAAAGACCAGTGGTAAGTACGCGATTAATTTCCTCGGGAAAAGGCTGATAACGATCCCAGGAACGTAAACCAGCCTCAACATGGCCAACTTTAATTTTGGAATAAAAAGCGGCTAAGGAAACTGCGAAAGTAGTAGTGGTATCACCTTGGACGAGAACAATGTCTGGTTGGTGTTTTGCAAAAACCGCTTGCATAGAAACCAGAACCCGGGCAGTTAGCTCGCCGATGTTTTGGTTAGGTAACATTAAGTCAAGGTCTATGTCGGGTTTAAGCGCAAACACGTCTAGTGCTTGATCGAGCATTTGGCGATGCTGAGCAGTAGCACAAACGATTACTTGGAATTCTGGGTAGCGAGCTAGTGCATGGACAACCGGCGCTAGCTTGATTACCTCTGGACGTGTGCCCATGGCTACCAAAATACGCTGGTAATTCATCGATCCTCCCTGAGCCCGAAAAAACTTTAGTTGGCCGACTGCGGTGATGAATGAACAGAAGCGAGTCCTAATCCCCAAAATAACGCAAAGCTCAGCATTACTCCCGAATGAAAAGGAACATGATGGAAAAGACCGATAACATGGAAACCAACCAGGCTGAGCAACCCTCCCATTGCCAGAGGGCAGCCCTTTCGCCATCTAATAAGTAGGCAGTAAGCAAGAGTTAAGTAAAAGAACAAGGCGAGGACTACCCCAATTATTCCCAGCTCTACCCAAATAGTGAGCCAGTAATTGTGAGCCGAAGTAGCCAGCACTTCTACTTCGACAATATTGTCGTCCATCATTGGGCGAGCCAAAATTTTGTAGCTACCAAATCCTATTCCTAGCAAAGGATGTTGTCTGGCAATTTGGTAACCAGTCTGTAAGGAATATGATCTTTCTCGATCAAATAAATCGGCAAAGCTTCTCAAATAGCGATCTTGCCAGCTAGTAGATAATGCCGTAGAGCCAAGAAGTAACAGAACGGAAAGCAAAGCAAGAATTCGCTTGCGTCCTTGAAGAAAAATGCCGGTAGCTAGGCAAACCATGGCTACTGCCGCACCTAATGCGGCTCGCGTAAAGGCAATATAGGTACAGAGTATTAGTAAGGCGGTTAGTGTTCCGTAGGCTGCTTTGCAGCGCAATTGCCGAGTCATAAAAAACGAGGAGACTGCTGGTCCCAAGGCAGCTATCGCGCCGTGTGCAAAACGCAATCGATGAAAGAGCAGGCCAGTTCCCGCAAAACGCGGCATTTCAACATATAGCGAGAAATTCTTGTGTAAACGTTCTACGGGAACATGCAATGGTCCAAGTGAGCCAAATGGCCAACGAACCAGGTGCTGGAATAGACCGACGGCAGTTTGTAAACTCCACCCAATTCCTAGCAGATAAAAGAGAGCTTTTCGGGGCACATAAATGGAAGCTACGCACGCGGCACAAATTGGCGTTAGGATATCAAGCGAGCGAGACCAACGAGAGGCTCGAGGAAACTGGTTCAAGTTTCCGACAGCAAAGGCAACTACTGGAGATAACGTTTGCCAAAAGAAAAGCGCAAAAGTAGCCAATAGTAGCCACCGTAAATCACTCGGTAAGGAAATTTGTTTGCGAAAAACCAAGGCCATTAATAGCGAAGCTGCGGCCGCAGCTTGGGTAATGCCTTCACTGGTCAGAGTCCCTAGTGCCCACGACAAAAGAATTACTGACGCAAGAGATTTTGGTGAGAGCTTTTTAATGGAACAAGCAAGACTATTAGGAAGTGCAGAGATTACCGACATAGTTTCCAGGTTCCAATCGCAGAAACAATGGTGAGCATTCCCACCGGAGCCCAAGCTGCTAGATGGGCCGGCGTTATGTCAGAAAGACTGGCTGCCTTACATACTACCATCAGAGCCCACAGAAAAATGATAACCGCAAATCCTTCCACAAAAGCAGATACCAAATAATTGCGTCGACCCGGTCGTAGCGCGAGAACGCAAGCCAAAAGAGCTCCTGGCAGTCCGGCTAAGGGATAAGAAAATTTATTATGAAGCGCAAAAAGAAAACGTTCCGAAGTCAAACCAATATTTTTTCGAATTTCCATTTGCCTTATGATTTCATATATTCGCATTTGTTCTGGCCGACCTTTGAGTATATTGAATGAGGAAGGTGTTTCTTCAAATTCAAATTCTCTTTGAGAAAATCTTACCTCCGGAGATTTTTTTTCAATAAAATTTCTTTGCGCTCCTTCGCGTAACCGCCATCGCCGACCACCTAAAGGCTCCATTTTTTTGGCGTCGATACGCTGAAAAAGCCTAAAATCTTTTGAAATAGAAAAAATAGTTACATTTTTAAAACTCTGGTCTTCGCCAGACTCCCTTAGATGATAGATGTGCTTTTTTCCCGCAAACCAACGGGTCTCTCCGTAATAGCGTTTCCAGCTTCCGTATTTATGAAATACTTTGGCATTAATTTCATCCACTCGTTTACGGGCTTGTCCTACTAGAAGGTCGTCAGTTATTACCAATCCGCCAACAACCACCAGACCAATAAAAGCAACGGGAGCAAAGAGTTGAAAGGGGCTAACTGCGAGAGCACGCAGTGCGGTGTGTTCGCCGTTTTTTTTTAATCCTGCCATGGTAATGCCCGCAGCTAGCAGCAAAGAACCTGGCGCTAACTCGTGGCACGCACTAATAGCTTTGTTAAAATAAAGCTCTAGAACCCATTTCCACCAACCAACCCCAGTATAGTTTTTAGATTGATCGACGTAATCAATAACCAGCCATATTGCCGCCAGTCCCCCCAAAACAGAAAAAAAAGCTTTTGTGTATTCTATGGCAATATAGCGCCAGATGATGGAATTAATAAACAGGGTATTTACTCGAAAGGCAATAGGTTTCGCGGGCATTGGTTTTTGTTGGGTCGTTGGCATGAGAATCAAGCCTCCACTCGCGTGGAATAACGAACCAGCAGCACAGCAATTCCCAAAAAGACGATGTTAGCCAGGTGTGCAGATAGGAAAGGCGAGATCTTTCCTCCTTCGGCAGCTACTTCTGCTATCCGGGCTACTACATAGTAGCCAACAAATGCACCAAGACTCGCCAGGGCTCCAATGGCACGAGAACGTTGTCTTTTGCGTAGAGCCAAGGGAACCCCGCACAAAGCCAGCGCTATAATGGCCAAGGGGCTGGCAAATCTTTTGTGATAGGCTATCCATAATGCTCGTGATTCTTCTTCGTTTTTTTCGTGATGAGCTTTATTAGCCAAAATTTTTAATTGCGGGGGGGTTAGCTCTTCCTTAGAAGCGCCAAACCGATTTCTTCTTAATAGATCGCCACCGACATCAATATTTAAAGTAGCGTCTTCAAAAGTAACCACTGCGTAGTTTTCGCCTTGGAAAGCAGAGCGATGGACTTCGCCATCGTTAAATAACAAGCGCAGTGTCTTGCCTCCTCCGTGAGGATCGACAT
>JBNKEI010000149.1:0-3443 GCA_050288705.1 Myxococcales bacterium
GCCTGCGGCGCCGGTCACGAGGATCTCTCCGTCGGCGGGCGTGACGCCGTGCCGATCCAGCGCCAGCACGCAAAGCATCGCTGTGTAACCCGCGGTGCCGATAGCCATCGCTTGTTACGGCGTGAACTGTCCGGCAGTGGCGCCAACCAGTCAGCGTTTATGCGCGCCTTTTGAGCAAGGCGCCCCAGTGCGTTTCGCCTACTCCCCAGCCATTCAAAATCACCGAGTCGCCGCTTTTTAGCCAGGATGCTTCGAGTGCTCCACCGTCCCGGCCAGAGCAATGCCGGGCACCACCGGAAACTTGCGCGCCACCGGTCCCTTGCCCGTGATGGCTAATGCATCCTTGTAGTTGAGTGTCGAATGGCTCACCCGCACCGTCACGTCGCCCTCGGGTAATCCTTCTTCGTCGATGTCGGTCAATGAAGTGCGGTAACCTGCTTCGTCTTTCTCAATCAAGATGCCTTTGAACATGGGTCTTGTGTTTCTCCTTTAAACGCCTAGATGAATCGTCCGCCAGCGATGTTTAACGGCGTGTTAAAGGGCGCGTAGCGAGCGCAGCGTCCCAGTGAGCGAAGCGAATGACTCAATGCACTTGTTAGTGCTACTACATTCAGAAACAACCTCCGAGACCCGCTTCTACTTTTGAATTCTCTAAATTAACAGAGAAACTACAGAAGTATTTCTTTCCTGGCTCAGTTTCATAACATCCAACATTTCCTTTTCCCTTAGCCATGTATCCAGTGCATTCGTCTTTGGTTGGTACGCCATCTAGCTCTTCGTATAATAGCTTTGCTGCGTCATTCGAAAGATTTATATAAAGATGTGATTTCCCCGGGGTGGTGCCACCTTGGTGTGTGAGTGGGCCAGCTAGTAGATATTCACCTTCAAGAGTTACACCCGCATATATTTGCATTGGTACTAATGCGAGCATTCCGAGTGTAAGGATTTTCCTCATGTCATCTCCTCGCAAGAATAATTGTTGCCTAATGCTTAAGCTGTGGGGCGCGAGCCGCACCGCGGCGCAGCGTCCCACACGAACGCCTTGTTAGCCATTGACTTTTGGTTGCAGCGACTTTAACCATTTGTTTTCTTTTCCCTCAAAGTGATCAGATAACCTGTCACTGATGTGGTTGCCTTCCCAAACTGCGGCGCACTCTAAACCACTGATCTCTTCTAATGTAGCTGGTGTTTCAGTACCGCCTTTGTAAATGGATAGTTTTCCATTAATTGGATCTTGCTTAAACCTTGCTTCCTCTTTCTTTAGCTCGGAAGAGAGTTTCCTATTACCTATTTTGCCCCATTCTTTTATGGCACTTTTATGGACCCAGATCCTAAACAGTACGTTTGGATTTGTTTCAAGTGGCGATACTTCAAAAAACGCATACTCAGGCTCTGCAAGAGCTTGAGCAAAAGCGACTTTGCCATTCTTAAGTTTGATTTCGAATATATCGCCTATCTTGGTTTTCATTTTGTATGGCTAACGTTGTAGCTATGGGGCGGCTGGCGAAGCCAGGCGTTCCTTCATGAGCGACTTGTTATTTTGCTCAGCGATGCGGATTCATATTTGCTAATTTACTAAACACATATGTCAAGAATAAGCACAAAACATACTGCAAGAATAATGATAGTAAGGATAATATTAAAACCATGTTATCCATTGTTGGTAATATTTGTTTATAAAAAAGATATAGTGGCGGCATAAAATATAAACATGAAGTTCCACCACTATGGATTGAAGTGACAAATAAGAATATTCCGATAAGAGTTGTCGGAATAAACAAAATTAGTGTCTTTAATAATAATTTTCGTAATTTCATCGCTTATTAATAAGCAAAAATAATGACCGAACTCAGCCGACCGAAAACCGCGCAGCGATTTTTGGTCGGGTGAAGTGCTGTGTTATGCCAGCTGTTGTTTGAGCTCATTGATTTTTGCACAAGCATTTTCAAACAATATAAACACATCAATTTCCTCACCGTTCTCGATTCTTTTTGAAATAGACGTAAGGGGAAATATAATTATTGATGTCCCTTCCACTATAAGTGCTGGATCACGACCATATTCGTCTTCAGCAGCGACCCATTTTAAGTCTAGCTTTTGTGCTAGTGCGTCGCCAAAAGTGATCCCCAAGCATTGAAGTTTTACAGTTTCGTTTGGCTCGATCCATTTGTTCTTGAGTATAGCATCCAGAAGCACGAGCTTCCCGTCAATGGTTTGGTATTTTTCTTCAGATTCTGGCGGATAGTGTTCCCGAACCCATTTTCTTTGAGCCTCCACCCTCGCAATGTCCCTTGACGATAGTTCTTCTACTTTTTGTTCCATATCAATTCCGCCTATTGGGCATAACGTCGCATATAACCGGGTGCAAATGGAGCACAGCGGAATTTGTGATCTGTGTTAATTTTCCTTGTTAGCGATTTTCTTGCGCATAAATATGAATATCAATCTTTCATTCACAGGTTGCCGCATGAATTCTTGATATCCTCTTTTACTGTAGAAGGACAGATTTCGTTCACTTTTATGCCCGGTAAAGAGTTCAAATGCCTCTAGATCCGCATGATTAGCTTCTACGTAGTCCATTAACATGCCGCCAATGCCTTGGTTTTGAATACTTGGTGTAACTACTAGGCGACCAATAAGACCTACGTTTCCCTCTACTTTAAGATTTACGCTACCCACTATTTTTCCGTTTGCCTTTGCTACATAGAAAGTATGATTATCAAAATCTGATTTTATTTCCTTAAGTGTCTGGGTCAGTGGAGGGATATTATAATCATCATATATTTCAGCTTCTGAAAGATATGCCTCCTTCTGAATATCGAGTATTTGCTGTGAATCAGCAATTTTTGCTGCTTCTATATAAATATCGATCATGATCTTTTCGTATCGCTAACGTTAAGGGTTAGCCGACCGCAAAAGCGCCAGCTTTTGTGGGTCGGATAGACCCGCTTGTTAAGTTTCTCTCGCTCAAAGCACCCAAAGCCCACCTTCCCCTACTTGGACGGTAAAGTCCTCGTATTGCCCCTCTGTCACCGTGAAGCTGAGGGATGTCTCTGAACCAAGTTGAATTGAAAACTCATGCGAACCGTTAGTGGCCCAGCTTACGACCTGAGAGCCAATGACGGCCTCAAGGCCGGAACATGCTTTCCATTTTTCATGGAAGAGTTCGATGTTTTGGCCACTGCTACCAAGACAGACTTTTCCACTGCCCTGAATATGCCCATTTTCGAAATGAAGTTGAATCTGGAACTCATCCACACAGATTTGGGTGAGCTGAGACCCAACGATAGGGCTTAGGTCAAAATCAGGCGGCAATGGATGCACAGGTGTCCTTTTGAAACTTAACAGGTGATTATGTTGCACGCACAAATAATGAATTATGTTGCGCGCACGAATAATGAATTATGTTGCAGTACGTTCTATATAAGTTCCCTATTATAGCA
>JBNKEI010000150.1:0-61396 GCA_050288705.1 Myxococcales bacterium
TGTCCTTTTAGCTGCGTATACTGTAGTGTCGACCGCCTTCCAGGCGCCATAGCTCCGATGCTTAGAAGTAGGCATGAACTCATCGGCGCAGGCAATTTTGAGCTCGGCAAACATTTCTGGCAATTGCATATGCTTTCGATCGATCGCCATCTTGCTGTCCCTATAAGGAATGGGTCGTTTAATGTGACTGTAAAGTCTTTAACGGCAATTGCCAATACCAATTTTCCGCTGCTTTGGGCGAGCATAGCTCGCCGTTCTCAGTTTATACATTTCTATACAAGGACCCACACCCCATTGTCGACGGATTTTGACTGCATAATTATAACACTCCCATATAACCGGACGCGGATCAAGGTAGCAACTTATATTAACCCCTTCCACGCCCGCAGGTTAATCATGCTCTCTTTTTGGTTTATCCTGCATCTCCCCACCCAGCTTCGATCATTGTTTTCCAAAGCCATTTTCCATCTTTTTTTACTAATAAGCCAGACCAGCGGCCTTCTGCGCTTTGCTGTCCAATGGTGACTGTATAGTCATTGACCACGTCAGCTAGCGAGTCGCTTAATACGGTTATTTGCGGTTTATAATTGGTACTCATATCGTTAGGCATGGACTCGAAAAACGGTTTCATCATGGCAACGTATTCATCGCGAGAGTATTCCTTGGCCATGACTACGCCTTTTGAATTGTCAGTTATCATGGCAACCGGAAAATCAATGCTGTCAATCGACGCATTAAAATCATGACTTTTTTCGGCCTTTTCCTGTTGTACCAGAAAAGACTCGATTTCTTTTTTTATTGCTCCCTCGTCATATGGCTTGCGCGATGCTGACCCTATTTTACTTATATCAATGGACATTTTTTGTTTCTCCCCCGTTATTTTTGAACATTCCTTATGTCTATTCACGCCGTAATTTTTTGCCTGCTAAATGCCCCCTCACCCTAGCCTCTCCCAGAGAAGTCAGGGTGGGGGTAATCAAACCACCCTGCTAGTACAAACATAGTTTCTTCTTTACAGGGGGTAACCGACTAAGATCATTTTTTTGGGGTTGGTGGTGACCTTTTTAATGCAGTTCAGCGTGCAAAGCAGGTTCTAAAACAAAATTTATTTCATTGCTTCCTTCATGAACCTGGGCAGTAATTATGTCTCCTGGAGTCCACTGACCACCAAGAATTTGCATGGCCAAAGGGTCCAAAACATGGCGCTGAATGGCACGCTTGAGCGGTCTGGCTCCGTAAAGGGGGTCATAGCCACGCTCTGCTAAAAACTGGCGGGCAGAGTCTTCTAGCCTTAGCTCTAAACGCTTTTGCGCTAACCGTTTTTGCAGTTGGAAAAGCTGAATATCTACTATTCGAGCAATATCCTGTGGAGAGAGCGCTTCGAAAAGAACAATTTCATCAATGCGATTGAGAAATTCCGGTCGGAAAACCAAGTGCAAAGCATTGGTCACCTCTCGGCGCACAGTAGGCGCTAATCCTTCGCCGCGTGCCATTGCTTCTTGAATAAGGTCGCTTCCAATATTGGAAGTCATAATGAGCACGGTATTGCGAAAATCGACGGTACGCCCTTGCCCATCGGTCAGTCTTCCATCATCCAAAATTTGCAGCAATATATTGAATACGTCGTGATGCGCTTTTTCCAATTCATCCAAGAGCACTACGCTATATGGCTTACGACGCACAGTTTCAGTTAGTTGACCGCCTTCTTCGTACCCCACGTATCCCGGAGGGGCTCCCACTAATCGCGAAACTGCATGTTTCTCCATGTACTCACTCATGTCTATGCGCACCATGGCGTTTTCGTCATCAAAAAGAAATTCTGCCAAAGCACGCGCAGTCTCGGTTTTGCCCACCCCGGTTGGGCCCAAGAATAAAAAAGAGCCAATCGGACGATGGGGGTCTTGCAATCCACTGCGTGCTCGACGAACGGCGTTGGCTACCGCATGAATGGCTTCTTTTTGCCCAACTACTCGTTCGGCAATGCGGTCTTCCATTTTTACTAATTTGGCCAATTCTGCTTCCATTAGCCTAGTTACCGGAATTCCCGTCCATTTGGCCACTACTTCGGCTATATCTTCGGCATCTACTTCTTCTTTCAGCATACGCTGGTGTTTTTGGAGATTTTCTAATTGCTGTTGAGAATTCTCTAATTCTTTAGATAGCTGCGGAATCCTTCCAAAACGAAGTTCCGCCGCGGCTTGCAAATCACCTGAGCGCTCAGCTCTTTGTTGTGTTTCTTTGGCTTCTTCCAACTGGCTTTTAATTTGATGAACATGCACAATTGCTTGCTTTTCTGCATCCCAGTGTGCTTTTAGAGTCGCAAATTGAGTATTCAATTCGGCAATTCCTTTTTCTACTTGTGCAAGCCGTTCTTTGGAAACAGGGTCCTGTTCTTTTCTCAAGCCCTCTCTCTCGACTTCCAGTTGAAGAATTTTTCGGCGGGTTTCGTCTAGCTCATTAGGCATAGAATCAATTTCAATACGTAAGCGGCTAGAGGCTTCATCTACCAGGTCAATGGCCTTGTCGGGCAAAAAGCGGTCAGAAATGTAGCGATGCGAAAGAGTGGCAGCGGCCACCAGGGCGGAATCTTGAATCCTTACGCGGTGATGACTTTCGTAACGTTCTTTTAGTCCGCGTAGAATGCTTATGGTGTCATGTACGGTGGGCTCACCCACCAAAACTGGTTGAAAACGACGCTCCAAAGCAGGGTCTTTTTCAATCTTTTTGCGGTATTCATCTAGTGTAGTAGCGCCAATACAATGTAATTCACCACGTGCTAAAGCTGGTTTAAGCATATTACCAGCATCCATAGCCCCCTCGGCTGCTCCTGCGCCAACAATAGTGTGTAATTCATCGATAAAAAGTATAATTGCGCCTTCCGCATTAGCTATTTCTTTAAGCACCGATTTTAGTCGGTCTTCAAATTCTCCTCGATATTTTGTGCCAGCAACTAACGCCCCCAAATCTAAAGCTACTAGCCGCTTTTCCCTTAGCGACTCGGGAACATCTCCCTCAGCAATACGGCGTGCTAGACCTTCCACAATAGCGGTCTTTCCTACGCCTGGTTCGCCAATAAGCACCGGATTATTTTTTGCTCGTCGGGAAAGCACTTGAATTGTGCGGCGTATTTCTTCATCTCTTCCGATGACTGGATCGAGTTTTCCTTCCCGAGCCATAGCAGTAAGGTCTTTAGCGTATTTCTCCAAAGCACGATATTGATTTTCTGCTTCCTGGCTGGTTATGCGCGCTCCTTTGCGGATTTCTTTTAATGCTGCAAGCATACGCTCGCTGGTTGCTCCCACCGAATAGAGAGCATCTCTAGCTGCTCCAGACTTTTCTGCTGCCATTGCCAATAGTAAATGTTCAGTGGAAGCATATTCGTCTTTTAGAGACTTAGCTTGTTCTTCTGCTCTGTCAAAAAGCTTAAGCAAGCGCTGAGAAACATAGCCTTCGCCACCCTCTACCGAAGGCAGTTTTTTTAGTGCATCTTCTACTCGGGAGCGAAACAAACCTGGTTCTGCGCCTACTTTGTTTAGCAAAGGTATAGTAATGCCATCGGCTTGGTCTAATAAAGCCAGTGCTAAATGCTCTGGCTCGATGGTTTGATGATTTCGTTTTCGAGCAATTGATTGACTGTCTTGAATAGCTTCCTGCGCTTTTAATGTGAATTTATTTAGTCGCATTTAGACTCTCCTCACCTTTATTTCTTGCAATTAAACTAAGAGAAAAACGAGGATTGGCAAGCTGCTTTAGTGTGGCAAAAAAATAAAGGAGGAAAATATTATTTTCCTCCCCAAATCAAAAACGACAAAAATAAAACCTAATCTGCTACGCCCTTATCTCTGAAGAAGGCTTTTCTACTATAGAAGTACTGGTTGTTTCTATGTCAGAACGGCTACCGTCCGGAATTTTTGTTTGTTCGCAAACAGAAAAAGGATCTTTGTCGAGAGCCGCCCGCAGAACTTCGTCCATTTGGCTTACGAAAATAAACTCAATCTCTTTGCGTGCTTGCTCAGGCACATCGTTCATGTCTTTGCGATTGCGCTCAGGCATAATTACCCGCTTTATTCCTGCGCGATGAGCAGCCAAAACCTTTTCTTTTATGCCTCCCACCGGAAGCACCATGCCACGCAGAGTAACTTCTCCGGTCATGGCGGTATCCCCCCGCGCGCGGATTCCCGAAAGTAGCGATACCAATGCGGAGAGTACCGTTACTCCTGCGGAGGGACCGTCTTTAGGAATACCTCCGGCCGGGAAGTGGATGTGTATGTCCATCTTTTCTAAGAAATTTTGGGAAAGACCAAGGGAAGCGCTTTTGGCGCGCACATAAGAAAGCGCTGCTTGGCACGACTCTTTCATCACATCGCCGAGCTGCCCAGTAAGAGTCAGCGCTGCTTTTCCAGGCATGCGGGTGGCTTCAATGAAAAGAATATCTCCGCCTGCCGGAGTCCAAGCCAACCCAGTAGCTACTCCCGAAACCTCGGTACGTTCTGCTACTTCGTTCCAGAATTTTTCTGCTCCCAGAATTTCCAGCACTTGGGGCTCGTCAAGGGTCTGTTTATCGGTTTTTCCACTAGCAACGTCTACCGCTACTGCCCGACACAAATCGGCAATGCGTCGTTCCAACGTACGTACCCCGGCTTCGCGGGTATAGCTAGTAATGGTTTTGGCGAGTCCCTTTTCCTGGAGCGCCATTTGCTCGTCAGTTATACCGTGTTCTTTGAGCTGTTTAGGAATGAGATGGCGGGAAGCGATTTCAATCTTTTCGTCAAAAGTATACCCCGGCAACTCGATTATCTCCATGCGGTCTCGCAGGGGAGGGGGAATGGGATCGAGTTGATTCGCGGTGGCAATAAAAAGTACACGGGACAAATCGTAGGGAACGTCTAAGTAATGATCGGAAAAAGCATTGTTTTGTTCTGGGTCCAAAACTTCCAACAAGGCAGCCGAAGGATCGCCACGGAAATCCGCGCCTAATTTGTCTACTTCGTCCAGCATCATGATGGGGTTAACGGTCCCTGCCTTCTTCATGGATTGCAGTATGCGTCCGGGTAGAGCCCCTACATAGGTGCGTCGATGCCCACGTATTTCGGCTTCGTCTCTTACTCCACCAAACGAAAGGCGTACGAACTTCCGGCCTACTGCTTTGGCAATGGATTGTCCCAGTGACGTTTTCCCTACGCCAGGAGGACCTACCAGGCAAAGAATTGGTCCCTTCATGTCATTTTTTAGCTTGCGTACTGCTAAATACTCAAGAATGCGTTTTTTTACCTTGTCTAGCCCATAATGGTCGGCATCGAGTACCTGACGGGCATTTTCAATGTCCAGATTATCTTCAGTCTTCTTGGACCAAGGTAAATCGGCTATCCAATCTAAGTAGGTACGGGCGACTGTGTATTCACTTGAAGCCGCAGGAATAGTCTTTAAGCGATTGAGCTCTTTATGCGCTACCTTTTCAACTTCTGGCGGTAAATTGGCTTTTTTAAGCCTTTCGCTTAAGTCATCAAGCTCTTCCTCTTCTTCTCCTAAATCACCTAACTCTTCTTTGATAGCTTTGAGTTGTTGCCTTAGGTAATACTCACGCTGAGTTTTAGACATCTCGCCTTTGACGGCGCTGTCAATTTTGTTGGAAAGCTTGAGTATTTCTCGTTTACGGTTCAATAACTCTAAAACGAGCTTCATCCTCGACTTCAAATCTACATTCTCTAAAACCGCCTGCTTTTCTTCGATGGAAACATCAACATTGGCGGCAATTAGATCAGCCAAATGTCCGGGATGAGTTATAGCTTCTACTAACTCGCTAGCTGCTGGAGGTAGCTCGGGCATTAATTCAATTACTTCCCGGGCCAACTTTTTGAGATTGATTCCCAAGGCCTCAACTTCTACGTCTTCGGCAGAAGTCTGGTCTTCTACTGGCTCGATGCGAGCTTTAAGATAGGGCTCATCTTGCAGTAATTCGAGCACCCGAAATCTAGCTAGTCCTTGTACCACCAAGGAGTAGTTGTCTTCTCCCATTTTGAGCAGCTTAACGATTCGGGCTACGGTTCCCATTGAATAAAGATCGGCTGCGCCAGGGTCTTCTTCTTCGGCTTTCTTTTGGGTAACCACCCCGATTACCTGGTCGTCGCGAACCGCATCTTTGATGAGCGCTATGGTTTTTTGTCGCCCAACCGCCAGAGGGAGAACACCTCCGGGAAAAAATACCGAGTTGCGCAAAGGCAGAATCGGCAATACCTGAGGGATGTCCTCTTTGGCAATGAGAACAGGAGGAGCTCCCATGGTAGTAGTAGTCATGCCTGATATAGTTTTTTCTTTTTTGTCCGCCATTGATAGCCTCAGTATTCCACTAATCAATTAAAAGTTGTCGTAACTTAGCACCGCAGAAGAACTTGGCAAGCTCGCGATGCTACAACTTATCCCCTTCATCAGTAGTGTCGTTACGGAACAGTAACTTTCTTAAGCATACCCGGGTTATCTCCGTATGGGGAGAGATGACCAGCTGAGCGCAAGACTTATTGTCTAGCGAGATAACTGCTCCAGAGCAGGTACCATTTGTTGAAAAGCACGATAGCGGTGGGAGAATTGATTCTTTTTTTCCGAAGGGAGTTCGGCAAATGTTTGTCCTAACTCAGGTATTTCGAAGAGCGGATCGTAGCCAAATCCCGATGAACCTCGTGGGTGGGTAACAATTCGCCCTCGGCATTCTCCCACGGTTACCACCGGATCTTTTCCTGGCAGGCATAGACTTAGTGCACAGCAGAATTTGGCATCACGAAGCTTTTCAGGGACGCCTTGTAACGACTGCAACAGTTTCTGGTTGTTTTTTTGGCAGCGCGTAGTTTGGGGATCAAGGGTGGGGTACAAGTCCTCAGAATAGCGAGCTGATCGCACGCCGGGAAGTCCTTGAAGAGCATTCACGCACAATCCACTATCGTCCGCCAGAGCTGGTAAGCCAAGCCAAGCCTGGTAGGTTCTGGCTTTTAGAGTGGCATTTTTTTCGAAAGTATCTTGGTTTTCGATAACCTCCCCTGGCATCTTTTCTGGGGGAAAATCTCTGAGCGAAAGGATTTCCAGCGGCAAATCACGCACTAGTGCTCTTAGCTCATCGAGTTTTCCTGGATTAGTAGTGGCAAATAAAAGTTTTTTCATACTTGATTAAGAACCTGTTTTTGCGCTTTTACTAGCGACCCGATTCCTTCCATGGCCAGGTCGAGCATTTGACTGAGTGCCTGGCGGTTGAATACCTTTCCCTCGGCGCTACCCTGCACCTCAATGATTTCTCCCTGGTCGTTGCCTACCAGATTAAGATCAACTTCGGCAATGCTATCTTCGGAATAATCCAGATCTAGTAGCGCCTGACCTTCTACAATTCCTACACTAACTGCAGCTACTGGAAAACGAAGGGGGTCTTGCAAGATATTCCCGTTTCGACGTAGCTTGCGGCTGGCCAGGGCCATTGCTACAAAGCCGCCCGATATTGAGGCGGTGCGTGTGCCTCCATCAGCTTGTAATACGTCACAATCAATCACGATGGTGCGAGGCCCCAGCAAGCTTAAATCAATAGAAGCTCGCAAAGCGCGACCAATCAATCGCTGAATTTCCATCGTTCTGCCAGTTTGTTTGCCTTTGGCAGCTTCTCGTTGGCCGCGGGTATGGGTTGCGCGCGGGAGCATGCCATATTCGGCATTGACCCAGCCTTTCCCAGAACCAAACACGTGAGGCGGTACCCGGTCTTCAACCGAGGCAGTGCATAGCACACGGGTTTGTCCAAATTCTACTAATACCGAGCCCTCGGCGTATTTCGTGAACTCTGGGGTGAATCGAATTGCACGCAGATCGCACGCGGCGCGATCGTTAGAACGCATGGAAACCTCTCTGGAAAGAATTCAGGTGAGCGTAAATACAAACTCGTCGAACTTATACCCTTGGGGCGACAAATAACTCAATGATGATTTTTTGATACAATTCGAATCTAGCCAAAAAAAGTTCTTATTTGGTTGGATGTAGCTTTTAGTGGCTTCCTCGAGACCAATCAGCAGTGTTGCGGTAAATAGACTTATTTCGTAAAAAATCTGCAATTCCTTGAGTTATTGCCTCGGCTATCTGCTGTTGGTAGCTCGACTGGGAAAGCTTTTTGGCTTCTTGTAAATTGGACAAAAAACCTATCTCCACCAATATTGCAGGCATACGTGCTCCCATCAGCACTACAAAGGGAGCTTGCTGCACTCCTCGATCAACTGCGTTGAGGCGGCTAACCAATTTTTGGTGAACTCGATAGGCCAAACTTGATGACTCATGATGAGCCTGGGTTTGGGCAAGGTCGGTCAAAATCAGGGAGAGGGCATCATCAGTAGAGGAAGAGGGTGTTTCGGCGTTCTCTCGGGCAGCTACTAGATATGCATGTTTTCCGGTTGCCTCCATCGATAAAAAATAGGTTTCAATTCCTTTAGCTCTCGCCTGCATCGGACCATGGGGGGCTGAATTACAGTGAATGGAGACAAACAAATCAGCGCCGGCTTGACTGGCTATGCGCATGCGGTCTTTGAGTCCTAAGGAGACATCTGTTTTTCGGGTCAGGAAAGCAGATAAGTGCAACTCTTTTTTGATTTGCTGATTCAGTCGAAGGGAAACTTGCAATGCAATGTCCTTTTCTTGCTGTCCATTGATACCAATGGCTCCCTGCGCATTTCCCCCATGCCCGGGATCGATAAAGATTTGCAGGGACACGGTTGGCTTAGGAATATTCTGGGCAAAAAGCGAGAAAGGTAGAAACAATAACAACATGATTGCCGGAAAACTCAGAATCATTAAAAGCTAGCTCCCGGTGAGTTGTATTGGGAAGCGACCGGCAAGATGTGGGTTAGGAGCGCAGATAGCCGATTGGCTGCCCTGCAAGCAATCTGTGCAATTTGGGAGTGACAAAGTGTATCGGGGTGAGCGTTAGTTGTCGCGTTGGTGATGCAGGAAATGGCTGCTACCGGAATACCCATGTGAGCGGCAATCACTGCTTCGGGCACAGTGCTCATTCCTACCGCGTCTGCTCCCAGAATTCTTAGCATACGGATTTCAGCCGGAGTTTCATAGGAAGGGCCGAGAAGCCAAGCATAGACTCCCTGGTGAAGAGTGATTTCTAGTGCCTGGGCAGCTCTTTCCAGCTCAAGGCGCAAACCAGGGGAATAAACCTGGCTTAAGTCGGGAAATCTTGGTCCCAAGTGGTCGTCATTGGGGCCTATAAGAGGATTAGTTCCGGAAAGATTCAAATGATCGGTAAGCATCATAAGATCGCCGGGACCTAAATCTTGGCGAATTCCTCCTGCAGCATTGGTAAGTAATAGGGAGGCTATTCCCATAGAACATAGAACTCGAGCGGGGAAGGTAACTTGTTCTAAGGTATAACCTTCATAGAGGTGGATTCGGCCCTGCAAAATGACCAGGGGAATAGAGTTCCAGCGCGCAATAATGAGTCTTCCCTCGTGGCCCAGTACTGAAGTTGGCAAAAATCCGGGAATATCCACGTAGGGGAGCGCAGCTTGAACTTGAAGTGAATCAACAAAAGAACCCAACCCAGTTCCTAGTATGATCCCCACTCGCGGAGGAAGGGAACAAAATCGCAAAATGTATTCTTTTGCGGCGTTTATGCGTTCCAACAAAGACATGGAGAAATACTACTTGTTATTTATGGAAGTAGCCAGAGTTTCACTACTAGGCTTAAGCCGTAGGCCTGCTTCCTCGCCCTCTCGTTGGCTTGCAAGTACTTGGCCAGGCCAAAAGATTAGTTAATTCATGCACATTCGTTCCATGCGCAACAAATCAATATGAATTTGCGAGAATTACTACTAAACGAGTGCGCCTAGACTTTTATTGATGTTGACAGCTGGAATAAGGCGACTTGTAAATAGCAAACAGGTGAGCTGATGAATAGAATAAAAAAAAACCTAAATGCATATTTCTCAAAGATAGCCAGAGTAAAAGAGGCAGGAGCCAAAAACTTAGAATCACATTCTGGTATTGATTTGAAAGATTCATATGATCATTTGGAGTCTACGAATAGGGCGCCAGGTGTCACAGCAAACGCAAATATTCGCCGACTTTCTTCTATGCTTTCATTTTCCAATTTTTTGTCGCAAAGTAATATTCTGCGATATTCTCTGGATGAACCAGGAAATGTTAATGGTAGGCGCACGATAGATTTAAGCGATTCGGAAAGTGAAATTTCAGATTCCAATTTTTTGTCGCAAAGTAATATTCTGCGATATTCTCTGGATGAACCAGGAAATGCTAATGGTAGGCGTACGATAGATTTAAGCGATTCTGAAAGTGAAGTTTCATATGTTTCGGAAAAAGAATGTGTTCAAATAAATAAGCATGACTTAAAAAAAACCACACTTGCTGATTATTTAAAAGACGAAAACTCTAATGATGTTTTGAGCTATGGTAGAGAGGGTCCAGGAAACATCTCTGCTGAAATTCAATTTGCTCCGTCATCACCCGACTCAACAAACGGGAATCATGAATTTACTTTTCATGTGCCTGATGAAGCTCCCGAAAGCTCAAAGCTTTCTTTTCCAGATACTAATAAGAATGAATATAATCCATCCAGGCCTAGCAGCCCAGAACATGGTGATCAGTTTTTGACAAGAATACTTTCAAAACCCGGTTCCGAGGACCTAGATCCTGGAATCTTGGAAACGCATGGTAAATGTCGGAATTATTATAAACCTAAAAACGATATAGGCACCGCTGCTCAGAGGTTTACATCAAACATATTTGATTCCTCGCGTTTGCCGCAAGATCTTAGCCTTTTTAGTCCTAATGTCAGTTTTGCTTCGACAATTTTCAACATGAATTCCCCATCAAGAAGCAATATGGATGGGAATTTTACTGCAATAGAAGCTAAGCTGGGCAATTTGAAGAGCGCGTTTGAATCCAATGAATTCGGCAAAAATGTAAAGAATCTTGGAAAAAATCATGACAAGTTTATCAAAAAAGCGAACAAGCTGATTGAAGCTCTGCAGAAATCAATTGATAGTAGTCAAGTCATTGCTAAGAAAAAAGTAGAAGACCAGATCGATAATATCAAGAAGGCTAAACAAATTGCGGAACTAAATGAGTTTGCTATTAGGGATAAGGTATTTATTTTCGAAAAGCTTGAGACCAGATACTGCGATATGAAAGGGTCTTATGTTAATATTTTCGGTTTTCCTCCGAATATGGAATTTATACAAAAGGAGTTAAAGAAAAAAAACGCTTACTTGGAGCAACTAATCGAGGTAATGAATACTGTCGAAGACGAAAGCAGAAAAGCCAAGCTGCAAAACGAGATAAATGTAGTAGCAGCCGATAGGGATGCACTTTTATTCCAATTTGGTGTAAATACCCCAGAGAATGAAAGATGTGCTACGAAATTAAAAACCTCTATGGAAAAAGAAATCAAAGGATTCAATTCTGTTCTGTCGAAAATACAGAATGGAAAAAAAGGATACCCAGCCTTTATTGCAATGCTTTTGGAATATAAAATTTTGGACGATTTTAAACCGTTTAAACCTTTTAAACGCAAGGAAAGGGAGCTTCAGGAGCAATACGACTATCTACTACAGCATGCTGTTAACATAATTCAGCATATTGAAAGGAACTGTGGCGGATTGGGGAATATGGCTGGAATTATACAGATTTTAAAGCACATTGACAACCCAGGTGATATAAATTATATGAAGATTCTGGAAGCCCCAGCTGCTTATGCCGCATCAACTGCAATAACTACATCCTATTATGGAAGTGTATGGGATAAAAAGCCCGGAGCATATAAATTTTCGGGAGATGCAAAACTGTATTTGCTGTGGTCCAATGCGGTGCTATCATATTTTAAAGTTATCGGCGATGTTTTCAGATTAAAGCACGGCTTGGACGCCAAGAAAATTGCCGAAACGGCTATAACCGAAGCCGAGAAGAACGCCAAAAAGGATGCTGTTATCGAGATTTTGTTGGAAAAAGCAGAGCAGAACAAAACTGGTGTCAATGCAGCAAAACGCGACGCTGTTTACAAGCATTTGATGCTTTTAGATTCTTGTAAAGAAACCGATGGGCTTTTGCCGGAACAGGAGAAGCGCTGCAAAATGCTTGAAGAGCTTCATTTTATATATATGATGCGTCTGAAAACCGGCGTTCAGACAATGAATCGAAGGGCGCTAAGTACGGTGCTCAATGTCGTTACTGGTGCGGGCAGCTCACTTGCTGCATCTGCAAAGCACTCTAAAGTATTCTATGGAGCACCCAATGCACTTGGAGTAGCCGCTCAAGCACCGAAAAATGCAATGAACCTTACAAGGCTCATCAAATTTGTAGGAAGAGATGAGGCATTTTATCGCGCTTTTGGAAAGTACAATAAAGTACATCCAGCCGTCATTAGTGTACTAGAAGAAAAATCTGAAGCTTATTCCGAAGCTATAAAGGATATTGAAAAAGGATCAAAGCCAAACAGTAAAGTCTGGAATGATAACGAGAAAATCAATGCTATTATAAATAATGCAATTGATAATGCTCTTGACAAACTTCGGCTGTTTAGAGAACAGCCCATTTACAAGGACGAAAAAGAGTGGTCGGCATTTGTCGACGAGACAGTAGGTAATAATATTTCGCAAAGCACATGGGAAGCGGTGAAGAATGATACCAATTCTCATTGGTTTTATGGTAATTTTGATATCTCAAAGGTAAGACCGAATAAAATTGCAATGGTAGACAGGGCTGCGTTATATTTGGTGGGAATGTTCAAAGATTTTGTCAAAAGCAACGACATAGATGTACTGGAGGCATTGGCCTCTGACGGCAAGCGAATACTTCAGCAGGCCTCTAAGGATGGACATGTCGTTATAAACAAAAAAGACATTCCGCTTCCTGCGCTGGAACTACTACATTCCAGTATTAAAGATTTTTCGGATATCATGGGACTTTTGAATCCTTATATGCCTGAGATTACATTTGAGCGCTTCATTGGTACGGAATATGCTGTTCAAAGTCATATCAAAAACAAGCAGCTCTTAACCAAAATATCCAGAGGCAAAGAAATTAAAAACAATAATGTTAATACCGTGCCAGTTAAAAACATTGCTAATATTTCCGGAGAAAAGGCATTTGATGCTGATGTTTTAAAAAACTATAGTTTGATGGCGTATGCTACTACAAAAATAGTTTAATTCATATTAACTCGGTCCCCTGTGTCGAATAGGGTGCGTTGTTTAAGGTGTAGAAGTTCAAAGGATGGTTGTTATGTTAAAGTATTTATTGCGTCATGAAAAATTTCCAAAAAGGCGCAGCCTTGCGAATAATAAAGCAATTACCTCGGCTAACGATTCTCGCCAATCGCTGAAATCTTCGGCAATACAAGCTGTTAATAAAAAGAGAGATAACAGCCCAAGTGACACCTTCAAAGAAAGCACTTCTTGTTTCAAATTCACAAGTAAAAAAACCTCAGAGGTAAAACAGTTTTTATCTAATATGTGTAGCTCTCCCATAAATAAATTCACTGGACCCGCCCCCTCTGCCAATAGTCTTCAGCAAACTAAGAAGCCAACGCCAACGCGAGATATACCGTCAAAAGCAATCTCTAAAGATAGAAGACCAACTTTGAAGGAACTACTAGAAAGAGAACGTCTGGAGGAAGAAATTTCTGCGGGAGATACTAACTGCGCAAACCTCCTAAAACAGACCTCAAATGCGAACGAACTGGGAATTCAGTCTCTGGGTCATCTATCCGCTGACATTGATATGCTTATTAGTGACGCATTAGATCGCTCAAAAAATCCTGGGTTCGTTGCTGATCCCTGCATAGACATTGGCCCTAATTGTAATATTTTTAAAATTCCCAATACTCGCTTGTAAGAGTTTTCAGACTCAACGGCAAAGTCTAATTGAAAGCCAAATATATTCTAAGTGATTTGCGACGTTCCATGCCCACCCAGACGGTGCGAAAAATTTCGCCTTGGCCGGTCTGTATTTGCTCAGGCTGGCTCTAGGAACGTTGTTTATATGGTCATACGTCGGTCAGTTCTGTGGTATACACTTCCAGCAGGATACGGGCTCGAGCAAGAAGTAACCTCAACGCTAGAGTTAAGAAGCCTCTTATCGGCTTGGAGGGTATTCCATGGCGGAACTGGTTTTTTTTCGGCGCAGCGAAGAATTGATGCGCGTGGCTTTAGACGGGAGCCCAACCATGGTCGGACGTGGTCCAAACAATGACATTTTGGTCCCTGACCCTGCAATATCTCGCAAACAGTTTTCTGTCGAAAAAAAGGGGGAGCAATGGATTCTTCGGGATCAATCGGGAAGAGGGACCGAGGTTCTTGGTAATCGGGTTACGGAAACCGAGCTATGTGATGGATTTGATATTGGTCTTTCTCAGTGGCGGGCAGTTTTTTATCTGACTTCTGGTCGTGGCTATGGTGGTGAAACTACTCGGCAGCAACTGAAAGACGAAGAAGATACCCTTCTTCAGCCCTGTCGTCACGAGAAAGAAGGGATTCCCCAGGCGTTTATACATGTAGGTGAGTCATCAAAGCACAGAGTAGTTTCGTTTTTTCAAGAGGCTATTATTGGGTCTAGCGACCGCTGCGACGTTAAGCTGGATGACCCTTTTGTATCTTCCCGGCACGCACGCATTGAGAGAAGAAACGGCGGGTTTGCTTTGTGCGATTTGCAGTCCAAAAACGGTGTTTTTATTGGGCCAGTGCGAGTGTACGAAGCGGAGATCCCGGTTGGGTGTATAATTCGAATAGGAAATACCGATATTTCTCTTCGTTTGCAGAACAAAAGTTTGAGTCCAGCACGATTTGAAGGCATGGTGGGTAACGATTCGTCAATGCGGCGCCTGTACGAAACAGTGGAGCGAGTAGCTCCCTCTACCGCGGCGGTGGCTATTTTTGGCGAATCGGGTACTGGAAAAGAGTTAGTAGCCCGAGCGGTACATGCGCGCAGTGCTCGGGCGGGCAAAGCTTTTGTTCCGGTCAATTGTGGTGCCTTAAGCAAAGAACTGGTGGAGAGCGAGCTTTTTGGTCATGAAAAAGGCGCTTTTACCGGAGCAGAACGTATGCATAAAGGCGCTTTTGAAGAGGCCGACGGAGGGACTTTATTTCTCGATGAGATCGGCGAGCTTCCTTTAGCGCTGCAAGCTAAGTTGCTCCGTGCTCTAGAGCTTGGCGAAATTAAACGGGTTGGTTCTTCCAAGCCTATGCATGTGGACGTGCGTGTGGTTGCCGCTACCAACAAAGATCTTCGAGCAGAGGTAAAGCGTGGAACCTTTCGCGAAGATTTATACTGGCGCTTGTGTGTAGTGCCAATGCAACTTCCGCCTCTTCGGGCACGTAAAAGCGACTTGCGAGTATTAATATACCATTTCTTGCACCTATATTCTCCACTTCATACGGCAGTATCGCTTTCTCCCGAGGCAGAAGAAACCTTTATGTCTCATAACTGGCCAGGAAATGTACGCGAATTAAAGAATACTGTGCATCGCAGCTTGCTATTACGCAAAGGAGAAACTATTGAAGCCAGTGATATTCTATTTGATCGCGAAAAAGAAGCCGTTCGCGCTGCCGAAGGCGAAGCATTCTATGATCCCCATGTGGATGATTTAGAACGTATATTTATTCCCGGAAAAACCATGGAAACAATTGATGATGAATTTTTCTTGAAAACCTGTCGCCGAGTAGGGACGCGGGTATCCAAGGTTGCCGAGGCTATTGGGCAATCGCGGGGGGCGGTATATAGGCGTATGGAAAGATTGGGCATTGTTCCTTCTGGAGGTGATCCGCAAGTAAAAGGCGAGGCTTAGGGGCACAAGCTGCTAATTAGGAGAATAATCGGTGCGAATTGACCCTATAATTTGCTCAATGTCCGATTTCACATGCAAAGGTGCGCTGCGTGGCCAAGTTGCTAGGAGTACAAAGACTTTCCCTTGTCCTTCCAAAATAGTTACCCGGCCAAGAACCTGTTCTCCGGCAGAAAAATCAAATCCCACCGCACCTGCAGCCACTTGTTGCGGGCTTACAGTGCTGGTAGTAAATCCCGGGCGATGCTTTAATCCAGAGGTTAATTTCTCTGCAAATTGAAAAGGTGTAGCTACTGCCGGAGCAATTTGTACCACTACTTGTGCCCCTTGATTAACGTTGGCGACTATTACTGGAACCTCGATGGTTTTGGTGGAAAGTTTTTTTTTCAATTGAAATTTCCAACTTGAATTAGGACTTTGAATAGAGAATCCATGGCTGATATCCACGTATTGTGGCGTTGATTTGTTTTGTTCTAGGGAATCGATTTCTGAGGGTTCTTTAATTGGTGAAGATGTCGATGAAAGCTCTTTTGATTGATGACCTGAATGTATGCGAGCACAACCTGTCAGGGACAGGGAAATGCCAATAGCTGTCAAAGTAACCCATATTGCCGATTGCATGATTTCCTCCTTAGGTGAGGAAACTCGGCACTAAAAGGCGAGTGGGCAAGCGCTTTTTTTGGGCAGCTCGTGGCCCGAAATGAACCCAGATATAGACGGGTACAGGTGGTGGCGAACTCTTGCTCTGCGAAAGGTAAAAGACCGAGGAACCAGAAAGCGTTTATTTCCACTTAAACGCTGGAGGAATCCTCGGTCTTTCGGCTAAATACTATTAAAGATTGGTGACTTGAACTCCGTAGTACCCGCTAGGTAAATATGCGCGGTTATCCTCGACTACCACATTCTCGACCCAGCCGTTTACTCGGAAGAATTTATCAAACTGAAGTTTGGAAATTTCTTCAATTTTATAGATAAAGAAGCCCGAGTTTGCCGCTATGAATGCGCGTCCAGCGGCAACTTTTTGCAACCAGCCCCAATCAGGAACATTTACTCGTCCGGCAATATAAATGTTTTTCATGTCACTTAAATCAAAACTAACTAATGACTGTTGGTTTTGGGGAATATAGTAAGCTCTAGATACTGCATCCATTGGCTTAGAATCCACTGATACCGCTACTGATGAATAATTTTCTGGCCTCATGATAGCAAAAGCAGATTTACCTTTGAATTCTAGGTTTCCAATGCTGCCTTTGATTTCAACGCTACTTTGCAAATATGCTGAGCCTTGGTAGATCTCCAGTGCATGCAAATAGGTGCGATTAACATTGGCGCTCGGATCCCACCAGCTTTCCAGGGTATAGATGAAGGGTTCTTGCTCATCGAAACCTACTAGCCATCCAGGAATATTAATTGGAGAACCTACCACCGGATTATTGCGGTCACTAATATCGATCTCCCGCAGGTTATAACGGGCGAAGTAGCTTTCTCCTTTGCGGAAGGAAGTGTAATCACTAAAATAAAGAGTATGATTATTTTTGGCCTTTAATCCCCAAGCCCAGGGCGAATCTAATTCCACGGTGGATGCCAGTCGAGGTTGGTCAGGATTTGCTAAATCAACCAAATAAATCAGATGCTTATCCTGGGAAGGCGCGACTTGGCTCGATGCTTTGGCAACTGCATCTTGGCTAGTACTGTCGTCAATCGCAGGCTTCGGATCTTCAGCTAGGTAGTAGGAGCGATACGTCCACCGATGAAAGGCTAATGCGTTTCTTCCCACTTGAACGATCTCGTTCCCGTAACCCCAATTCCAGTACCCGTAGCCTGTATTTACTGCGGTGGGGAGATCTACTGAGCCACGTAAGGTCGGACTAGTAGGGTTAGTAAGATCAAAAACTTGTACTCGGGTTACATTATATGGTTCGGTGTTCGATTGAATTGCGCTGGTAACATAGAAAAACTTATCATTTTGGAAAAGACGACCGTGGGAGGCAGCAATTGAAATACTGGCCAGAGGAACGGCGGTGTCAGGATTAGTTTTTGGAGTCACGGTGAGAGTCATATTGTTGCCGTTTCTATCCTGGCAAAGCTGTACTGTGTAGTCGTCAATCAAGGCAAAATCGATTACGTTTCTCGCCAGTTCCAGTTTCGCGCGTAGCTGGGGCTGGTCGCGATTAGCAATATCTACTATCTGAAATATTTCACTGGAAATGGTTAATACGGTATTTGAATCATGCAATACACCACGTTCGACCCAGCCAGCGTTTTCAATTAAGCCTCGCGCGGCCAGGGTTTCTTGGGAAAGATTAAAATCAATTAGCTGTACCCCTCCAATCGAACGCTGATAATTTTTGTCCCAAGCCGAGAAGGGAACAAGAATTAGGTTGGCTTCGGGAATTACCCGAAAGACTTTGGCATAATCATCACGCTGGCCAGGAACCCATCCCCAGTTGCCAGGCAGAGGTACTCGTTGAAGCAATTTTGGTTCCGATGATTTCACATCAACTAGAGAAACCGCCAAAGAAAATCCACCACTTTCCGCTTCATCGTGTCCCAGAGCTAATACATGATCGCCCATGGGAACCATATAGTCGAGCCATCCACTCATTTTTAATTCGCCCAATAGCTTAGGATTAGCTGGATCGGAAAGGTCAAACGAAAACAAAGGATCAGTTTGTTTAAAGGTAACTAGATAGCCGCGATCACCGTCAAAAATAGCACTTTTTAGCTGCTCGTTTACCCGAAGGGTGTATTGCCCTAGTTGTTCGATTTTGTCAGGATTCTCCACCGAAAAGGTGGTTATAGACACATCCCCATTTCCCCAGTTTTCTCCACTGGCTACTCGTAGCACTTGGTCTTTTACGTCCATGGCCCAGCGGTCTCGTACTTGTCCTTTTAATTGAGTTTTTCCACGAATTTTTATGGCGCCATGGGGGTCGCTAATGTCAATATATTGAATATTGGTTAAATATTCATTGGTATAGCCGCTTGCCGCCAAATATATGGCCTGAGTATTTACATATATATGGTGCTCCCATCCCTTTCGCGGGAAGTCTTTGTTGTCTACTACTTGGATGTTGGTGGGATCTTTAATGCTTACTGACAAAACCGAGGTCATATCTTCAAAATCACTGCTAGCTGGATACATATAGCGGGGATATCGGTGACTAACCAAGTACATCACATCGCCTACAATACGACTATCACTGCAATCACCTTCCAAATTAATCGCTCCCACAATAGTGGGCTTTTCCACGTTAGATACGTCTACTATTCTTAATTGGCTGCCGTAAAAGCCCTGTGCATCGGACGAAATGGCTTCGTCGCGCCAATATGACCAATAATCGCTAACAATGATATAAGCACGGTTTTCGCGCAAATACATGTCCTTGGGGTAGCCATAAATAGGAACACGTCCCACTAATTTAGGAGCATCAAGATTGCCAATATCTATGATTTGCAAGCCCCGATATCGATTAAGAATAAATAAGTATTGACCTTCTATTTTGTAAATGTCGCTTTCTTCGATAAGACGTTGTTCTGATGCGGATTTGTTGGCGGAGTCGTCTGCGGCTTCCGCCATGGCTACATCTCCCCTCATAGGAGGACCGTATTGGCTATTTCCTAGAGGGGTCTCGAAATCTGATTTACCGCTGGGAACGGACTTGTCTGAGCTTTTGCCGCAGGCGATAAGCATCAGCAAGAATAGTCCGATGGTTAGACGTCTCATGCGTGACTCCCATAAACAAAACAGGTTGATCGGCTAGCTGCTCCATGCGAAGTAAAAGCAAGAATCGATCCGTAGGTTCAAATGAGTAAATTGAGTGAATTAGCTAGGTTAGGAGCGATAGAAGAAAACCGAGAATCAGATTTCTGAAAGAGGGATCTCAGGAATTTGTAGTCAGCAATTGTGCACCAGGGAGTTCGAAATCAATTCCATTTTGGACCAAAAATTGAATTTCTGGTAAGGAGAGGGTGCCAACTTTTCCCAGAAAAACTACCTTCAAAGGAAAGTTTTCTGGTTGTAGGAGTTTTGCTTTTTGCTTAGTCTTCAATTCCGAGTATTTCACCACACCTTAATGCCTTCCCTTCTTGGCCATTGATCCTAGTTTCCAGGCATAGGTAATTACTAGCCAACGCTCGCGTGAACTCATGATCAGAGAGAAAGCAGGCATAGGGGTCCGCTTTACTCCCTGCGACACCCAGTGGAAGACACTTTCCGGGTATTTGGCAAAAGCGTCCGGAAGAGCCCCGGCGGAAAACGATGGCGGCCGTGGCTCGATGTAGGGGAACATTGCTCCATGACCGTCTCCATCAGATCCATGGCAGCTCGCACAACTAACTCCCTGGTAAGGTTGCAAATAGAGCGCGCGGCCGGTTTCCCGTACTGCAGGGTCATTGATATGGAAGGGGTTCTGCTTTGGAGATGGCTGCTGCTTGTGCATTGTTAGACCTGGCGGCTTGCTTTGCTCGGTAGTGGCGTGAGGGCAACCCGCAAGAAGAATTGCCGCTAGAGAAGCTCTAAAAACAAACGAGCTCAATGATTTTCTCCTGACTTTGGCAGCGCGGGCAGCTTCATTGGACTATCAATACGTTGGACACCGTAAATGGAGAATGGAAGCCGAGAGCTTTCCCGAATGTACCCCATAACCAGCATCATTAAACTTGCCGTACATCCAAGCGAGAACAGCACTTTTTGTGCCCCGCGATTGGTCTGGAAAGAATAGGTGCGTCGCGTTGTGCGTATTCCTCCACCTAAATAAACGAGTACTGCAGCAAATGAGCTAATCGACTGAACGGCGAAAGCAATGTATTTAAAAGGCTGCATGCTTCCTATAGGGTTTGTCCAGCGTATCCAGAAGGTATATTGGCTCGGGCCTATCACATAGGGCTGGATAAGCAACAAGCCGCCCAGCGTGTTCAATACTAAAAGAAGGCGTAGAATGCGCGTCATTCTTTTGGAGACCCCATCGGCTTGCCGCGTTAAATAGAGAACGGCGAGAAATAATATCGAAGAAAACAATAGAGCTTGACCGAGAAACACCCACGACAGCCGTCCTCGCATCATGCTGTTGAAAGCTCCTGATGAATGCCAACGGATTTCCTCCATGTAAAACACTCCGATAGCTGGCTGCAAAAAAAGAAAACCAAGTCCAATAAGTAAGCCTAGTTCTCCTAGCCAGTCGTGATAGGCCCGGCTTTCTTCGCCTTTAGAACGTAGGGTGCGCACTGCCGCGTATGCGGCGAGTAAAAAACCAGCAAAAGAGATGTTGCCTACCGTGCGGTGCATATCCAGAGGAATAGCCGTGGGATTCAGAAAAACCCGCAAAAAGTTTTCTGGTGGCGCGTTGGTGAGCATGTAGCCGGCCATTATGTCAATCATCGATTGTTGAAGATGCACCACTGCAACCCCAGCAACTCCAAGGGCCAGGTGAACTGCTGGAAAGGCGGCAAGTCGTTTCCATAGGTACCAGTAGGGAAAAATGAAGGCGATGGTCAACGCAAAGGTAATTGCTTCCAAAAGCATTGGCCACCGGTTAACACGCATTAAGCTGTACCAGACGGATGGCCAAAGCTGACTGATGAGCAAGACGAAAATAATAGCGAGCACCGCTCCCGAGCTGTAAACGACCACTACCGTGAAGGCCAGACTCCGACCAAGCCGTTTCAAATAGTTCTGGGAATGCAAAGCGAGCAGTGCACCCGATTGGGCAGCAACCGCAATTACTAGTCCTCCAATGACAAAAGCTGCAATTTGAATATGGGAAAGCATGAGCAGCGCCATTGCTAGCCGTCGTAAGGTTTCCGAAATAACTGTAGGCTGCACCGCCGCCCCCCCCCCTTTTTTTTACGGTTGATTAATGAATTGAAAGTTGTAGACGCGAGAAGCCCCCAGCAGTGCAAAAGCTAGAATGGAAAAAATAATGGCGAACATAAATACCAGTGGCCGTACCCGTTTAGCAGGGTGAACTTGTGGACCTGCCTCTAACCATGGCCAAAGAAATAGTGTTCCCATAACCAGTAAAGGCACTATTGCTGACGCCGATACCATCAAAGTGCCTGGAAAAAGTTCCAGCGCTTGATCGAAAAACAGAAAAAACCATATTGATGAAGGAGAATAAGTAATTGTTGCGGGATCGACTTTTTTATCAATGGGGACGGGAAATAAAAGAATAAGACCTACATTAATGGCAAAAAATAAAAAAGAAACTATTGCTTCTTTATATACGTGGTGTGGGAAGAAAAACGTAGTGCGAGTAGGAAGATTAACCTTGAATCTTTTAGCGCTCAATATTTCATTTTCTAGCTTTTGTCGCGATTTTTGCTGATCATCGCTTTCTGGCAAGGGAGTCTCTTCCGGTTTATAATTAATCCACGAGCCATACTGGCCTAGTAAAATTACAAGGCCAATATGTACCACCGCTATCAGAAGTAATGCCAGAGGCAGTAAATATACATGAAAGGTAAATGTGCGTTGCAAGGTAAAAGGATTAATTGATTCGCCGCCGCGCCAAAGGGTAGCTATCCAGGGCCCAACAAATGGTACGTATTCGGCTATGCGTAAACCAACCGCCAAATCAAAATACGCAGCTTGGTCCCAGCGCAATATTAGACCAGTGTAGGCGGTAGCAACCATGAGCAGGAGCAGCAAAACTCCTAGCACCCAGGTGATTTCTCGCGGGGCTTTGAATGCTGCCGATATAAAGGTGCGCAGCATATGTGCGCCTACCAGCAACACTAATATCACCATGTTCCAGTAGTGGAAGCCACGGATTGCCCACCCCCATGGCGCTTGCTTTTGAATGTAGGTGACTGATTCACGTGCTTGCTCGAAACTGGGCACGTATTCGAATAGTAAAAAGATGCCGGTAAAAACTTGAAGCACAAGAAGTATAAAAATTGCCGCTCCCAGCGTGTACCACCAACCAGCTCGCTCAGGAACAGGGTCGTTGAGCAACCGATCGAGTATCGCCTGAAGCTTGAATCGTTTTTCCAGCCCTTGGCTAATGTTCTTTAATAGCGTTCGGACCATTACCATTAGCTTTCTTGCTCGTATACCCAGACTTCTTCACCACGAATTTCTGCTGGCACGGTTTTCAAATCGAATGGCGGAGGGCCGCCAATGAGACGCCCCCAGCGGTCATAAAACCCACCGTGACAAGGACATGTAATCTGCTGGCGCCAGGCAAGCCAGCGTACTGAGCAATGCATGTGGCTACAGGTATTGTAAAAAGCGCGTGCACCCTGATCAGTAAGAATGGCAAAAACACCTTGAATTTCTTCGTATTCGCGAGGTTCTTCTACTCGTCTCGAAATACGGAAAAGAGTAGGTTCAATAGAGTTAAGCTCATCAAGACGGCACAGTTTTGTCCATTGTCCTGGCCGCCGAATGCCCACAGCTCCAATAAAGAAAGCAGCTAAGGAGCCACCAGCTATCGTGGTGATTAGAGCTCCTACTGTGAAAATGGCGCGCTTAAAGAACGTTCTTCGGGTAGCGGAATTCATAGGTATCCTCCAAAGGCCACGCTCCCCAGACCAACTATATAAATGGCGAAGAGCGTGCCGGTAAGAATCACTAGCCCGGCCAAAATCAACGCAGTTTCCGGTTGACTTTTGGCAATTTTCCTTAGCTTTACTAGCACTACTGCAAGGGGCAAAACTAACGTGAAAAAGCCCACGCTTAGTAGGATGCAAACAAAAACGTTGGCCGCCTCGATATTCATTGACCAGACACTCCAACTTCGTATTGCTGTTCTAGTTTTTGGTTTGCTGGTAGCCGTTGGTATATTTGCCAAGGACCTTGTGCTGTTTCGCGAATAATCCCCATGATTACCAGTAAAGCAACCGCTAGCGCGGCTGTTCCCAAAAGAGCTGCGGCTGCTTGTTTGCTAGTTTTCATTTGCGGTAAAGCTGGTAGCCGCTTTTGGTGCAGGTGGACGCGAGAAAAAATAGTCAGGTTTACCACGGTAATTGCTACCACCCCCCCGAGACTTATGTATTTGAAAAGCATGGTTCCCGCGAATATTGTTCTTGGAATGGCCCCTAGCGCCGCGAAAGCGGCCGCCAGCGGCAGGGAAACCGAAAGCCAACGTTTTAGGGAAGCGGAAAGCTTTACTGACCGGAGAACGAGGGCTAAGTACATATTCGCGCAAAATAGGGCCGCTCCAAAAAGAGCTTGCTGAGCCAAAAAGAGTCCGGAACGATTTCCTGTCATTATCCGCTGAAGCGCGCTGGGTGCACCCGCTCGAATTTGCAATGAGTACCATAGTCCTACTAGGGGCTGTATCAGCGCTGCCCCCATACCAATAATCATGCCCACTCGCCCAAGCCACTCTAGCCAGGCAGTTTCCTTCTCATCGGTTGTTTGCTTGGTGAGTAACTTCCAGCCGGAAAAGCCACCAATCAATAGACCACCATAGGAAAGATTTCCCAAATGGCGGTGCACCATCTGCGGCGCCCAGGTAGCGTTGGCCAGGCTACTGAAAAAAGAGACTCCTTGGTTGGGAGTAAGCGAAAAAGCTGCCATTCCACTGGCGAAACTGACAAAGGCCATGGTAGCGATTACGAAAGTCCAGCCGAGCGCTTGGTGCAGTCTGGGCCTGGAGGCAAGTCTATCCCAGCTTTCCGCGTAAAAGTAGGAGCTGAGGGTCATTACCACCCACAGTGCGGAAAAAATCAGTCCTAAAGGGAAAAAGACACTAATTAAGGTCGCCCAGGCTCGGGGAAAAAAGATGAAAATCACCACTAACGCGAAAACCGCCCAGGTTGCGCCAAAGGCGTATAGTTTGATCACCGAGGAACTGATTTTGCGGGCAAGACGTGCCCAGCGTTCATCTCCTCGGTTGCCTAACCATTCTGCGATCGGGGCAATCATCGCTACACCGATCAACATGGCTACGATTGCCAGATGAAGTTCAAAGCAAATTGCCAGCGAAAGACGATTGCCAATGAGCGGTATATTGAGGAGGAAGCGTGGTTCCATGGTGCAAGTTCAATAATTAGAGTGCGCAGGCAAAAAAATATCCTCCTCTTGTAATAAGTACTAAAAAAGGCACCCTGGACATCGAGTCTAGTAACTACAAACGGAGGCTTTTTCTTAAGGGCTTAATGCGTATTCTCCAAAGCAGAATGGGGGGAATCCAAGCAATGAAAATGTGTCCCGCGTGCACCAGATGCCCAGTAATTGGACCGATCGCAACGCTTGGTGCAATGGTCTATTGGTCCTCGACCTATGGGTTTTATTGGTGGGCAATTATTGCCGCGTTGGTATTAGGCTTTGTTTTATGGCGGGCAATAAACCACCGGCGACAGCGGACGGGGCTGCGACTGTGAAAATCGCTAGCAATTTATGGTGGGTGATTGTACTGGTTTACAACGTAGCTCGCACCCGCATGCCAGGGCAAAACCCCGGTAGTCTCTAATCGGAAGAGTACTTTCAGGTCACAGTATTTATTATTAAAAAGAATAATTTTGTAGTGCCTCAGAAACAACTTACTGTGGAGGATCTTGCCAAAATTTCAATTCCTCATTACCCTAAATACTTTGTGGGTTTTGCTGAACAACTAGCCGACGAAACCACCAAAACATCGCAGTCAACTGACCGCAGTAGGTTTTCGGCAGTGCATCCTATTGCTAGACCTGGTCGGTGGTGTAAACCGTGACGGCCAACCACTAGCATTGCCGGCTGTAGTTTGTTGGCAAAAGACGTGATAGCGTCAAAGGCTTTTCCGTCCAATAATTCGGTGCTTAAGCCGATTGCTTGGCGACTAGCGATATTTTCTGCATTTTCTAAGTAATTCCGATAGACCTGCGCCAAACCCCGGTTAATCACTTCGTCGTGCAGCGCTTCTTGTTCGCGAAAACGAAAAAGACGGGCGGCAGCATGGGAAAGAACCTGGGCCAGACCACGGAAAGCAGCGCCATGAAAAAAGGGGTCATAAGCGGCAACAGCAACTACTTCCGCACTGAAGATATTGGCTAGTTCTAGTGCGCGCATAAGTGCGTTTTCGGAGTGATGACTTCCATCCAATGCCACCAAAATTTTTCTCTTCGCTAGCGCAACCGCATTGCGAATTACCAGTACATCGCAAGATGCCAATCTAACCAAACGCTCGCATACGCTACCAATGGTCGCACGCTCTACGTGTCCCAGTCCGTGAGCACCCACAATCGCTAAATCACATTGCGATGATTCTCTTACTAAACATTCCCAGTTGCGTCCTTCCACCAATCGGCTGTTATGTTGCACCTTTGCCTTCTGACAACAGCGCTCGAACTTTTCCAAGTAAGAACGAGAAATAACTTCCAGGCCTTGACCAATAAGCACTCCATGAATTGAACGTTGCCGCTTTATTTCGCTTTGGCTGTAACGAATAGGCAGTCCCGACTCCATCTGGCGGAACCTTTGCCCATGCATAGCTGCCGCGTAAACGTGTATGCCAACCAGCCGCGCTGCCATTGGTTTAGAAAGCTCCAAGGCTCGCTGCATTGCTAACTCTGACCAATTGGAGTTGTCCAGACCTACCATTACGTTCTGGTACATGCTTTTCCTATTGGATTTCGCCGGTTGGTTTGCAAGAGCATAGAGGTATGCACTCTATTGCCGGATTGCCTACTACCCGCTAGTGCAATCGGGCTTTCCAACGCCGAGAAATAAGCGTTGGCGATTTCCCAGTTTTCCTAAACACTAGGCAACAGAATCAGCAGCGTTTGTTTTTGCGTTTAAAGAAAGATTTGAACGGATTTGAGCGCCGTTTTGCGTCTGTCGCCGCACTTTCACGCCTGAAAACTTCCCCCTCATATATAAGTTCCGAACTGGATGGCGTATTGTTGGGAATTGTCGGTCGGTGTTGCTTTCTTGGGAAGCGAATGGTATCGCCAAAATAGTTTTTCAGTAGGTAGTCGTCCAGTCTGTCCGATGAGCGTATGTCGTTGTTAGCTATCGCTTGCTCGAGTCGAGTGAGACCTTAGTGGTCGTTGCGTTCGGACAAAAGATCCATTAAGTCCTGACGGTGTGCTGGGTCATGTTCTGTACCAAAAATCCGCTGGGGTTCGCGTTGCGATCCATGTAGAAACCATCGCTATCCTGGGTCAGGTCACTGGTTACGGATCCATTGGTGCTGGACACGTAACCTTTTCCAGCGTCTGCGACTCGCCTAGCAACAGTGCTATCACTACTCATGGTGGAGCTAACCGATGGTTCAAAGTACAAGTATTCACCTAACGTCCGTCTCCCCGGCATTTTGGTGTGTCGCTCTAATGTAGGGCTTCGAATTAGCTGCTGATGATCGATGGGAGTGCGGTCGAATCGGTTATCCTTCCAGTCCACCCATCTTAGGTTTCGAATGACCGAACTGGCGGAAGAATAAGTGGATGGGGTTTTGGATAGTTGGTCACTTTGTAGCGACTTACCATAGCTGTTTCTGTGCGCTTTGTTTGTGCATTAAATTCTCTCTTGTTTCTGTGGCCACTTGAGTAACCACTAATGATTGCGCTAAAGCCATTTATTATCTAATCGGATTGTCTTCGGAAAAGGCTTTTTTGCGCCGCCTTTTCGTTCGCTTGTTGAGGAAAAAGCATAAGGGTAAGCACTCTATTGCCGGATTACCCATTACCCGCCAGGATATGGTTCCCATAATGATTGTTCGTACGTAGTTTTCTCCCTCTCTTGCGCCGGAGGGAACATGGAATGCCATATGATGGGTATCGCGAATCAGGAAATTCCTTTACCTCACAAATTTCTTCGCTGGCAGTCGGAATGCCGATTGGCAGTAATTGATCAGCTCCAGAGAAAAGGCGCCACTTTTGTTACCCGTCATCCCGCCCATTTGCCTATTATCGCTACTTGGGGAGAAGGAAAATTCCCTGTTAATTTGGCTTGCAAAGGTATGGGGCCGCTTCCTAGGCCGGAAAACATTGTTGGGGTGACCGAGCAGTTCGAAGCAGTACAGGAAAAGTATGCGAGCGAGCCAGTAGCATTATCTCTTCCTGCACGACTGGAAATTGCGCGTACTTTTTATTCCGACCCACTCAATTTTGACCCTAGGCAACTTGGTGGATTGGAAATCTTTGAAGGTTGTACGTTGAGTAATCTTCGTCGACGCCCGGTATCCTCGCTTCTATTTGTGGGCGAAGGACCTGGTTACTGTAGTTTTCAACTTAATGGCGTAATGGAACTGGTGGAGGAAAATGATCTTCGCCGCCGGTTTTTGCTTGCCGCGCGCACTCTTTTTGCTAACGACTCTTTTCACATTTCCCAAGCAGGGTATTCTTACGGTTGCCTTTTTCGACCATGGGAAATTCGCGAAAAAACCCCCTTTACCAAAGGTAGGCATTAGTGGTATGGCGTCGCTAATTGGCTTTTTCAAGATTCAAGCGATTGGACAACTTCAGTGGGAGTTTCCATATCCGCTAAAGGATGGATAGAAAAACGGGCGAAGTTGTAGACCGGAGAGCTGGCTAAAAGGCGTTCTAATTCCTCGTTGGAATCTACTTCCAGTAGCCAAGCCCCTCCGTGTTTGCCTACCAAGTGATAGCGAAAAACTAGTTTGCCGCGTGCAGAAATGTCCCGGGAAAACTCGGGCATTCGCATAACTGCATTGACCATAGAAGCGCCTAACAAGGAAAGGTCCAAATTCCACATAACTAGGAATTTCACTTGAAGTGTCTCCTTTTTATAAGACCAACTAGGCGTTAAAGGTGGGGAGTAAGAGGATTAAATGCACTACTAAAATTGGGGGTTCTTAAAAAGGAGCTTAACCTGGGCCAAAGGCTGTTTCAAAAAAGGGAAGATATTTCAACATGATAGAGATGTCCTAAACATGAGGGGCTCGACTTAGCGCCTTCTTTTGTTAGGCTAGAAATTGCTTGGAACCTTGGTTTTTGCGTCTTTTTCGGTGTTTTTTTTCTTGGAGAACATTCCATGCTCAAAAGTGATCTTATTTCCATCTTAGTAGAGAAAAAAGAAATTTCTCAGAAGCAAGCGGAAGTGAGCATAGAGACCATATTTGACAGCATGAGGGAAGCGCTGTGTAGCGGTGAGAATATTGAGATTCGTGGGCTGGGAGCATTTCATGTGAAAACCTACGATGGATACCAGGGTAGAAATCCCAAGACTGGTGAAATCATCAAAGTAGGACCAAAACGAGGAGTTCTTTTTCGCACAGGTAAGGAACTGCGTGATCGTGTTAATCAATCTGCTGGCAATGGGAAAACTACCCGCGGCTCTGCATTGGACAGTTCCGACTAAGCATAAACCTTGAAAACCCCGGTATTACGAGATTGAGAGCGAGCAAATTAATTTAGTCAAAAACGCCGACAGCTTAATCGGCGTTTTAATAAAATAAAGATACAAACTAATTAGGCAGGTATAACAGAACGGTAACGGTTTTGCATGTCTAAATTTTAGCAACTATTTCCAGAATCTCTTTAGCAAAATCACGGAAATCATCGAGGCGCTCATTTAGGATGGACCACACTACTGCCCACTCCAGTTGCCGGTAGGCGTGAACGGCAATATTTCGGAAACCAACGGCGTTTCTCATTCGTTGCGCGGTTTGGGCTGACAGACCTGGTGTCTTGGTTAACAACTCAAAACTTTCTGCCATGGTGGAAGGCACCGCATCGCCGCATTCAGCAAGAACTACAAACGCAATATCAACGCAGAGTTGAACAGCGCGCTCAAGATTGACCACAATGATATCTTGGGCGTCCAAGTCATTACGAAGTGTTTCCAGGCTTTCTGGTTTCTTTTTCTCTATCCGGTCAATGCAGCGAGCCAATGATTCGAGCTTTTTGGTTACTAATATTTCATCCACCGGCGAACCTCTGGGCTTTGGTGCGCAAACTTCGTCTTACTAGCGGACCTAGATCAGCGTCAAAGTAAACTATTTTTTCCATTAAATGAATCAAAGTTGAGCGATCACGGCATAGTACAATCTTTCCCTTTGCTAAGGCTTGGGAAAGAATAAGTCCCTCTACTTGGGAAAGGTCGATGAGGTCTATTTCTCGCTTAAGTCGGCGATCGAGTGCATCTAAGACCAGTTGCATTTCATTGGGTCGAAGTGGCCGTACTCCTGCCACCGCAACGTCAATGTCGCTAGCAGGCCTTAGGCGGCCTTTCGAAGCAGAGCCGAAAACCGATCCGAGGACAATAAAGGGAAAAACGCCGAGGACTTCTGTCACTGCTTGGAAAATTTGGGTAGTGTTAACGTTAGTACTCGACTTTTGCTCGATCATAAGACGAAGCTCTATTCGCGCAGTCACTGGACGTCAAGGGAACTCCACTAATAAAATTAGCTGGCTGTCCTGTCGATGGGCATAAGCAGCGCAGGCACGTGTCTTCTTGGAGAGATTGAGGACCCCGACAAAAAAACAGCTTACACAGCCGTACGAACGGAGTAAAAGCATTCCTAATTCGCCAATTGAAAAGTAACTAGGGAAAAAATGTCTCCTCCTCCGTTTCAGCAAGGACTATTTGCTTCTGGGCAGGCCCTAAAACCAAATGCCGAAAAAATTTATTCGGTTTCCGAGTTAACTCGGGAAATCAAATCACAGATGGAGGGCCGTTTTTCTCGTCTGACAGTGCGAGGAGAAATATCTAATCATAAACCGGCGTCTTCTGGTCATCTCTACTTCACCCTAAAAGACGATGGCGCTTGTATTGCTGCAGTAGTCTTTCGTGCTGATGCCTCGCGATTGCCATTTAAGTTGCAAGACGGCTTGTCGGTAATCGCTAGCGGACGAATTGCGTTATACGAGCCACGCGGTCAATACCAGATTATTTGTGACAGTCTTCAGCCTGAGGGAGCGGGGGCATTAGCTTTGGCTTTTGAGCAATTAAAAGCCAAATTAGCTAAGGAAGGGCTATTTGCAGCTTCCCGTAAAAAACCTATTCCCTTTTTGGCATCGCGAATAGGGGTAGTTACTTCTCCTTCCGGGGCGGCTTTACGCGATTTTCTGCGAGTTTTGCAAGATCGTTTTCCTATTCCGGTTCTAATTGCTCCCACGCGGGTGCAAGGCGAAGGTGCTGCTGCGGAGATAGCCCATGCTATTCAACGGTTAGCTAAACAGAATGTTGACGTGATTGTGGTTACTCGCGGGGGCGGTTCTATAGAAGACTTGTGGTCTTTTAACGAAGAAATTGTTGCCAGGGCAATTGCCGCATCGCCGGTGCCGGTAGTTTCGGCAGTTGGCCATGAAGTCGATTTTACTATTGCCGATTTCGTGGCTGATAAGCGTTGCGCCACTCCCACTGATGCCGCCAAAACCCTCGCGCCGGTGCGTCAAGAGCTGCAAGATTTGCTGGAGAAGCAAAAAAAGCACTTGCACCACGTCATGTTACGGTGGGTTTCGGTGCGTCGAGAACGTCTGCAAATGCGTTCTTTGCGTCTAACAGACCCGCGCCGTCGTATAGGCCAAGAACGATTGGCGCTCGATCACGCTTTAGAAAGGTGTCGACGATCTCTCCATCGGCGAGCTTCTGGGCAGCGGGCTATACTAGGGCAAGTAATTGCACGTTTAATGCGAGAGCATCCTCAGAATAGATTGGGTCGCTGGGTTAAGCTATTGGAAAACTCGCGAGAACGGGTAGAAAAAGGTGTTATACGCACACTATCCGAAAGGCGCCTGAGGCTAACCACTGCGGCAGCCCGATTGGAATCACTTTCTCCTTTGGGAGTACTTTCGCGAGGTTACTCGGTAGCATTTTTGGAACAAGGAAAAGTGCTTACCAGTGCCGCTCAAGCTCCTCAAGGAACTACTATATCTCTGCTTTTATCTGACCGCAGTAAGGTAACCGCTAAAGTGTTGGCCTCGCAGTTTGAAGCCTTGGAAGATTCTACAAAAAATGAAAAAGGGTGAGGCTTCAACAGATGATTGTCTTGAAAGTCCAAGCTGTTTAGCATAGCCAATTTCTTAAGATAAGGAGAGTTGAGGTGGCAAAAGAAACAGCTAAAGGTGAAAGAAGCCTTGGGTATGAAGAGGTTATCAGACGCCTAGAAGAGGTGGTAAAGCGCCTAGAAGCAGGTAATTTACCACTAGAAGACTCGTTAAAAGCCTTTGAGGAAGGGATTTCCTTAGTGCGGATGGGCGAGGCACGGTTGAATGAAGCAGAAAAGCGTGTAGAAGAACTTTTGGCCCCCTCCCAGGCGGATAACTGTGCGAGCTCTGTCCCCGAGTCTCCCCAGATGGGAAAAGACGCACCATTTTATAGGTAATGGAACAGAAGTTGTCAGAGCATTACGAGAAATTGATGAATCAAGCGATGTCTGGGACCGAATCAGCCCAGCGTACAAAAAAAATCGTTATTGTTGACGACGACCGGGAAACGCGAGAAATGCTAACCTTGGCTTTGGAGCTAGAAGGCTACGAGGTTGAGCAGGCGGCCAACGGTTTGCGATTGATTTCTAGTTTACATGTTGATAGGCCAGACATAATTTTGCTCGATGTAATGATGAGTTGGATCGACGGTTTCGAATTGTGTCGAGCCATTAAGAAAAATGAAGAATTTAAGTCGATTCCGGTCATCTTCATATCTGCTCGAAAAACAGGCGAGGATGTGCACCGGGGATTGGTAGCGGGTGCGGCAGACTATTTCACCAAGCCTATCGATATTGATCGATTGGTAGGACGCATTGGGGAGATTCTTACGTGACTTGTGACGTTTTGGAAGCATGCTGCGAGGCTTTTGAGTTGGAGCCATGGCTAAAAGATTGCAGGGCTATGGTAGAAGTGGCCCTCAAGAAGGCAATGGAAGCCTATCGAGGCCGCGTTCCCCCAATGCTTTTCGAGGCCATGGAATATAGCCTTCTTAATGGTGGAAAGCGGCTTCGCCCGGTGCTGGCCATTGCTTCCGCCAAAGCGTTGGGAAAGGAAGCTTCTTCGATAGTGCTGGATTTTGGGTGTGCGGTGGAAATGGTGCACTCCTATTCTCTTATTCACGATGATCTTCCTGCGCTGGACAACGATTCATTGCGTCGTGGCCACCGAACCAATCATGTAGTATTTGGGGAAGCAATGGCAATTCTCGCTGGCGATGCATTGCTGACCGAGGCCTTTGCAGTGATCTCTCGGGGAAGCGAAGCGGTGAGAATTCGTTTATGTAGCTTACTGGCCTGTAGTAGTGGTGCTCGGGGTATGGTTGGCGGTCAGGTAGATGATATTCAAGAAAAGCAAAAGCAGGACATTGAGTCCCTAGAATTACTGCATGGAAGGAAGACCGGGGCCTTAATTGCTGCTGCTTGTGCAGGAGGCGCTCGCGCGGCAGGAGCAAATGAATCGCAGGTTTCTCTATTTCACCAATTTGGAGCGCGACTAGGCTTAGCGTTTCAAATAGTCGACGACTTAATCGATATTGAGGGCGATCCCCTCAAGACAGGCAAATCTAAGGGCAACGATGCGCGTAATGGTAAAGTAACCTTTCCTTCTATTTTGGGAAAAGAAAAATCATTAGAGAGAGCGCGCAATGAAATTGCCCAAGCCAAAGAATTACTGCAAGGTTTTATGCCTGCGGCCTTGCCTTTAATGGCTTTGGCCGACTACGCTATCGAGCGCGATCGCTAAGCTAAAATGGGTGTTAAAAAAGAGCGTATTGACAAGCTTTTAGTTGATCGGGGAATTGCAGAAACGCGTGCGCGGGCGCAGGCATTGATTCTGGCTGGTTTGGTGATAGTGGGTGAATCACGGGTCGATAAGCCTGGTGTTTGTGTCAATGTAGAGTCCCCTATTCGACTTAAAGGCGAGGATCTGCCTTATGTTTCCCGAGGTGGTCTAAAACTGGAAGCTGCTCTCGACCATTGGACAATTAAGGTTCAAGGGTTGGATGTTTTGGATGTTGGGGCATCTACTGGTGGCTTCACCGATTGCCTGCTACAGCGCGGCGCCCAACGAGTAGTGGCTTTAGATGTTGGCTATGGGCAGCTTCATCCCCAATTGCGCAATGACCCCAGAGTGATTGTCCGTGAAAGGGTAAATGCTCGCTATCTGACCAGAGACGAAGTCTCATTCGATGTGCATTTAATTGTAATCGATGTTTCTTTTATTTCATTAAAGCAAGTGCTGCCCGCAGCGTTGAAGTTCCTGCAACCAGAAGGAAAGCTAATTGCACTAGTTAAGCCACAGTTCGAAGCAGGAAAAGGCGAGGTAGGGAAGGGCGGAGTAGTTCGTGACAACCATAAAAGAGTAGAGATTATTCAATCGCTAGTTAGTTTTGTTAGCGAGTTAATGGAGGTAGTGGGCTGGATAGATTCTCCTGTCGTAGGGCCGGCGGGCAATCGGGAAGCGCTAGTATATGCTCGTGGGAAAGGTAATACCTGAGCAGTCGCTAATGAGCAATCATTCTTTTCATTTCTGAGGGCATCGGTAAAAGAAAAATGTCTGATGAATATAACCAACCGCGTCCAGTAGGATCAATGTCTACTAAAAAACCTTTTTGATTTTTAATGTTGGCGACCAAATCAAAAGAATCATCGTAAATGAGAATTTGCCTAATTCCTGGTAGCAGTTGTTTATAGTTTTCTCCATAATATTCTATGTAATTGGTTTGTTGGGCTAAAAGATAAGTAGACCCATCTGCTCCAAAAACAACTGCGGTGAAAACTAATCCGGAGGCAGGAATGACTGGCGAACCAAGAATAGCTCCATCAGATGATCTCAAGAAATAGGCTTTTTGCTCACCCCATACGACTAGTTTTTGCGAAGAAATCGAGATTTCAGAAATGGGGGTATCTAGTGGTGGAGAAGTCCAGCCGTTTTCACAGATAAAATCAGAATTTAGCGGACATGCTCTTACAGTGGAGGACGAACCAGTGGGGTGGGCTAAGTAAGCAGTTTCTCCCGTGCTATCGAAAAAAATTGTAGGTGTCTCTTCGTCGGTTGAGACGGTAAGAATTGGGCGTTTCTGATTTGCGCCATCAGACGAAAAAATTTCGAGCAAAACTTGGTAACCGCCTCCAAAGTCCAGAGGGGTTTTATGCGGGACAATTATTTGATTGTCTGCGTTTGCAGCGATTTTGCCGGCAATGGTTGACATCGGGTATAGGTCCGACTTCCAAAAGGGTTTTGGCGAGTAAGGTTTTAACAAGTACTGCTCTATTCTCCATCCTTCTTCTGACTGAATAAAGGCTGCAAAACCATTGCCTGAATTGGTGATCGCAATTTGTGAGGGAGGAATACCAGAATCAAAAATCCAGGAATAGGAATTTTCCATATAGCGATCAAAATAAGCAACCCCTTCGCGGGCCTGAAAAAGGAAGCGACCATTATTTTCGGCAAAAATGAGAATAGAGTTACTATCGCAGTTAAACCGCAAGCTAATTTCTTTTGATGGTTTATTTTCCTTGCCTTGGCGAATGAGTTTTCCGTCACAAACAAGAACAGTGGCGCCATCTTCCTCTACCCAAAAATTACTTCCCAAATTCCAAGGACCAGTAAGCACGTCATGAAGTGGGGTGAAAGAGAAAATGGTTTCATTGGAGCTACCGGTTTGGCCGTTGCTGCAGGTAGCGTGGGCTCGCAATCCTAGATCGGCAGCTATTCCCCATCGATTAAAGGGAATTTTCTCTTGGGGCACGGATAGGCGTATCACCTGGCTGTTAATATTATCTGTTTGGGCAAGGATTTTCTCTTGGTTGGTAACCCATGCCTTGCTTATAGCCGAGCAACCCAAAACTTCTATGGAGATAGCAAAACTCTTTCCTAGTAACTCAGTTGGCATGGCATAAAAAGAAACGTGCGGTGAGGTTTCTGCAGAGCCAGAGGAGGTTTGGCACCCTGTTGTCGAAGTAAATATAGTTATAAAAGCAAGGCCGAGGTATGTGATAGGCGCGCGCATTGCATTCTCTTTGTCTAAGGCTTGACCACCAAAACCTCAACTCGGCGATTTAAGGCTCTTCCTCGTTCAGTCAGATTAGGAACAACTGGACGAGAATCGGCAAGTCCTTTTGTTGAAAGTTTAGATTGGTCAATTCCTCGCTGGATTAGATAGTTAGCTACTATTTTTGCCCGATTTGTAGACAGCGTTTTTTTAAAACCTATATTGCCACGATTGTCGGTGTGTCCTTCTACCAATATTCTAATATAAGATTTGTCAATGATTTCGTCGACAAATTTATTTAGCAGCGGAATATTAGCGGGTATAATTTTCGCGCTCTCTGATGCGAAAGGAAATGATTTCCTAAGAATTACTTGGGGATGCTTCTTAGGGGCAGCAGGAATGGCGCTAGGTGGGGATGAGGGAGTTGGAGTGATCGGAAGTTCAATCTCTTTTTGGGAAGAAACATCAATTTCTTGAGTCTTGGGAAGGGAGTTTCGTTCGAGATAAGCTTCAATAGGTGTGACCTTTCCTGATTCGATATGAACCTTAATTCGAGCTGGCTTATAGCGCGGATGAGTAATAGAGATAATAGTTTCCCCAGGGGAAAGGCTGGTAGTAAGAAATTGCCCGTGTTTGAGAGGGGAAGCTGTCGATGATGGCGCCGGGTCTGAAAAAAGCACGGAAGCACCTTCTATAGGATTCAAGGTTTCCGAGTCGAAGACAGCGCCAGCTATTTTACCATATCCACGGGGAATTGGCTTGGTTAGGTAAATAATATTGTTATTAGATAAAAAAATCTGTCGGGAGGTAGTTGGCTCGAAATGGTATAAAATTCCAGCAGATGATGACGATTGAGATGGATCGTTGAGAGAGTAATAAGCAAGATATCTGATTGGACTGAAATCTAATCTATGTGGGTATGCTGGAAGTACAAAAAACAGTTGCGAAAATAGTAACCAAGTGAATTTTCGATGAAACTGCATAAAATCTCCGCTTGACATCATGAAATTCCAAACTATTATTGCATCATACTCTGACTTACATCAACCTGATGATGTCGCTTTCGTGTTCATGCTATTACACGGGAGCGATTTTCTGGTGTCAAATTAGCTGCATGGCAGTAAATCAGTAGTCGCGTTGTTGTAAAGAGGGCTGTAAGGCAGAACGAAAAATTCGACGTTCTCTGCGTCGTGCGTTTGTATTTTTGTAGGCGAGACGTCAAGGCTAAAAAGACGGGCATGCCTTCTTGCTTTCTGTAAGGGCTGGGCTGCGCTACAATATCTTATCCATGTTCGGTGATAGACGCATACTTGTATTTTTTGAACAGTTTTTTTTATTAGTGGCGTTGTTGGTGTGGTGTAGGCAAGCTAGCGCTTTGCTACCGACAACTGCGCAGTCAGTGGCGGCGCAAAGACAAGGCCAAAAAAATGGTCGCCGAGCTATTCCTGATAATGCGGCTATTCAGGAAGCAACCGTTTCTGGGCAAGAAAATCGTTATGCATCTAGTCGGGCCTATGCGCACTATTTAAAAGGCTTAATGGCTGTTTACCAGGGAGTAACTGGTGACGCCATTGAAGAATTCAAATTAGCAACTATTTTCGACCCGGAGTCTCCGGTTTTGCGTGTGGCTCTGGCGCACACGTATCAAAGGCTGGGATTAGAAAAAAAAGCACTTGAGCAGTTTAAGAGAGCCTTGCAAAGTGATCCCGCTTACGTTCCTGCTTACCTCGCAATAGGAAAAATATGGTTGCTTCGCCCGCAGACTCGGCATCGGGCCATTAGCGTCTTTCGAAAAGCTATCCGCTTGGCCCCTCGAGAAAAAGAAGCCTATTTGGCATTGCTTCACATCTATCTGGAGCTGGGAAAATTCAAAAAGGCCGTTGATGTGGTTGGAGCAATGGAAAAAGTGCTTCCCTGGGAGTCAGCAGGATTCCAGGAGCTTGGTCAATGGTTGGCTCGCAAGGGAAGGTGGCGCTCCGCACTGCGTTTTTTGAATAAGGCGCAAGAACGAGACCCCGAGAACACTAACACCCTAATGCTTATGGCGGGTATTTACCAAGCCATGAACCGGAATGCGGATGCGGAGAAGTATTATTCCAAACTACTTGCCGGGGATTCAGAAAATGCTGACGCTTTGTATGCTTTGGGGGCCTTATTGCTCGGCAGTGGAGATATTGCTGGGGCGGTAAAATATTGGAAACGACTATTGGTCTTGTCCCCAGAAGACGCGGGCATTTGTGCAAAAATCGCGGTGGCTTTCGCTAAGGAAAACCGGCTTTCCGATGCAGTGAATTTCTTTGCTTCGGCTCACGCAACATCGCCTGACGATACCGCCATATCCTTTTTTTGGGGACGCGTTTTGGAAGAAATCATGGATTACCCTGGCGCAGTGCAAGCCTTTGCCAAAATACCCCAAGGCAAGGAACTGTATCCTGCAGCCCTGGTTCGGCGAGCCCATGCCTTGTCTCGTTTCCAAAAACATCAAGAAGCAATTTCTTTATTGAAAGACGCGATTGTTAAAGATCCAGAATGTGTGGATTGGGTTGTGGAACTAAGCCATGTGTTACATGACGCAAATAGATTTGAAGAGTCACAAAAGGTGTTATGGACCACAATTAAGAAAAGGCCGAAAGAAGAAAAATTGCTATTTGCATTGGGTGCAATTTTAGAAAAGCAAGGAAAAACGCAAGAGGCGTTGGTGCCCATGCGTGAATTGCTAGCAATTAACCCCAAAAATGCAGAGGCGCTAAATTTTGTTGGTTATTCGCTTGCTGAGATTGGGATTGAATTAGATGAAGCAGAAATGTTAGTTAAAAAAGCAATTGATTTGCAGCCAGAAAATGGAGCTTTTATAGATTCTCTAGGCTGGATTTATTTCAAAAAGGGAAAATTGCGTAAAGCAATCGGTTTATTGGAAAAGGCTTTGCGTTTAATGCCTGATGAGCCTGCGGTCGCCGAACATTTAGGGGATGCATACGGAAAGGTGCTTAGAAAAAAGGAAGCGGAGAAAAGCTATAAGAAAGCATTGGAAATGCTGCGATGGCAGCCGGACGCCAAAGTGGAAAGAAGTATAGAAAGAAAACTGCTTCAGTTGCGCTCCGAGGGCAATAGCCCGAACGGCTTGCCCTGGCAAAAACGTTGATCGAGAATTCCTTGGCTTCTTCTTTGGACTGAGCTAAAAGAAAAGCAGTTTTTCCACGACCACATATCCCGTATGTACGAATGTATGTGCTATGAACCCTTAAATGAAATAGTGCCTTTAGGCGGGTGTCTTTAAATATAGTTTTGGCGGTGATCTCTACACGCGGAATAATACTTGAAAATAGTTTAGCTACCAATTGACACCTCTACCTTGCACGAGATACGGTCCGCAACGCGGGGTAGTCGTTGCAAGAACACAAAATAGACTAGCCGACAAGGCTAAAAGAGAGCCTTATGAAAGGTGTGGAGATGGCAAGCGAAGGCAATGGTATCATCGGTAAGGCAATTACTATTCGGGGAAACCTCACCGGCGATGGAGACCTACTTGTGGAAGGGCAAGTAGAAGGCCAAGTGAGTTTGAAAAACCACTTAACCATCGAATCTACTGGAAAAATCGATGCCGAGATCCGTACTGGAATGTTAACCATCCATGGTGAAGCTAACGGTCAAATAGAAGTAGACGAGCTAGTAGCTCTCCATTCCTCGGCTGTAGTCACTGGTAATATTAAAGCTCCAAAAGTCATAATCGAAGACGGGGCTAAATTTAATGGGAGCATCGAAATGGAAATCGAACTTCCCGAAGATATAGATTCCGAAGTATAAGCAGATGTTCGGTTGCTTCAAGGGACGTTCATAAGTAAAAAAGAATCGCTGAAAGGTGCGGTAGCTATGTACCCTGCATGTTAAAAAGTGAGGATTTGGAAAATGGCAAATACTATTATTGGCAGCGGAATAACCGTAGATGGCGAAATTTCCGGAGAAGAAGATTTAGTAATACAAGGCACTGTTAAAGGAAGAATTCTAGTAAAAGATAGTATTTCGGTAGAACCAAGCGGAATAGTCGAAGCCGACGTTGAAACTCAAAACGTGGAGATTTCCGGTAGACTGATTGGTAATATCAATGCGGCGGAAAAAGTAGAGCTAAAAACCGACTGTCGGGTAGTGGGCGATATCCGAGCCCCGAGGGTAATTATTGTCGAAGGTGCCAATTTTAAAGGCAATGTAGATATGGACGTCGATAAGAAATAAAGGAGCCACCGAAGCATGGCTATCCAAGAAAACGAAGAATCTACCCAGAACACAGTGATAGGAGAGTCCAGTTTTGTCGAGGGAAAGATCGAGGGAGACGAGGATCTTACCGTTTTGGGCCGAGTACAGGGAACTATAGTATTGACCAAAACGCTTATTGTTCAATCTTCGGGCGTGGTCAAAGCCGATGCACAAGTGCGTAATGCTGTCATTTCTGGTTTGGTGGTTGGTAATATTGTGGCCAGCGAAAGTGTTCATTTGACCAAAGAAGGTCGAATGGTGGGCGATATTCATGCTCCCCGGGTTATTTTAGTGGAAGGAGCAGCGTTGCGTGGTCGAGTAGAAATGGGAGAAACTCCCCAGCCCAAAATTGGAGAAAAAACAGCTCGTCCTAAAGCCGTAACTTCCCGGGTTGCCTCTGCTTCCAACGCTTCCGCAAACAAAGCAAGTGCTTCCTCTCGTGGCCCAAGATTTACCGCGCTGGTAAAATCAGGCGAAGGCAAGAATCCCGTCCCCCAGCCGCCACCTTTAAAAATTTCTTCTGCCGAAGAAGGAGAAGAGAGTAGTGAAGAAGAAGTGGCATTGGCCTCGGCCGGTTTGGCTAAAAAAAAAGTGGTCGTAAAACGTAAAAAATGAAGTAATTCAAATCCGCACGGAATCGATAGCGGAATGATTTTCTTAAAACTTAACAAGTAGCTAGTGGTAACGGTCCTAGGGAGGATAAATGGTGTACGAACGGTCGAACATGGAAACGATCGTATCTCCAGAGGAATCTAGCGAAAATTCGAGAGAAAAGGGGGAGGGCTCAACAATTATCCTTCCTCCTTCTCCGGAATTGCTGAGTTCGATGCATCTTGCCGCGCAATCTTCCGAACGCTATGGTGAAGACTGCGAAGAAAATGACGAAAATAACGAAGAAAGGTTGTCCTCTGGCTATGAGTCCGATGAAATCAGCCAGACTACATCCGGTCACCATGCGGTCGATTCGGTTTTGGCAGTCGACATGGTCGCGGATGCCTCCCCGCTAGAGAAATCGATTGCTGAATCCCCAGACGAAAATGTCGCCAATGTGCCAGATAGTGTGCATGACGTTTCGCCAGAAGAAAAAAACCATGGTGACGAAGATATTAACCATGACACTGAAGTGGAAATAGCGGCAGTCGAGCCAAAAATCCCAGAAGACGAGCAGAGCCAAAATCTTAATGAAGACTTTCCTGATAGTGAAGAGCTTGCTCGTTCCTCAGTTCTAATTCCTTTGGAATGGGTGAACGATGATTTTTCGTTGCGTCTTCGTCCGGAAGGAGACATTGATTCGCTGGCTACCTCGCTTGCTAAATATGGCCAGTTGTTCCCAATCGATCTGCGCGAGGTGGGAGAAAACTGCTTTCAAGTAGTTACCGGATTTCGACGCATTGCCGCATTACGCTTGTTAAAGCGAGAATTTGTTTTAGCGCGAATTCATTGTGCCCTTAGCGATACCGATGCTTTGTTTGTAGCTCTTTTTGATGCCTTAGACAATCGTCAAATAGAACGTGCTGAGTTGGTTGAACTAAGGGACCGGTTGGAAAGAGAAAACAAACTCACCCCCTCTTTGCAAGAAGCCTTGGGACGAGCTATTTCACCAGTCCAAGAAGTACTAGAGCCGGAAACCATACCGGGAGACGAACAAGAAGTTGATCTAGACGACCTAGCCAAAGACATTATCAAGCGGCTAGCCGCTATCAACCAAGACATGGCTTTAGTGATGGAGCTTTGGAATGCCATGGACTCTGAGGTAAGGGAGGTTCTTTTCGAGCAGCTCAGTTACTCTGAACAACTGGTAAAGTATTTAAGGAGCAATTGAACATGAGCAGGAAATACGAGCCAAAAACTTTACCAGAAAGCTATTTCAGAAAGCTATAAAGGTGGCTTTGTTTCCGCGAAAACTATGAGCCGTTGCCGATCATGGATACTCTGGGTGATAGCAGTGAGTTTAGTGGGAGCTTGTGCTCAACTTTGGGTTCCTCCGCGGACGGGGGTTTCGGATATTCCGGACACTGATACTAGTTCTGAGCAAGCTTATCAGCAGATTCTCAATAGATGGACTCGTCGAGCGGAAATCTACAATGGGTTTGATAGCCGAGTGTTTCTGGCAGGAACCATTCAAAGTTTAAGTTTTCGAAAAGCTCGTATTAAGCGAGTTGCTCGGTTTCGCGGTATGTCGCCTGTGGAAATCGAAAAGGCTTGGGAGAAAGAGCGCGAAGAATATTTTAAAAATGTTGAAATTCTGATTGCTGTCCATGTCAATGAGCGCCGTTTTGATGACTTTTCTCGTTCTGACAGTATATGGCGAATTGTGCTTGAGACCGAAAATGGAGTAGTCTTCCCTTTCTCTGTAAAACGGTTGAGACGGCCAACGGTTACAATGCGAGTTTTATATCCTTATATCGATGAATTTTGGAGTGTCTACCGTATTAGTTTCTCGTGGCCTTCCTCTGAGGATCAAAAGGTACCTGCGGAACTAGGAAGGATCATGGTGAGGTTTTCGAGCAGCTTGGGCAAGATGGACCTAGTTTATGATTGAAATAGAAAAAGGCGACGCCTAGATTGCTTCTCTTTACACGATGACCAAACACGATGACCAAAGTCCCGTTTGAAAGTCTGGTTGATAGATGCATTTACAGATGGAGAGGGGGGATTTGCGTAACAACCTCTGTGTAAGTAAGACTGATCATCGAAATATTGGCAGAAACAAAGAGAAAGCTTTATGTTGGACCCTTTTGGTGTACATAGGCTCCGGTCTGGTCTATAAACACGGCCTGCCGCGAAAGCGGAGCAAGATGGCTGGGCGTTTTCCCTTTGCTCAGGGATAGACGCCATTCGCCGATTCAATTCGGCGTGGAGAATTGGAGGACAGCGCAATGACTGCGACTAATATCGAGACTAGGGTCAAATCGATTATTGCCGAGCAGCTAGGTGTCGGCGCAGATGATATTCGTCAAGAGAGCTCGTTCATTGATGATCTTGGGGCTGATAGCCTAGATATCGTAGAGCTAATAATGGCCATGGAAGAAGAGTTTGATGTAGAGATACCCGATGAACAGGCAGAGGGTTTAAGAACCGTAAAAGACGCAATCGAATACATTAACTCACACAAAAAGTAGGTACGTATGACCCGCCGAGTAGTTGTCACCGGGTTGGGGTTGGTAACTCCGCTAGGAATTGGCGTGGAGAAAACCTGGGCGGGGCTGGTGAATGGAAAGAGTGGTATTGGTCCGATCACCAAATTCGACGCCAGCGGTTTCCAAACCAAAATCGCTGGTGAGATATTAGATTTTCGTCCTGAGGACTGGATTGAAAAGAAGGAGATTCGTCGACTTGATCCTTTCATGAAATTCGCCTTGGCTGCCGCAACTATGGCTTTCGAGCAGTCGGGATTAGAAGTGACCGACGAAAATGCTGAACGAATCGGTTGCATTGTTGGATCAGGAATCGGGGGGCTTCAGTCGTTAGAGGAAACTCATCTTAAGCTTCTCGATAAAGGACCGTCTCGGATTAGTCCGTTTTTTGTGCCCCAGATGATCATAAACCTGGCGCCGGGTCAGATTGGAATTCGATTTGGAATCAAAGGTCCCAATTGGTCGCCGGTTTCCGCGTGTGCCACTGGGGCGCAGGCGGTAGGGGAAGCATTCAGAGCAATTAAGTACGGTGATGCTGATGCAATTTTATGCGGGGGGGCAGAAGCGGCAATAACTCCCTTGGGAATAGCAGGCTTTGACGCAGTGCGTGCGCTTTGCTCAGACTGCAACGATGCTCCCCATAAGGCGTCTCGTCCATTCGATTTACATCGTTCGGGATTCATAATGTCCGAAGGATCGGGCTTGCTAATGTTGGAAGAGCTCGATCATGCGAAAAAGAGAAGAGCTACCATTCTTGCAGAAATTGTCGGCTATGCGGCTAACTGTGACTCGCATCACATTACTGCCCCTTCTCCTCAAGGAGAAGGCAGCGCACGATGTATGCAGAGGGCTCTCAAAGACGCAGGAATGGTGCCAGAGCAAATTGGCTACATCAATGCTCACGGGACTTCTACCCAATTCAATGACGTAACTGAGACTCAAGCCATTAAGGCCGCCTTTGGTATACATGCTAGTAAAGTAGCAATCAGCTCCACTAAATCTATGCTGGGTCATCAATTAGGTGCTGCGGGAAGCACCGAGTTGGCCATTTGTGCCTTAGCGCTTGCCCGGGGAATATTGCCGCCGACCGTTAATTATGAAACTCCCGATCCGGAATGCGATTTGGATTACATTCCCAATCAAGCACGCGAACTTAAAGTCGAAGTCGCTATGAGCAATTCGTTCGGATTCGGTGGAGCCAACGTAGTGTTAATTCTTAAACGTTTTGTATGACCGATACAGAAGCAATGGAGCTGCTATGAAAGTTGGAATTGCCAATGACCACGGGGGCTTTGAGCTAAAGGTGGAAGTTGGTGAATGCTTGGAATCTTTGGGGTGCGTGTGGGTCGATTATGGTACTCACGACAATAGTGCAGTAGATTACCCGGACTACGCTTCCCAAGTTGCCAGAGCGGTACGCGATGGCCAGGTAGATTTAGGGATTTTGGTATGTGGGACAGGCATTGGAATGTCCATCGTTGCTAACAAGTATGTGGGAGTGCGAGCGGCAGTATGCACTAGCGAATACGAAGCGCGAATGAGTAGGGCGCATAACAATGCTAATGTGCTTTGTTTAGGCGAGCGAGTGGTTGGAAGGGGTTTAGGCAGAGCGATTGCAGAAGTGTTTGTGCGTACTCCTTTTGAAGGGGGAAGGCACGAAAGGCGTTTAAAAAAAATTAGCGACGCGGAACAAGAGAATTTAATAGCGGCCAACGTGATTTCTAATTAATGAGGATGCCAGTGAACCACCAAAACCTAAGCCAATTTGATTCGGAAATTTCTAAATTAATTGAGGAAGAGACTCTTCGCCAAGAACAAGGGTTAGAACTAATCGCCAGCGAAAACTTTGTTTCTAGAGCAGTGCTGGAAGCTGCCGGCTCGGTTCTGACTAATAAATATGCCGAAGGATATCCAGGAAATAGATATTACGGTGGTTGCGAGCAGGTAGACGCTGTCGAGCAGATTGCTATCGAGCGCGCCAAAAAGCTTTTCAATGCCGAATACGCCAATGTTCAGCCGCATTCTGGCTCACAGGCGAATATGGCTGCTTATATGGCGCTTATACTGCCGGGAGACACCGTGTTAGCGCTGGATCTTAATTCTGGCGGGCATCTTACTCATGGTTCTCCAGTAAATTTTTCTGGTAAATTATATAAAATAGTTTCTTATGGCTTGCATAAAGATACCGAAACCATTGATTACGACCAAGTAGCTCGGTTGGCACGTGAACACCGGCCAAAAGTAATAGTGGTGGGCGCGTCGGCTTATCCGAGAGTAATTGATTTTGCGAGTTTTCGAGAAATTGCCGATGAAGTAAAAGCCGCAATAGTAGTTGATATGGCACATATTGCTGGTCTAGTAGCTGCGGGAGTTCATCCCTCACCTATTCCTTACGCCGAAATTGTAACTACTACCACTCATAAAACATTACGTGGCCCCCGAGGAGGAATGATTCTTGCCAAAGAGCCTTTTGGTAAAAAACTTAATAGCCAGGTATTCCCAGGAATTCAGGGTGGACCGCTGGAACATATTATTGCTGCTAAAGCAGTGGCGTTAAAAGAAGCAATGGAGCCATCTTTTAAAGAGTATTGCCAGAAAATATTAGAAAATGCTCAGGCATTAGCCGAGGGGCTGCAATCTCGGGGATTAAGGTTATGTTCGGGAGGCACGGATAATCATTTAATAATGGTAGATTTACGCTCCAAACAAATAACTGGAAAAGCAGCTCAAGAAGCATTGGAAAAAGCTCGGATAACCGTAAACAAAAACATGATTCCATTTGATCCGGAAAAGCCCTCGGTGACGTCGGGAGTCAGATTGGGAACACCAGCCCTCACCACCCGCGGAATGGGCAAGAACGAAATGGGATTTATCGCTTCCTTAATTGGTGATGTCCTGGAAAACTCCCAGAACCTAAAAGTGCTATCGCGAGTAGGTGACCAAGTAAAAGAACTTTGCAAGCAGTTTCCATTGTATGTAGGATAAGGTATACGCGCGCTATGCGTTGCCCTGGTTGTAAAAACACAGACAACAAAGTCATTGATTCTAGACTTTCTCACGATGGGCAAGTCATCCGCAGGCGTCGCGAGTGCTTGGGTTGTTTTCGTCGATTTACAACTTACGAGCGCATAGAAGAAATTATGCCCCTGGTGTTAAAAAAAGATGGTCGTCGAGAAGTTTTTGTGCGTGAGAAAATACTTGCCGGCATGACTAAAGCAGTGGAAAAGCGCCCAGTTTCTGCCGAGCAACTTGAACAGATAGTGTTGGACATCGAGCTGAAGTTGCAAGAGCTAGGGGAAAAAGAAGTTTCTTCTAGTCAGGTGGGAGAGCTGGTAATGCATTCTCTGCAGAAAGTGGATGATGTAGCCTATGTGCGCTTTGCCTCGGTTTATCGTAGTTTTCGCGATGTGCGCGAATTTATGGAAGAACTTAAAGATTTGCTTGCCGAGAGAAGCATAGATTTGGAAAACCGGGGAAAGAAAAAACTATAGGCCGTTGAGTTAAGCGCGCATAAGTGGCGGATTTTATGGGAACTAGTTCCCAAGACTTGTGGATCAAAGAGCATGCCGAGTATTTCATGCGTCTTGCTCTAGACGAAGCCAGAAAAGGATTAGGAAGAACCAGCCCCAATCCTGCTGTTGGCGCAGTGCTGGTAAAAAACGGAAAGGTAATTGCTAAAGGATATCATCAAAAGGCGGGTGGGCCACACGCGGAAGTTGTCGCCATAAAAAATGCTGGGGAGCAGGTCCAAGGAGCTGATTTGTATGCGACTCTAGAGCCCTGCAATCATTATGGCCGTACGCCACCCTGTACCGAAGCTATTGTGCAAGCAGGAATCTCTCGGGTTTTCGTCGGATGTCAGGATACCAATCCCTTGGTAGCAGGGCAGGGCATAAGCAAATTACAAAAATTGGGAATCCCGGTGTTTACTGGAATTCTAGAAGAAGAATGCTCATTACTCAATCGTGCATTCTTTACATTTGTCAACCAACAACGACCTTTCGTAACGATTAAGGTGGCAGCTACGGCTGATGGAAAAATTGCTACTACCACTGGAGATTCTCGTTGGATTACTGGCTTGCCCGCTCGTGAAAAAGTGCATGTATTGCGCGACCAGGTAGATGCCATTTTGGTCGGCGCGGGAACAGTGCGTGCAGATGATCCGGCGCTAACTGCCAGGCCTAATTGCCAGCTTGCTCAACGCCAGCCTTTGCGAGTGATACTGAGCGCTAACTTGAATATTTCTTCTCAGGCAAGAATATTTCGCGAAACTGCAGGAAAAGCCCTAGTCCTTACTACTGCAAGGTTGAGTGAGCAAGCCGAAAAAAACAAGGCTCAGTTAGAATCGCAAGGGATTGAAGTAGTCAGTGTAAACACCGTCGGCGCAAAAACCGATTTGCATGCGGTGCTAAATTATTTGGCTTTGCGTAACGTGGTGCATTTATTGGTGGAAGGTGGCGCCGGAATTTTTGGGGCTTTTTTAGAGAATCAGTTGGTTGATGAAGCAATGCTATTTATTGCGCCTAAAGTATTAGGTTCTGGGCTTTCCTGGGCGCGCTTGACCGAACGTGTTCAAATGGGACAAGCAATACATTTGACTTTCTCTACAACGGAGATGGTAGGGGAAGATTTGCTTATTGTGGGTCGCGCCGGGGTTCGCCAGCCCCGGTAGTTATTAGTTAGTATTGTCATAATGGTATATTGGCGTTCTAACTTGTGTTTAACTGTGTATTAATGTCTAATTTAAGGTTTTGTTGGAGCTTCCTTTATCGTTTGAGAAACTGTTGATTCAAGGTATAAATGCCAAACATTTGACTCATATTTGCCCTGGCCTGATTCCTTTCTATATACTATGTCACGGTCTCTAATATGTCCTCCGGTATGAGCAAAACCAGATATATTGCGCGATTGCGGTTGAAAAAATATTGGCAACAGGGGGAATAATTCGTAGCTTGAATCGTTATTTGTTTTTTTGTTGTTTGCTTCTCAAAAGGAGGTTGCACATGAGGTTATTTTTACCCAAGCAGGCCAGGAAGTGTTGCTCGATAATTGGCACTGTATTGGTGGTCACTGTTTCTTTATTTGCTTCAGTGGCGGCAGCAGCCAATGATATTGTTGTGTATGATGATAATTTGGAGGAAGGATGGCAAAACTATTCGTACGGTGCGACTGTCGATTTTTCTAATACTTCACAAGTTTATGATGGCATTCATTCAGCAGCTGTCACCATGAATGGTTGGGCTGGATTTTATCTTCATAAAAATTCAGTTATTGATCTGACTGGTTACGAGAGATTGAGCTTTTGGATACGCGGAAATAGCAACAGTACGATTCGCTTCTTTTTGAACTATGATTCCAGCATAAGTAAATATTTTTCGGTCACAGCGAATACCTGGACCCTAGTAAATATACCTCTATCTGACTTAGGTAACCCTCCTTTTCTGAGAGATATCCATTGGATGAATAATTCTGATTCTGGTCAGACAGTCTACTTTGATAAAATCAAAGTGATTGCATCGACTAATTCTCTTCCTGTCGGTCCGATTCTCAGTGTTGATGTGACTGCTAATCGCCACCCTATAAGTGATGATATCTACGGCATGAATTACGCTAGCGAAAATCTGGCGCAAGAGATAAGACTGCCGGTCAGACGTTGGGGCGGTAATGCAACATCCCGTTATAATTGGAAAAATGATGTCAGCAACAAGGGTAGCGATTGGTACTATGAAAATGTTCCCATGAGCAACTCTAGTCCGCAAACATTGCCGGACGGATCTGCTGCCGATAAATTTGTTGACCAAGATCGGCGAACGAATACTCGGACTCTTATGACTGCGCCGCTTATTGGCTGGGTCCCTAAACGAAGAATAGAGAGTCACCCATACGATTGCGGTTTCAAAGTTTCAAGGTACGGCGAGCAACAATCGGTTGATGGATACGATCCTGATTGCGGTAACGGCATAAAGCCCGATGGCCAAGCCTTTATCGAAGGCAACGACCCGACCGATACTAGCACTGCTATTGGGCCTTCATTTGTTTCCGAATGGATAAATCATTTAGTAGCAAAATACGGCACGGCTGCAAATGGCGGGGTTAAGTATTACAATTTAGATAATGAGCCGATGTTGTGGAATAGTACTCAGCGCGATGTGCATCCGCAACCCACCAGTTATGACGAATTACGCGATCGTACGTATCAATATGCAGCAGCGATTAAACAAGTTGATTCTTCTGCAAAAACCTTAGGTCCAGCAGTATGGGGTTGGTGCGCATATTTTCATTCTGCAGTTGATGACTGTTATGACCGGACCGATTATCAAACGCACGGTAATGTTCATTTTGTTCCCTGGTATTTGCAGGAAATGCAACGCTATGAGCAGCAACATGGTGTGCGTATACTGGATTATCTCGATTTACATATTTACCCGCAGGTTGGCGGGGTATATAATTCGAATATTGGTACAACCACCGCACAGAAAGCACGGCTTCGATCGATTCGTCAATTGTGGGATGAGAGTTATACTCACGAAGGATGGATTGGGCAATCGGTTTATCTGATTCCCCGCATGAAGCAATGGATAAATGCGAATTACCCTGGAACCAAAACTGCAATCACTGAATATAATTGGGGCGCTCTCGGTTACTTGAGTGGTGCTTTGGCTCAGGCGGATATTCTTGGTGTATTTGGTAGGGAGGGTTTGGATTTAGCGACTTTATGGGCTCCACCAAGCAGTACCGATCCTGGTGCATTCGCCTTCCGTCTCTACCGTAATTATGATGGCGCGGGAAGCGGTTTTGGGAAAACAAGTGTGCAGGCGCTAAGCTCCGACCAGGAGACGCTGTCGATTTATGCCGCTGAGCGCAGTGAAGACAATGTTGTCACCGTAATGGTCATCAATAAAAAACCAGCCAGCGTAATCAGCACTCTCCAACTTGCTGGAGTGCATACCGCATCTATCGCGGAAGTCTACCGTTACGGTTCGGCTAATCTCCAGGGCATTGAGCGGCTTTCTAATGAGGTGGTTGCGGACAGCAAAATTACTACTACCTATCCCGGAAATTCGATCACTTTGCTGGTTTTGCCCTACGAAAACGGAGGTGGAGGTGGAGGCGGTGATGGCGATGGCAATGGCGATGGCGACCAAGAGTCGCAAACTTTGCTGGTTGATTTTGGGTCCTTTTATGCGTCTACGCAGGCGAATGGCTGGAACAATGTGACCGAAGAAATTGGCAGTGCGGTTGGGGCGCGGCTAACTAATTTAGTCAACACTCAAAACAACGATACGCCCATAGATTTGGTTATACTAAACCGTTTCAACGGAGCGAATACCAACGGTACATCTAATTCGGCCCATTTCACCGCCAGCGCCACTAGCGATTCGCTCTTTGGCAATACTGAGAATTGGAGCGGCCTGACCAATGTAATGCCTAAATTCAAGCTGACTGGGCTTGATCCGCAGCGTGCATACCATTTCACTTTCTACGCATCGCGGATGGGTGTGAGCGACGCTCGCGAAACGAAATACACCATCGTTGGCAGAAACACGACCAATGTAACGCTTAATCCGGCGAACAATGTTAATAGTGTAGTAGAAACCTCAGTGGGAATTATTCCTGACCAAATGAATGAAATTACTATTAGCCTTGCCCCTACCGAAAATAACAATAATCCCTATCATTTCACCTATCTGGGCGTAATGAAGGTGGTAGATGATGAGGCAGGCGATGTAGACGACGAGGATACCTTGCAAACTCTGCAAATTGATTTTGGTTCGTTATCTACGCCAGCAGGTACCCCCGGATGGAATAATGTAACCGAAAATATAGGCAAGGTGGTCGGAGCACAGCTAAATAACTTGGTTAATATTCAAAACGAGCAAACGCCATTAAGTTTGGAGATAATAAACCGTTTTAACGCAGCCAATACCAACGGAACGCTTAGTTCGACTCATTTCATGCCAAATGCTACCCGCGATTCACTTTTCGGTAATACTGAGAGATGGAATGGTTTGGCCAATGTGATGCCCCGATTTAAGCTGAAGGGACTCGTTCCGCAGCGCGTTTACCGCCTTACCTTCTATGCTTCTCGATTGGGAGTGGGCGATATTCGCGAAACGGAATATACGGTTGCTGGACAAAATACCGCTACTGTGGTGCTGGATTCAGCCAATAATATCAATGACCTGGTTACGGTAGAGGTTGTTCCCAATGGAATGAACGAGATTACGGTTGGCTTGGCTCCAGCCGCAAACAATAACAACTACTATCATTTCACCTACCTGGGTGCCATGAAGGTTGAAGAAATGCTGTAGGTTTAGAAAGACGCACGCCTCCTCAAGCCAATTATTACAAATTTGCTTTGGTGATTGAGATGGCGTGCGGCTAAAACCCTTAAACGCGGAATTGCAAGCCCTAATTTTTCCGTTGAAGAAAGGGAGTAGTCATGGCTGTATCAACGCTTTTGGTAGCGGGCATTGTGCTTTCACTTGCTAATCTAGGTGTCATATTTCTGGTTTTGGCTCGCTTGGGAAGGATATCCCAGCAAGCAGACTTCGATGATGCGAAGTTGACTGCCGCAGTAGACCGTCTAGAACGAGTATTGCGGGAAGAAGGCAAGCGTGGCAGGGACGAGGCCAGTTCCGTAGGAAAAGCTCTCCGCGAAGAAGTGTTTAGTCAGATTCTTGGCTTGCAGAAGGGACTGCGCGAAGAAGTGACCAATATATTTAGGCAATTAGGAGAAGCCCTTATTTCAAATATAAATATTAGCTCCTTTTCTCAAAAAGAACGCTTGGAACAAGTTGCCAAAGAAATTGCTGGCTTGACTTTAAAACAGGAACAGGCTCAGGAAAATCTTCGCCAAACAATGGAGCAACGTTTAGATACTCTGCGTAGGGATAATGCCGAAAAACTAGAAAGAATTCGCAAGACAGTCGACGAACAGCTCCAGGGCACTTTGGAAAAACGTCTGGGGGAATCTTTTAAGTTGGTAAGCGAGCGCTTAGAGCAAGTTCATAAAGGGCTGGGGGAAATGCAAAGTCTAGCCAACGGCGTTGGTGATTTGAAACGTGTTCTTACAAATGTTAAAACGCGGGGAACTTGGGGTGAGGTGCAGCTTGGGAATCTTCTTGAGCAGATGCTTACTCCCGATCAGTATCTGATGGATGCGGCTATTAAGCCAGGAAGCCAAGAGCGAGTTGAGTTTGCTGTGCGTCTTCCAGGAAAAGGTGAAGGTGATCCGGATGTGTTGCTGCCGATTGACGCCAAATTTCCAAGTGAAGACTATGAGCGGCTAATATTGGCTTCTGAAAGGGCTGATGCTGATGCAGTTGAAGCGGCGGCAAAGCAGTTGGACGCTAGAATTAAAGCCTGCGCCAAGGATATTCGCGATAAATATATTAATCCACCACACTCGACTGATTTTGCGATTCTTTTTCTGCCTACCGAGGGACTTTATGCGGAAGTTCTTCGCAGGCCGGGCACTGTCGAGCTAATCCAAAGAGACTTTCGCGTTACCATAGCAGGGCCAACCACCATCGCGGCCATTCTCAATGCCTTGCAAATGGGGTTCCGCACGCTAGCCATTCAAAAGCGATCAAGCGAGGTATGGCAAGTACTTGCGGCTGTTAAAGGGGAATTCGGAAAATATGGATCAATTCTCGAAAAGGTCCAGAGAAAACTAAATGAAGCATCAAAAACCATCGACGAGGTTTCTGTTCGCCGCCGAGCTATCGATCGCAAATTGAGAGCAGTTGGTAGTATTCCCGAGCAAAGAGCGGAGGCATTGCTGGGTATAGGCCCGACAGAACTGGACGAACTAGAGGGAACCGAGTCGGACGAGGTGGTTTCTCGTTAGGGCGTGTCCCTATATCCGGCGATGTCGGATATGGGGGTGCCCTAGTCGGTTTTAACTTCTCTCTCCCAGAATGTCTTTGGCAATGTCAATACACCAATAGGGATGCTGCCCATTGCTAGAAAGCCTGCGGACACCGTCCAAGTTTTCCCCAATGGTTACTATTGAGGGCTCTTCCCATTCTTGGTTCTGGTTATTTCGTGTTGTTTGCGGAAAACCTGCCCCAGCAATAAGTCCATTGCAGAGGCAACGTTTTTCTGCTGAATTTCGTAAAAGTCCACGATTTTTAACAAAAGATTCTAATGGCTCTGCAGGACATCTTTGAAATAAGCGCCGTTGACCGGCTTCATTAGGTTTGTCTAATCCAATTTGCCTTAATAGTCCAATGTCGCAAGCTCTTTTTCGCATTAGGTATATGGAATTGTCGAATAAAGTATTTTCAACGTCGGCTACTTTGAAACAGAATCCCGTGGGAGAGAACAACGTCGTTCTAACAATGATAGAATCGTCGCTATTGTTTCGCAATCTTTTAAATATTGCACAGCGATGGTCTGAGCGCATGCCGGATTCTTCGCACATTGCGTATATTGTACCTGCCTGGATTCCTTGTGCTCCTGATTCAAGGGCGAATTCGAGCTTTTCTCGACTAGCGAGTCCTCCTCCTAACCAAAAAGGTAGGCCCGTTTTTCGAATAACCTCAAGATCGGCTATGTCTTTGTCCCCATATATTGGCTGTCCTTGCTGGTCTTTTATCATTGGTCCGGAAGGGTTGGCGTTGTGTCCTCCTGCAGTATGGTTCTCGATAATTAGGCCGTCGGGCGGTTCAGAACTACTGTTGGCTAAGGCTACGGCCAGATGTTCTGAGGAAACGATGGAAAGAAATGCCGGTCTGACCAAAGGTTTTCGAGCAAAAACCCCTTCGCAAATTTTTTGGGGATCGCAGGTGATGAATAATTTCTGGTCTACCTCTTTGTACAAAACGGTCGGTTCAATAGAGACCTTCTCGTGTCGAGTTAGTTGGGAGCATATTTTGGGAAGTCCGTCAGGATTGCCAGCGCCGACTACGATTCCGTCAACCCCTGCCAGCATTGCTCCGTACATGGTATACAGGAGCGGAAGTTCGATTTTGTACAAAAAATTAATGAAAATTGGTCCGGCGTGTCCTTTTTTGGCAAGATAAACCTGGGTAAAACCGGTAGCTATCCAGAGTTCTATTAGCTCGTCTTCTATTTTCAGTTCGATTTGTTGATAATTAGGGATCATGCGTCCCCCATCGACAGAGTTGCTAATAGTGCATCGGGGAGGATTTTTGTAGCGGTCTTGCGGCGCTTTACTGTGAGGAAGAAAATACTTATCTAAAATTTTTCTCCCAACCTTAGTTGTGTATTTGATATCGAGGTTCTGCAATGCTTCGCGAATATGGCCTCCCGGGTCGCCGAGTTGTAGCTGGCGAACCATCGCAAAATCCGCAGCCGTACCCGATACTGTTCCAGCAATAACGCCAGGTCTTGACTTTGCCGCGGCTTTTGCTAGACGCCAGTGAGAAACATGAATACCCATTCCACCCTGAATTAGACGAATTTTTTTTAAGAATTCCACGCAAGTTACTCTCTTTATTAAGATGCCGACAAAAATACCCAAGCAGCTTACCTTGTATTTTTGTAAATGTACGTAAAACTCAGGTAAAACTCGTGCTAACTGTTACCTGTACAAAAGTCGGTGAACCATGTCTCCGAGTACATCGGTTAACCTTTTCTGCTCAATGGGCGCACCAAATATTTTTATTGAATGAACTACGCTCTCGATGGAATGAGCAATAACCCTAGCCGTGGCCTCTAAATCGGTAACTCTTAGAGCGTTCGATTGAATTGAGAGAAGTTCGACTATCATGTTTACTACTCGATTTTCTTCTGCAATTCCCATCTTGGCAAAGTCGGAATCAGTATAAATTAAAGCAGATAGCTCGCGGTGCAATTCCGGCGAAAATTCATGTAGTTTGAGTGATGTGTCAATAATATTTTGTACAATTGAACGACTGTCCGTGCAAGAATTGATTAAATTAGGTCCCGTGAGTTTTGTAGCAACTGCATTATGAATTTTTTCTACGTGAAGGCGATGGATTTCTAGTAAAAGCTCCTTTTTGTCTTTGAAGTAATTATAAAAACTTCCAATAGAAATTCCCGCAGCCTTGGCAATTTTTTTTGAACTAGTCGCATGGTATCCGTGTTCGGAAAACAAACGTAACCCGGTTTTCAATATCTTTTCTCGGGTTTGTTCGCTGCGTTTTTGTTTTGGTTCTTGGGTTTGTTCGCTCTCGGGCATTGGTCTCCTCTTTATTTTGAAAACCTGCGCAGAATACACCATTGCCGCATGGAGCCTGGATAGAAGAAAACTGAACCATGGTTCATTTTCTGTTGACTCCTTTGCACGAGCGGCGCTAGCTTTAGAAAGTGAACCGCAGTTCAACTTCAAAAACGAATAGCCTCGCGTTATTTAAGGAGGACGCAAATGGCAGAGCATGTATGTCCTGTATGGGTCGGGCGCCTTCTGGCTAATCCGCTTCGACGGTTGCTGGTTAAACCAGAAAATCTACTTGGGCCTTATGTCAAAGAAGGAATGACCGTGCTTGAACCTGGTCCGGCAATGGGTTTTTTCACCATACCTATGGCTAAGATGGTAGGGCAGAATGGGAGGGTAATTTGCGTAGATATTCAGGAAAAAATGTTCCCACCTTTGCTGATGCGAGCGAAAAAGGAGGGCATAGCTCATTTGATAGAAACACGTGTCTGCAGCACTACTGACCTTGGCGTTCAAGACCTTGCAGGTAAAATCGATTTTGCACTAGCGTTTGCAATGGTCCACGAGGTCCCCGACGTTAGAAGCCTTCTAGCGCAGATCAACAATTCACTGCGCATGGGAGGGAAGCTACTAATCGGGGAACCAAAATTTCATGTTTCCAAAAAACTTTTTCAAGAAACGTTGCGTCTGGCTCGTGAGGTTGGGTTTTCTATCGAAGATTCCCCAGGCATTACTCAAAATCACAGCGTACTTCTCGCGAAATAATCATTCGAAGGTTTGGTGATCAATGAAATAAGCGGACTATTTATTATTTGAAAATAATTTAGTCCTTCTATTGGATTGGCTGGCATCTGCTAGCCGAGAAAAACGTGGCGGGTCCAAAAACTGCTTAGCTGGGAAAAATGCTGCAACATCCTACTGGTGCTTTGAAACTGGACGGCTATACTTCCGCGCATCATGTTTACAGGATTGGTACAGACAGTAGGTACGGTAGTTTCAGTAGCGCCCGGTTCCATGACGCGCATTCGCATTCAAGCTTGCGGATGGGAAGAAAAATATCTCTTGGGCGAATCGATTGCGCTAGATGGTGTATGCCAAACAGTAGTGGCCTTTTCTTCGCGTGATTTCCAGGTAGAGGCTTCGCCAGAGACTCTGCGCAGAACTACTCTTGGCTCTTGGCGGCAGGGAAAAAAAGTTAATTTGGAGCGTGCTCTTCGCTTTTCTGATCGTCTTGGTGGGCACATGGTTCTGGGTCATATTGACGGGGTGTCTCGTCTTACCTGTCGAAAATCAGAGGGAGGGTCGCTAATTCTAGGGTTTGAACTCGATCCCGCTTGGGCTTTATTGGTAGTGGAAAAAGGCTCTATTGCGGTAAATGGAGTTAGCCTAACCGTCAGTCGATTGGAAAGTAACCGTTTTTACGTTTCGCTCATTCCTGAATCCGCCCAACGAACGACTTTGGGTAATATAGAAGAGGGTTGTGAAGTCAACATTGAGACTGACATAGTTGGTAAATACCTCGCTCGATTTGCCGGTAAAAGTCGAATTCAAGAGGATTTACTCAAAAGATGCGGTTTTGGTTTTTAAGCGAAAAATCAATATGAGTTAGGAAAAGGTGGCCATTAAAATGGATGCGCAGGACATTCGTAAAAGTGTAGAACTAGTAGAAAAAGCCATTGAGGCCATTCGTCGTGGGGAAATGGTGATCCTTACCGATGACGAAGATCGTGAAAATGAAGGCGATTTGGTCATGGCGGCGCAAAAAGTTACCCCCCAAGGTATCAATTTCATGGCTACCCATGCACGGGGACTTATCTGTTTAACCGTTACTGAGGCGAGAGCACGTAAACTTCAGTTGCCTCTCATGGTTCAGGATAATGGTTCGCAATTTCAAACTGCTTTTACGGTAACCATTGAGGCCAAACGCGGAGTTAGCACTGGAATTAGTGCTGCTGATCGGGCGGTAACCATCCAAACCGCAGTGCACCCCAAAGCCAGGGCTTCTGATTTGGTGCGCCCTGGTCACGTTTTTCCTTTAGTGGCCCGTGATGGGGGAGTACTGGTAAGAACTGGACAAACCGAGGGATCGGTCGATTTGGCGCGCCTGGCCGGTTTTGAGCCGGCAGGGGTCATTTGCGAGATCATGAACGCTGATGGAACTATGGCCCGACGAGATGACTTGATTTGTTTTGCGCGTCACCACCAAATGGTTCTGTTGTCGGTAACCGATTTGATTCGCTACCGATTGGAATCAGAACGGCTGGTACGACAAATTGAAAAAGTAAAAATGCCTATCGCTGGCCTTGGAGAGTTTTCGGCTGTTCGTTACCACTGCATTGCGGATCAACGAGAGCATGTAGCTTTCGTAAAGGGCAGGGTTGATGATTATTCGCCAGTGCTAGTACGGATGCATGTTTGTTGCCCAATGGGAGACGCTAATCTTTTTTCTGGATGTCAATGTGGACCCTTTTTAAGAAAAGGGTTAGAGAGAATCGCCAGCGAAGGAAGAGGCGTGCTTGTTTACCTTAATCATGGTGCTTGTTTTCAACTGGGGTGTGTTCATTCACTCAAACAGAAAGTTGGTGCTGGACAAGAAAGTTTACGGGAAGTAGGAGTAGGAGCGCAGATTTTGCGTGATTTAGGAATATCCTCCATTCGGCTTATGACCGATCATCCCCCGAAAACAGTAGGTATGCAGGCATATGGTTTGTCGGTGGTGGAAGCAATACCCATGAATGCTTCCACCGAAACAGAAAAACGAATGCCAGCAGGGCAAGAACAGGTTAGTGAGTCAAACCCGGTCGAGCCCGACTCAATAGTTGATGTCCAGCAATCGAGGACGGAAAAAAATGCCAAAAATTATTGAAGGAAGTATGATTGGCCAAGGGCTAAAAGTAGCCTTGGTTATCTCCCGCTTTAATAGCTTTATTACTGACGAGCTTCTGAAAGGCGCTTCAGATGCACTACTGCGACATGGGGTTGCCGGTGCCGATATTTTGGTAATTCGCGTTCCTGGTGCTTTCGAGCTTCCCCAAGTTGCGCGGCGGGTTGTGCATAGTCAGAAGTTCGACGCGGTGGTGGTTCTGGGCGCGTTAATTCGCGGTGGCACATCTCATTTCGAGTATATTGCTGCGGAAGTATCCAAAGGTATAGCTCAACTTGCCATGGAGTCTTCTTGCGTGGTGTCCTTTGGGGTATTGACCTGCGATAGTTTGGAGCAGGCGATTGAGCGTGCAGGAACCAAAGCAGGCAACAAGGGTGCTGACGCTGCTTTAGCAGCTATTGAGACAGCAAATGTGGTGCGAGAATTAGGCGAGGTTCAATGAAAGTACGCCGTGGAACACGCAGTATAGCTCGTGAACGGGCTCTTCAAGCTCTGTATCAGGTTGATTTGGCAAGAGCCGATCCTTTAGATGCACTTTCTGATGCTTGGAAAGACGATTGGAAGAGCGAAGACATATCTTCCGATGAACAGCTTTTTCAATTTAGCGAATTAATTGTTCAAGGAGTGAGTGAGCATTTAGCACAGGTCGATGAGCTTATTGAAAAGCATAGCCACCATTGGCGAATTGAACGCATGTCGCGGGTGGACCGCAATGTGTTACGACTAGCAGTATACGAGTTGCGGTTTTGTAGCGATGTGCCGCGCAAGGTGGTGCTAAACGAAGCCATCGAGTTGGCTAAGCGATACGGGACTGAAGAATCGGGAGCGTTTGTAAACGGCATCTTGGACAAAATTTCTTCTCACTTGAACGGGGAAAAGGCTTGAGGCTTTCTTTTGCCGATTTGGGGGGGTGGGCAATTGACAATGCAGTCGAAACAGACGCGGCTTGCTTGTTTATCTTTTCCGATGAACGTCCTTTGCGAGGTTTAGCTGGCTATATCGATTGGCGTTTGTGCGGGGCTCTTTCAAGAATTTTGCTGGAAGGGCGATTTGTTGGGGAGTTCGGAGACGCGTTGCTATTTCCGGTTCGCCGAAATATTTCATTTTCTCGAATATTTTGTTTTGGAGCAGGACAGGGAGGCAAGGTAACCCGAGAATCTTTTTCGATACTGGTACGCAAGGCATGTGAAACCATTTCGCTAGCCGGATCTCAAGCCTTCTTAGCAGAGTTTCCTCCGGCCAATTTGCCTACTCAATTAGAAGAAGAGGAACGTGCCAAAATGTTTTTAGACGAAGGTGTTTCCCGTTTTTCAGGCCGGCAAATAATGTTGGTAGGTGACGCAAAAGCGTTAATAAAAACTTTTCAAAGTGTAGCGCCTAAAGCCACTCATCTTCACATCGACCGTGAGCCTTGGGGACCAATAGTTTCCCCGGTAGCAACATCGGCGGTGCCACATAGGAAGGATCGTGTCTCCGTTCTTCGTCGGCAATCATAACAGGCGATTTCAACACCAACGTTTTTCGCTCTTATTTGGCAAAACCAATCATTTCTGCACTAAATTGGCGATATTGCCCATAAGTCGGTTGGTGATGCAGTTATATGCTGCGGGGTGCTTGCTAGGTGGCTGTGCCCAACCTTTGTTCGAAATAAGGCTCCCGCTAGCAATTGTGCACGTTGCTCCTCATGATGGAGCAAGCGGGGTGGATGTTTGGTGGAATCCAGTTGTTTGCTTTAACCTTCCCGTCGAAACCGAAAAAGCCAAAGAAAAAATTGTTCTCGAAAAGTATGGGCAAGGCGAAGTAGAAGACCAATCTTTGCAACCAACCGAGAGCGCTAACTGTCTGGTTGTTAAGCATGGTGAACTGGAACTCGATCAGCAATACGTAATTCGGATAAAACAAGGCCTGGTGGCAGCCGATGGTACTTCGCTAGCTACAGAAATATCTACCACCTTTCGCACGGTAACCAACTAGAATGAATGGATTTTTGGAAGGACGAATAGCGGTGGTTACTGGCGGTAGTGGCAAATTGGGAAGGGTCATTGCTAAGGAGTTAGCCAAAGAGGGGGCAACCGTTATTGTCCAGTTTTTTTCCCAAAAGGAAGAAGCGCAGCGGGTGGTAGACCAAATCAAGGCTGAGCAAAAAAGGGCAGTAGCGGTGGGTGCCGATTTGACTTCCATAGAAGAAGTGCAACGAATTTTTTCGATAGCGGAAGAGCTCGGGGGATGTGATCTGTTGATAAACAGTGCCGGCATATGGGAACGTCGCCGATTTGCAGACATGGGCGAAGCCGCCTGGAAAAAAATGTTGGAAACTGATCTTTTTGCTCCCTTTTATTGCTGTAGAGCAGCATTTCCCTCCATGAAGAAAAAGGGTGGGGGGGACATAATTAATCTTGTCGATGTAGGAGGGGGAATCCGGCCCTGGCGTGAGTACTCTCACTATTGCACGGCTAAGGCTGGATTAGCCATGCTTACTAAGTGTCTGGCGTTAGAATTAGCTCCAGCCATTCGCGTCAATGGAATAGCTCCCGGTATTATCTCCGGAAGTAAGTATTCCAGTACTACGGAAAAACAACGGCTTCTTTCTCGGGTTCCTTTGCAGTATGAAGGAAATTCGCTCGATGTAGCTGGTGCAGTGCGGTATCTTTTGCAAGCTAAATATGTCACCGGTCAGATACTGGCGGTGGACGGGGGTCGATCCATCGCTTAGTTAGCTAGTAATTAGGTAACTTTTTCAAATCGAGGTTCGAATGCAATTTCAGCGCTCCGCAGGCATTCTTCTTCACGTCACCAGTCTCCCTGGGCCTTTTGGAATAGGTGACCTGGGAAGTGAGGCATTTCGATTTTTGGATTTTTTGGCTGCTTCTGGGCAGTCGTATTGGCAAATTCTGCCCTTGGGGCCGACTGCTGATGACGGAAGTCCCTATGCTGCGCAATCTTCATGGGCGGGGTCTTCTTTGTTGATTAGCCTCGATATGCTAGGACAAGAGGGCGATTTAACCGAGACCGAGCTTGATGCAGCGAGAGTATTTTCTAGTGGATGGGTTGATTATAGTCGGGTGACCCGGGTACGTCAGGAACTGCTTCCCCGTGCCGCCGAGCGTTTTATGGCTCGTAGGGTTGCATCAAAAGAGAATTTCGAGACTTTTTGTGAAAAAGAAAGAAATTGGCTGGAAGATTGGTCTCTTTTTGCCGCAGTAAAAAAACAACAGGCAGGTCAACCATGGTGGACATGGCCGCGAACTATTTCCCTGCGTTCTGCGACCGGAGTGAAAGAATATCGTCGGAAATTGAAAAAAGAAATTTTAGTAGAAAAATATATTCAATTTCGATTTTTTGAACA
>JBNKEI010000151.1:0-64795 GCA_050288705.1 Myxococcales bacterium
GCTCCCATCGGGTCCGGACTGGGCATTCGAAATCCTTATAATATTCGACTCATCTTGGAGTCAGTCAAAATTCCGGTAATTGTTGACGCGGGAGTGGGCACTGCCTCTGATGCAGCAATAGCAATGGAATTAGGTTGCCAAGGAATTCTTATGAACACCGCTATTGCGGGAGCGAAAGATCCGGTACGTATGGCGTCAGCAATGCGCTTGGCTGTCGAGGCAGGTCGAGAAGCTTTTTTGGCAGGACGAATTCCAAAAAAACTTTATGCCAATGCTTCTAGTCCGGTAGAGGGAATCATTGGTTGAGAAAAGGACACCATTTCTTTATCTCATTACCGATCGGAGCCTTTGCCAACAGCCGCCAGCAGAACAATTGGCTCGGGCTCTTTCATTAGTTGAACCTAGCTCAGTAATAGTGCAGCTTAGAGAAAAAGACTTATGCGCTCGGGAACTTTTTTTTCTTGGCAAAGCTTTGTTGCCGGTCTGCCAGAAGTACAAAGTTCCTTTACTAATTAACGACCGCTTGGACGTCGCTTTAGCTCTCGGCGCCCAAGGGGTTCATCTGGGAGGAAAATCTCTCAGCGCCCTACAAGCACGAAAAATCTTGGGCACCCACGCTACAATTGGCGTTTCGGTTCACGGAGTTTCCGAGTTACGCCAAAGAGCACCGGGTGCTGATTTTGCAACTTGGGGACCAGTTTTCCCTACTGCTTCTAAACAAGAATATGGGCCTCCAGTTGGATTCAAGGAATTGGAAGAAGCGCTTCTTTGCGGCCTTCCGTTGGTTGCTTTGGGCGGGATAAGGCAAGAAAATGCCGGCCAATTGCGCACCAAAGGCTTTGCGGGAATAGCCTGCATTAAAGCAGTTTTTTGTGCTGCTAATCCGGCGGAAGCAGCATTGTCGTTGTGGTCTGCCTTCAGACAAGCAGATTAATTCGTTCAAACTTGAGGAGGTTCTCATCATCTGCTACTCAAGACGGTATGCGAATTCTACTTTCTAACGACGACGGCATCAGTGCAATCGGACTACAAGCACTTTACGATGCTATTTCTCCCTATGCCGAAGTTTGGGTAGTAGCGCCCGATCGGGAAAAGTCTGCTGCCTCGCACGCCATCACACTGCACCGTCCCTTACGCATTCGCGAACGCAAGCCTCGGTGGTTTGAGGTAGACGGAACCCCCACCGATTGTGTTTATTTTGCCATTCACCACCTGATGAGAAATGCTCTCCCCGATTTAGTGTGTGCTGGAATTAACGACGGACCTAACTTGGGTATTGATGTACTGTATTCTGGAACTGTAGCTGCAGCTACCGAAGGCGCAATTTTAGGGTTTTTGAGCGTTGCTTTTTCCCATGCCGGAGAAAAACGAGATTTCCCCGCTGCTGCTAGCTTTGCCCCCGCCTTACTTCAAAGCGTAATTCATCATCCCTTTCCCCGAGGAACTCTGCTCAACGTTAATTTTCCCGATGGCTCACCTTCGGGGTATGCCTTCACTCATTTGGGGCAGCGCAACTATGGTTCTTCGGTCATAGAAAAAACCGATCCTCGTGGTCGGCATTACTATTGGATTGGGGGAGGCAACGCTAGTTTTGAAGATATTCCCGGCTCGGATTGCAATATTGTTTATCAAGAAAAAATGATTTCTATTACACCGTTGCTTCTTGACTTCACCGATCACTCTCTTTTGGAATCTTTACGCACATGGTCCGTGCCTGGGTACTCCTTGCACTCGGTTTCACCAAAATGAACCGGTGGCGTTTTCTAATTCGTGGCTGGCTGATTTATTCCGGTTTTCTGGCCATTGGCTCTTTAGGCTGCATGCGATCCCCCCTTCAACAACAGGTTCAGCACCCGAAATCTTCAAATAAACTTGATTTGGTGGGGGTTAATCATAAGGTCAAACCAGGGGAAACTCTTTGGCGTATTAGTCGACAGTACGGAGTTAAGGTAGAAGACCTTATCTTTGCTAACAATCTAGCTGACCCTTCTGTTCTAAAAGCTGGTCAGAATCTTTTCATTCCAGGAGTTTCTCGGACCAAAAGTGAGCCTGATTCTGCAGCCATTAGACCATCCGTCTCGCCGCCAACTTCTTCTTCCAGCAAATCGCATGGCCTAAAACACGCGGAAGAGGAGGCAGAAAGCGATTCTGTAGAGGATTCCCATTCTCAGGACGAACAACTCCCGGTGGTTTCTCTGTTTACTAAAAACGAAAATACCGCAATCGACAATCACTTCCCTTTGTCTTGGCCTCTCCAAGGAGTATTGTATGCGCGATTTGGAAAGCGAGGGGAAACCCATCACGACGGTATTGATATTGCCGCCCCAGAAGGTACTTTAATTAGCAGCGCTGGCGATGGAAAAGTAATTTTTAGTGGTTACCAAAAAGGATATGGTAATTTAGTAATTGTTCAACATTCTCCAGGGCTTTTAACTATTTATGCACACAATAAAAAAAATTTGGTTCACGAGGGAGAAACAGTGCTCCAAGGCGACTCTGTTGCCGAAGTAGGGATCGCCAGCCCTACCAGCGGACCTCATTTGCATTTCGAAGTCCGGGTAGGGGCGCTACCTAAAGATCCTTTGCAGTATCTTCCTCGCCGATAACCTGACATACAACCGAAAGAAGACCATGGACCTAGCTCTTTTTGATTTAGATAATACCCTTCTTGACGGAGACAGCGATTATGAGTGGTCTCAGTTTCTAATCAGCCAAGGGGCTCTTGAACGGAAAACTTATGAAGCGCGAAACGCTTTTTTCTACCAACAGTATAAAGATGGTACTCTTAATATTAGAGAATTCCTAGATTTTCAACTAAAGCCTCTAACATTGTATTCACGAGAACAATTAGAACAGTTTCATGCAGGATTTATGAAAACTCGAATTACCTCCATGATCCGCGAAAAAGGGATGGAGGAAATCAACAAGCATCAGCAAGCAGGTAATTGGACAGCAATTGTGACTGCTACAAATAGTTTTATTACTCGTCCCATTGCCCATCAACTGGGCATTTCTGAGCTTATTGCTACGGAACCAGAAGTCGTAAACGGAACTTTTTCAGGTCGTATCCAAGGCACGCCCTGTTTCCGAGAAGGAAAAATTGTTCGGGTGCAAGAATGGATGCATCAAAAAGGCGTTTCTTGGAACTCGTTCGAACGAATCTATTTTTATAGTGATTCTTTGAATGACTTACCCCTTCTTTGTAAAGTCACCAATCCGGTAGCGGTTAATCCCGATCCCACCTTAGAAGCGCATGCCCAACAGAATTCGTGGCCCACGGTTAATTTTGCTAAGGTGCTCGCCCAGCAAGCAGTGCAATAACCGAACAAGACTCTTAAAAAAACATTAACATTGCCAAATAGAGCAAAAAAAGGCTGAAAAACATGAAAACAATACCTTTACGCAGCGAAGTAAACAGCAGCGATCAGTGGAACCTAAACATTTTATATAAAAATACCGAAGAATGGAACGCCGATTATGATTGTGTAAGCCGAGATCTTTCGCAATACAATCAATTTCGAGGACATCTTGGAGAATCAGGAGAAATTCTTCTGGCCACAGTGGAGTTTGATCTTTCTATTTCTCGGCGGATTGAGAAGTTGTATACCTTTGCGCATTTAAAGAGTGACCAAGATAAAACTGACAGTTCCGCGCTGGCTCTATTGGAGCGCGCTACCATGCTGCATACCAAGGCAGGAGAACTTTCCAGCTATATTGTTCCAGAAATCCAGATGATACCCGATGAAACGCTAAAGAGCCATTTAGCAGATCCCAAGTTTGCTCTGTACGCATTTCATTTCGAAAAGATTCTTCGTTTTAAACCACATACTCGCTCGCCAGAAGTGGAAGAATTGCTTGCTGGTGCTTCCGATGTTTTGGATGCTGCTTCTGATATTTTTGGTCAACTGGACAACGCTGACCTAAACTTTGGGGAAATCATTGATCACCAGGGAACGACTCATGAGCTTTCCCATGGTAATTTTATCAGTTTTTTAATGAATCCAAATCCTTCGGTACGCAAAAACGCCTTTAAGCAATATTATAAGCAATACGATGCTCATAAACATTCGATCGCCGCATCATTTGCTTCTTCGCTAAAAAAAGATCGATTTAAATCCAAGACTCGTAATTTTGCTTCTAGCCGACAATCTGCGCTGTTTACAGACAACGTAGAGGAAATAGTATATGACAACCTTATTCAAGCAGTACGCGGGTCAATTAATCCCCTGGTAAAATATTTAAATTTTCGGCGTGAAACCTTGGGACTAAAAGAGCTTCATTTTTATGATACCTATTGTCCTCTGGTTGGCTCGGTGCAGTTCAAGATGAACTACCAGGAAGCAGTGGAAACTTGCGTGGCGGCGCTAAGCGTATTGGGCGAAGAGTATACTTCTGTTTTAAAACAAGGATTACTGGGAGGATGGGTTGATCGTTATGAAAATAGGGGGAAAAGAAGTGGAGCTTATTCGTCAGGATGCCCCGATTCCTACCCCTATATTTTGCTTAACTACGATGAAACCAATATAAACTCCCTTTATACTTTGATTCACGAAGCTGGGCACTCCATGCATTCCTATTTTTCTTGGAAAACCCAACCATACGTATACAGTAATTATACCATATTTGTTGCCGAGGTGGCATCTACTTTTAATGAGATTTTGCTTTCGGACTATCTTCTCAAGAAATACCAAAACGATAATGCAATGCGATCCTATATTCTCAACAGAGAAATCGACGATATCCGTGGCACATTGATTAGACAAACAATGTTTGCCGACTTTGAAAGAATTATACATCAAATTGCTGACAACGAAGAACCAGTTACTCTGAAGGTTTTGCGAGAAGAATACCGCAAATTGCTAGAAACATACTTTGGAGACGCAATAATTATCGACAGCGAACTTGAGTTAGAAGCGTTACGAATACCGCATTTCTACCGAGCATTTTACGTTTATAAATATGCTACCGGAATTTCTGCAGCCATTGCTCTTGCCAAAAAGGTGACCAGCGGCTGCGCCAATAGTCGCGAGCAGTATCTAAAATTTCTTTCTTTAGGAGGAAGTCATTTTCCTGTGGAAGAGCTCAAGGTTGCCGGAATAGATATGACTAACCCTGAACCGGTGAATCGTGCCCTCGAATACTTCCGGACTACGGTAGATGAGTTTATCGCAACATTTTGAGCTAAGTACCCCGGGTTATGGGCGCCTGCTTCAGAAGACGCCCGATAAACGGCACATCGGCTTCACAGAAAGCGAGAGCGGAGAGCTTCTCTATGGGTACATAGGCAAGGGCCTGATCGTGCAAAGCCGAAGGTTCTCCTCTCTTTAAATGGCATTCGTACAGCAACAGCTCTACTTCCTGGTGGATATACTGGTGAATATTACGATCGAGAAAAGAACCTACCTCAACTTCCACTCCTAGTTCTTCCTGACATTCGCGCCGTAAAGCCTCTTCTTCGCTTTCACCAGGTTCAATTTTGCCTCCCGGAAACTCCCATAATAAGGGCAAAGTTCTTTGAGCCCCTCTTTGCTGCACCAAAACCTGTCCCTGATTATTTTTTAATAATGCTGCTACAACTCGAATTCGGTTTCTACTCAAAAATCGCCTCTGTTTTCTATGTAAAGATTATACAAATACCCCTGATTTGAAACTACTAGCGCATTACCAGAGCTAATTTGGGGTTCTGCCCAGATTCCCTGTCCAGGATCAAATTGCTGACGAAATTTTCCATCTTGCGCGTCCAAAAATAGTAACGGCCCAGTTCCGGTAGATGCCAATACCAATCGGCGTACTAATTGTAGTCCGGACACGAATTGGTCTTTCGGCAGCTTCATTTGCCATTGTAGAACTCCATTGGTCGAGGACAATGCGCAAATAAATTCGCTTCCACCAACATATATACGTCGACTTTCGGGGGCCGCAACTAGCCGGGTCACTCCGTATTTAGGAACCATCCATACTGTTTCGCCGCTAGATGGTCGAAGCGAAAAAATTCCAGTAGCATAAGAGGCCCATAACAAATTCCCTTCTGCATCTATTATTGGACCGGCATCTACGTCAGCATATTCCTTTCCTCCCCCTAAATCCTTTTCCCACTCTACTGCCCCGTCTTTAACCAAAAGCGAGACTGCATACCCGTCGGAAAAACCCTGATAAACATTATTTCCTAATACCAAGGGAGTAGCTGTTCCATGTAATCCATAGGTACTGGGTTGCTCACGTTTATACTGCCAACGCCATTTTCCACTATCTTTTTCAACTGCGTAGAGGGTTTCTCCCGAAGAAAATACCAGTATCAAATCTTCAGCTATAACTGGTTTAGTAATCAACTGTTCTCCCGCCCGATATTCCCAAAGCTTTTTTCCGTCGGCGGCATTTAGGCAAAGCATCTTTCCTTCGACGTCTGCCACCCATAGTTTACCGTTTTCATAAGTCGGGCCGGCGACGAACTCACTTTCGGTATTATATTCCCAAACTAGACTTCCTTTACTATCGAATGCACGCACAAACCCATCATTCGTTACTACATAAACGTGTTTATTTTCGATATTAGTTTCCGGCTTGGCCGATTGTATTGGACGATACGGCTTCCCGAAAGTTTCATCGGCATGGACCCACCACTGAACTGAAAAAACCTTTTCTGATGCTCGATTCTGTTTGGTAATACTTTTGCCACTGGCGGCAATTTTGTGCACCTGCGAACAGGCCAGAGTTCCTCCCCCGACCAAAGCAATAGCCAAAATGCACAACCTAATTGACCACAGCCGGATCGAGGTGGTATCTGGAATTCGAATCGAAAGCTCACTACTCGGGCGATTGCTTCTCTGGAGATTATGCCAATTGGTCATTGGTTATTCCTTACTTCTCATTTGACTGTTTTACTGGTGACTGTTTTACTGGCTTTGCCTTCGCTTTTTCTGCGGGAACAGGAAATATTCCCTCTAACCCTAGCAAGGCAAGCCTGGAAGAGGAGTCGGTGGCTGCAGAGGTAGCTTTGAATTCTTCTTTAACCCGAGAAAACGCGTCGGCAGCTTCCGGTTTCATTCCCTTTTTTTCCAATATTCGCGCACGATGATACGCCGCCCTCGCGCGCACCGATTGTTCCTTACTTTCTTTTCCCATGCTTGCAAACGCCTCTAAAGCTTGCGCCCAATCTTTTTTGGCTTCGAAAGCATATCCCAATCCCTCCCAGGCATTAATTCTTAGAGCGTCTTTATTAGCAGATTCTCCCAAGTATTTTTGAAACGAAGAAACCGCCTGGTCCAGTTCTCCTGTTCGCATTTGCGAGCCCGCCAGAACCAAAGCAGAGGTCTTAGCTGCAACTGTCTGCGGATGCCTTTCATTGACTTCATGCATCGCCTTTGCAAGGGCTTTTTCCTTTTCCCGGTGATTGGCAAATTTTTCGGTGTCAGTTTTGTCTTCCGAACCAGCTAGTTGGGAATCGGCGGTTTCAACTGCGCTCATTCCCACTGAAATAGCGCTGCCCAAAGAATCTGCAGATTCGCGCGCTTTCTTATTCTGAAAATGAACCACTAAAGAAACCATTAGTACCCCTGCAATTAAGGCTAGCATACCAATGACCACCGGCTTTTGATGCGCTGCTAACCAGTCACCCGCATCGTGTACTCCTCGCAAAAAAGCATCAGGGCTTTTTATCTCTTTTCTAGAAAGTTTTTCGCGACTCACCGAATTCTCCTTGACCAAATCTTAGGTTTTTGGCGACTCTATGAGGCCTAGCCTCAGGCGTCAACCAAGAGAAACGTCTAACTACTTGACCTGAATCCCCTTTACGCCAAACAATCGTTTTTATCCATGCGAACCGCCTTTATTATTGCTATCACGCTACCATTGCTCCTAGGGGGTACGCCGGCCTCGGCATGGGAATGCAGCTCCCGGTTGGGAATTGCCCTTCCCCAGAATGGTCAAATTTCTTGGGGACCTGCCCTAGGGCTGAGCACGGGCATCTTTCTCTCTCGACGAATCCAGTTAATTGCCTCGATTGAGCGTTCCATGCATTCTTTGGCTGCTCAGCAGCTATGGAGCATTGAGGTCACTACTGGTTATCTCGGTCTAGAGGCTCGTCTCGATTCCGTGCCCGTGGTTCCAGTTATTAGCTTGGGACCAGCTATACAATATGCATCACGTCGAGATACTGGCTTCCACTCTACCAACTATGCCGCTTTTCTTGGCCTAGGACTGAAGTCAAATTTTCTTCAACCGTTTTTACTCGGCATTTCTTTACGCCAGTTGACTTCTGGTTTTGCAGCTCCAAGCTTTCCTGGTTACTCAACTGCTTCTGTTGAACTTGGTTGGTCTCATTAGGGGGCAATAGGGGAAATCTTCAACTGTAGTTTGCGTTAAGCTTGTCGACTCCAAGCCTAACAGCTTTACGCTCGAGAGAAACTGAACTCGGTCATCCCGAGCGTAGGGCCGTAGGTCCAGAATCGAGGGACTCACTAGCTCCACGGGCGCTTTGTGGACAAGCATGCCCTGAGATATAATTGAATGATTATTTACTTTTTCTTTTCTTTTCCCTGGCGACAAAAGGCCGCTTTGATTTGGGTTTCATGAGAATAACAATGGGAACCTGCAAACCAAATGCGCTACGCATGCGATTTACAATAAAACGTTTATAGTCGTTAGTAACCGCTTCCGGTCGGTTACAGGTAATAGCAAAAGTAGGAGGCCCCACCGCCACCTGGGCAATATAAAACATGCGCACCGGGTTCCCTCCCGGCGCTAATGGCGCGGGGTGTTCGTCGATAATTCTTTCTAAAAAATCGTTTAGCACAGGAGTAGGCAAGCGAGTACGCCGATGTTCATAAACCTCACTTGCTCGCTCGACAATTTGCAAAACATGTTTTCCTGTTTTTGCGGAACCTAAAACAACTGGCGCCCAGTTTAAAAAGGGCATCTGTATTTTCAATTCGTTGCGAAATTCAGCTTCTCGTGCCGTCCCGACTACGAGATCCCATTTATTAATAAACACTACAATTGCTTTACCTTTTTCCAGAGCAATTCCAGCAATGCGTGCATCTTGCTCCACAGCTAACTCAGTAGCATCGAGCACCAAGACTACTACCTGTGCCCTATCGATGGCTGACAATGACCGCATCACACTGAATTGTTCTACTTTTTGCGCTATTGATCGCTTGCGTCTTAAACCAGCAGTGTCAACTAACACCAAAGAACGCCCGGCATACTCTAGTCGAGCTTCATGAGAATCAGTGGTCGTGCCCGGCACTTCACTAACCACAAAACGCTCTTCTCCGAGGAGCCGGTTAACCAAGGTGCTCTTTCCCACATTCGGTCGTCCTACAATAGCCACCCGGCAAATTTCTTCGCGCTCCCTTTCGTATTCTTCTCTAGGTGGAAAGCCCTCTACCATTCGATCCATTAAATCGGATATTCCCCTGCCGTGTTCTGCACTTACCGGAAATACTTCGTTCAATCCCAAACTATAAAAATCGGTTAAAAATCCCTCTTCTTCTCTCCGGACGCTGTCCAACTTGTTCACCGCCACAAAAACTGCTTTGCCACTTTTGCGTAGTAGCCCAGCAATTTCCTGATCACCGCTGGTTAACCCGGACATTCCGTCAACAACTAGGAGAATGGCTTCTGCCTCTTGTACTGCGAGCAAGGCTTGATCGCGAACCCTTCCCAACAACTCGTTGTCGGGTTCGGGAAGAAACCCCCCGGTATCGACCAGGATAAAAGGACGGCCTTCCCAATCAACATCAGCATAGTTGCGATCGCGGGTGACTCCCGGAACATCTTCAACAATAGCTAACCGCTTCCCGGCTATACGATTAAATAAAGTACTTTTACCTACATTCGGACGGCCTACAATTGCCAAAATAGGCCGCGCTACGCTTGCATTCATACGTCTTCGCCTTAAAACCAATGTTTATGAACGAAAGTAACCCAAATTACGCAATGTTTCTTGCCTCTCGCTCCAGCGCTTTTCGACCTTCACTAACAGCGATAGATAAACATGGGTTCCTAAAAACTTTTCAATCTGGGCACGGGCGGCACTTCCGATTTTTTTTAACATCTGCCCGCCCTTACCGATAACTATTCCCTTCTGAGATTCCCGCTCCACCAGGATAGTCGCGTCAATACGGACCAACCCGCCAAGCTGGCCCGGGGTCACCGGTCGGTTAGGTTCACGTTCCGCTTCGTCAAAATGATCCACTACTACCGCAGTGAAATAAGGAACTTCTTCTCGGCAGTGATTGAGCACTTGTTCGCGGATCAGCTCGGAAACCAGCGAACGTTCCGCCTGATCAGTAAGCATATCCTCTGGAAAAAGCGCTGGCCCTTCTGGCAGGTGAGCAACCAACGCCCGCTCGAGTTCGGCAACGCCATCTCCTTGATAAGCACTGATCGGGAATACTTCTTCAAAAGCATAGGCATGACGATAGGTATCGATTATGGGCAAGAGTAAATGTTTCTCTGCTAAGGTATCGATTTTATTAATCGCCAAAAAGGCCGGTTTATTGCTCTGACGAAGATTCTCTAAAATCAATTGATTACCTTCACCAATATCAACTTGCTTATCTGGGCGCAAAACTGCCTCAATCACAAACAAAACTACATCCACCTCGGATATGGTTCCCAAGGCGGTGTCTACCATCTGCCTATGCAATTCACCCTTTGCTTTGTGCACCCCTGGGGTGTCCAGAAAAGCCAACTGGTATTCCGGACGAGTAGTAATTCCCAGAATTCGGTTGCGGGTAGTTTGCGGTTTTCGAGAAACAATGGCTAGCTTCTCTCCCACCAACCGATTAAGCAAGGTGCTTTTGCCTACATTAGGCCGACCAACAATGGACACAAAACCGGAAACGTGCATAACTAGGGGCTCTCAAATGATATGACGACCCGGTCTAGGGTTACATTGGCGTTTCCACTCCGAGCAATGTTCGGTACCAGATCGAACCCCTTTACCACTTCGCCAAAAATTGTGTGCTTGTTGTTTAGCCAAGCAGTGGGCACCTCGGTAATAAAAAATTGACTCCCATTGGTGTTAGGTCCTGCGTTGGCCATGGCCAGCAAGCCAGGACGATCAAAAGTTAACCCACTGCCAAATTCGTCTCCAAATTGATAGCCTGGACCACCAGTTCCTCTACCAAGCGGGTCTCCCCCCTGAATCATGAAGTCAGGAATCACTCGATGAAATACGGTACCATTATACAAAGGCACCTGAGTTTTTTGCTGAGTTCGAGGATCGATCCATTCTTTTTCGCCAGTTGCCAACCCCACAAAGTTTTCTACCGTTTTTGGCGACTCTTTAACTAGCAGCCTGATTACAATTTCACCTTTTGAGGTGCAAAACGTAGCCCAAAGATTTTTTCCAGCGCGCACTTCTTCCATCCAAGACATAGTTTCTCCTTATCCCAGCCGGCAAATCCGGCCTTCGTTTTACTCGGGGCTGTGGCCCCGAACCCTATCAGCAGGAGGGTTTTGCGATTGATCAATCGTGTAATTTTTCAAAGCTTCTTGCGCTGCGGCCTGTTCGGCCTCCTTTTTACTACGTCCTTCTCCCCGCCCCAGTTTTTGATTGTCAACCTGAATCTCTACCGAAAAAGTTTTGGCGTGATCAGGGCCTTGCTCAGCAACTACTCTATATACTGGACAAGTTTTTAACTTCTCTTGCACTTTTTCCTGTAGGAGCGTTTTGTAATCATGCGAATCGATAGCAGCGTTTTGCAATGCCGATGCGAATAACCGTTCCACTAATTCCAATACCGAGTTTAATCCTGTCGATAAATAGATTGCCCCAATAACTGCTTCAAAAGCATCGGAAAGTACAGAGTTTTTTTCTCTTCCCCCAGTGCGGTTTTCGCCACGGCCCAAAAGTAATAGTTCGCCCAACCCAATATTGCGCGCAATAGCGGCTAATCCTTCTTCACTCACCATGGCCGCTCTTAATCGAGAAAGGTCACCCTCCTGCGCTTGGGCAAAGCGACTCATAAGGCGATCACTGACTGCAAGATCGATTACCGCATCACCTAAAAATTCAAGCCGCTCATTATCTTGGCATCCACTAGCTTTATGCTCATTTGCGTAGCTTTTATGGGTCAAGGCCGCCAAAGCAACTTCTTCACTGGCAAAGCGTATTCCTAGCCGGCGCTCTAATTCAGCCACCCGATTTTTGTTATCTTCACTCAACGGATGGGACCATCGAAAACTTTGTTTCTGCTTTGCAAACGTACGATTCATAACGGCAAGTCTAACCTAAGGGAAAAGCAGCTCCTAGGTAATTACTACTCCATCGAAGAAGGACTTGGCTCCTCGGATACCAATTCGTTCAGAGGACCCAAAAAAGAAAAAAGCTCATCTAAGTTAACTGGTTTGCGGAAAACCGCATGCACTAACGCTTCTCCCTTTTGCTTTTCGTCCAAATCCCATCCAGTTACCAGCGCTATGCGCGCATTTCTGTTCTCTCTGAAAAGCAAGTTAGCTAAGTCTAAACCGGAAATATCGGGCATCAAAAGATCAATCAAAGCAACATCGAATATCTCGCTTTTCCATTTTTCCAAAGCTTCTTTTCCGCTTTCCGCGGTCTGAGCTTGGTGCCCTTCTGCGAAAAGAACCTCCGCCAGCATCATGGCATTATCGGGATCATCGTCCACCACTAAGATTTTTCGACCTTCTTTTTTTACTCTTTGAATAGCAGTAGGACTTTCTATCGGCACCTGCTGGGCGGGCTGGAAATACAATACAAACTCTGCTTCTCCCGTTTCCAAAGAACGAGTAGCTAACTTTCCTCCCCATCGTTCGAGAAGCTCTCTAGCAGTCATGGCAGCCAAAGCAAGCGGAGCCATACCCTCTTGAGCAACTGGCGCCAACCATTCTTCGGGTCGTGACGGGCCTCCCACGTCAGCCTGAAACTCCATCATGCAAATGACATGCTTTTCATCCTGGTTAGTGATTATTTCTAGCTTGCCCCCAGCAGCGAGCTGATCACGTACGTATAGAAGAAGAGAAACCAGGAGTTCTCTGAGCTCGATGGCATTCGCGTAAACCCTGCCAACCCCCATCCCTTGATATTTCAGGCGTACTGTCCCCTCTCCTACACGAACAGCTTCCGGCCGTACCAAAGCCAATGCTTCGCGAGCAATTTCTTCTAGTTCAACCACCTCAATTGGACCAGCGCTTCGCTGCGATGCAAACTGCTGCAACCAGGCTACGATTTTTGCCGTTCCTTCCACTTCTTTCTCAAATGCTTCCATCTGCTCAGGTCCTGGATTTTCTCTCAGCAGCCGCAGGCGCAAGTGCATCGCATTAAGAATATTATTGAGAGCATGAGTGATTCCTGAAGCTAATTCTCCCATTGCCTGGGCCCGTGAACGATGCAGCAGGCGGCTTTGCAGCACGGCTAGTTCGCTATTGGCCTTTCTCAATTCCAAAGTGTTTTGAATTTCCACCGTGCGGTCGCGAACTGTTCCTATCACACCCCTTAGATTTTCACGACTTCTTTTAGATGCCTCACCTTCCCAAATGACTATCGATCCAAACTCCAAAATGCGTTCTTTTCCATCAGGAAAGACACGCACTAGCAAGGGCTCACAAGAAGATGCGGTTCTCCAAGACTTAAAGACGGGAAGATCGGCGGAACTAATGGCCGCATTTTCCAAAGTCTGCGCCTGCAAGTCTTGAAGAATAGAAGCCATGGAAGAATCGCGAAACGAACGTCCTAGTGCTGTTCGCATTGTCTCGCCCAGCATTTCCAAAGCTGGTCGGGTCGCTAACGAAAAGGTGCCATCTGCTTCCGCGAGCATTATTCCCTCGTCTAAATGGTCGAGGAGCGTATGAACCAAAGCCGACTCACGAAACTCCACCTGTTCCCCTCGGCTATGACGAACATAATCAGTTACCGCGGCAGCAATTCCTTCCACTATACAATCTGAAAAAAGCTCCATTATTTCATCGGGCATATGACCAACTCGCTTTTCCCACTCGCCCAAGACTACTCGTTGGAGGACTCCAAATTCGCGGACCAAATCTCCGACGTCGCGTCGATTTTCAAAGGCAACGCCCCCGTAGTGACGCACCTCCTCGCTCCATAGCCAAGGAGCTTCTTCTCCTCGCTCCAACAGCAGGGAAGCCAAAACTCCTGTATATGCCGGAATAGAATCCTTTCTCTGCTGGCGAGAAATGCCCACTTCTAGTTCGTATTTTAGGTCTTTTATGGCCCGCCGGATAATTCGTTCTTCGTGCTCTGCTAGAAAGCTTCCCAATAACGCCGAGGTCTCTATTCCAGTCACGTCTCCTCCCCCTATCTGCTTGCAACGTAACGACTTCCCCCAGTTATTTGAATCCACATAATGTTGGACATGGTCTGGCAAGACCGCAGCCATTTTATAAAGAACACCTACTTGTATGAAGGAAACAGCAACCGATCGCCAACCGTTAGCACCTGTTCTCATCCAGCTATATCGAGGTGAAGTAGCGCGCAGTGACTCTTGGCGTGCGCGTTTGGACAGCACTACTAATTGGGCCTTAACCACTACCGCGGCGATTATTTCTTTCGGATTGGGTGGTACCGATACTTCTCACGCTGTCTTCCTAGCAGGAATGTTTTTAGTAACTAGTTTTCTTTTTATCGAAACCGGTCGCTATCGCAAATGGGACGTTTATTTGCGCAGAGTAAGACTGTTAGAAACCGGATTATTTTCCCCATTTTTACGCGGAGAACCGGTTGATCACCAAAAACTGCGTGAACTGGCAACAATGCTCGACACCCCGAGGCTAGTGGTTTCAATTACAGTGGCGCTCGCTCAAAGAATTCGTCGCGCCTATGGACCCATGTTAGTAGTAATTTTGGCAGCATGGATGATGAGACTTAGTGTTCGCCCGGAACTCATTGGGACTTTCGAAGACTTTGTAAATCGCGCTCATTTAGGATTCATTCCTGGCAGTATGGTAATTACTATAGTTATTCTATTTTATTTATTCCTTGGGCTCATTACCGCTTTGAGCGTGTGGTTTCATCCTCCAGCCACAGAATTACGGCCTACGCGGCGAAGAAAACGTACACTGAAAGATGTATTCGCCTCTTCTTGGGATGACACTCAAAGTTTGAATCCCTAGCCATGTTGAATGCAAATCATTTGTGGTTGCTGTATACTTCATTTCTATAATTAACTTTGAAATTATTACTAAAGCATAGCGAATTTTCCGTGATCTACCATGCTGAAATACTTCCCTTCCCCTACAATAATATGGTCAAGAGTTTTAACGCCTAGCACTAAACCAGCTTGCTTAAGTCTGGCAGTCAAACGTAAATCTTCGGTCGACGGCACAGGATCTCCGCTGGGATGATTATGTACAAATATTACTGCCGGCGCTCCTTCTCGCAATGCCGGAGCAAAAACTTCGCGAGGCAACACCGAACAAGAAGTCAAGCCTCCCTCCACAATGCGCACATCTCGAATAACTTTATGTTTTCCATCAAGGCACATCACGTGAAACACTTCGTGAGTCAAGTGCGATAGCTTCGGCCCATAAAAAGCATACACATCTGCCGATGCGCGAACCAAATGTCGTTCCTGTCTAGGAATTTGCGCCCGTCTTCCTAGTTCTAAAGCTGCTGCTAATGCACAGGCCCGGGCTTTGCCGATTCCATGCTGATCTGCCAAATCTTTGATTTTTGCCCGCCCTAGAGCAGCAAGATCCCCGAATTCGCCGAGCAGCGAGTTAGCAACATCCAACGCCGAGGCTCCTTTCGTGCCGCTTCCTATGAGCATGGCTAACAACTCTACATCGGTCAATACTGTACCACCATGGGTAAGCAACCTTTCTCGTGGGCGGTCATGCTTTGGAATATCCGAAATCGCCATTTATTCCTCTTCTTTAGATGCTGATTCTGACCAACAGAAAGACAGAAAAGCAACATTCATGCCATTGCTTTTTCAGAGGAACGGTTGCTGCTTACCTCAAAAAACTGGCCCGTTCGGAAACAGAATTGTTTCGTCTTGATACACAAGAAATGTAGTCGTTATTCGACATCTGACCTTACAACAAACCAAAACCCGCCAATTCGGTTAACAATCTTCTCTCCCTAAGCCAACCGTTACTCAAGCCTCGAGAGGAGGAGTGAATTCTTCTGAGAAAGTGGCTGGTGAATTTCTTTAGGAATCAGCATTAGTTCCAGCCATAGACTGGGATCTTCAGCATTCCACCCAAATCAAACTCGAGATTGCCCGTACTTGATACCTCATCAAGCAAGTTTTCGCAGGAATCATGACTCGACCCTACAGAAGACGCAACCGAAATCCAATACTGCGAATTGAAATGGTAGAGTCGCACATCTACCGAGACAATTTAGAATAAGCTTGTACCTTAATCAGTTGCACTCAATATTTAGGCCATAAAATCATTCGCGTTTAAGAAATATGGCAGAATGCCAGGGGCCCAAAGCAATCTTTTCCGAGACTATTTTTTGGGAAAAAGCCCAGGTATTAGCATTTCCATATCGAGGAGACCAAGAGTCTAGAACCACTCTCCAATTTCCGGAAGGAAGCTGCAAGTACCCTAATTGGCCAGAAAAATGTAAAACAAGCAATACTAATGCATCTAAACGTAAGCTTTTTCTTGTTACTACTAATATCCCGGTTTTTTGAGAAGAAGATGGAGACGACAAAAACGACGAGTCATCAGGAATAACCTCCACATTTTCTACTTCATCATCTAGAAGCCGGTTTAGCAGCTTTCTCCAACGCAAGAGCCGATGATAAAATTGCCACATCCCGCGAAATTCTTTCTGCTCGCATTTGCTAAAATCAATACAAGAACGCTGGAAAGTTTTTAGGTCCTGAGGATCAGGTACTTTTTGAGCCCATGAAAACTGTTGAAATTCTTTGCGTCGACCTTCGCAAACCATTCGACCTAATTCGGCATCAGGAAAACTAGTGAAGTATTGAAATGGAGCAACCTCGGAGTATTCTTCCCCCATAAACAAAAGAGGAAGAAAGGGAGACATCAATACCGCGGTTGCCGCCAAACGCAACGCTTCTGGAGCAAGTGAAGCTGCCAGCCGGTCGCCCATTGCTCGATTTCCAATTTGGTCATGATTCTGTGCAGCTACCACGAATTTTTTACCTGGAACCCTTCCAATGGGAGCCCCGCGTGCTCGTCCGCGAAAAGGTGAGTACTGACCGGTATACACGTAAGACTGGCGAAAAGCCTGCGCTAAATCACTTAGTTCTCCGAAATCTGCATAGTATCCATTACGCTCTCCAGTGAGAAGCGTATGCAACGAGTGATGAAAATCGTCACTCCATTGAGCTGCTAAACCCCAACCTCCTTCTTTTGCTTCGTATATCACCCGCGGGTCGTTCAAATCACTTTCCGCTATAACCTGAATCTTACGCCCGGCCTTTGATGCCCATTCCTGCACCCGTTCATTTATCTCGCCTACAATATGCTTAGGCGAATCATCATAAATACTATGGATGGCATCAAGCCTTAGACCATCGATGTGAAAATCGCGCACCCACGTCAAGGCATTTTGAATTACGAATTCTCGCACTGGTTTAGAATTAGGCCCGTCATAATTAAAAGCATCACCCCAGGGCGTTTTATAACGAGATGTAAAATAAGGGCCGAATTCGTTTAGGTAATTCCCTGATGGGCCAAGATGGTTATAGACAACATCCAAAAAGACCGCTAGACCTTCGGAATGAGCTGCATTGACTAGCCGTTGTAAAGCACGCGGCCCACCGTAAGCCGAATGCACACAATATAAAAGAACGCCATCGTAGCCCCACCCTCGATTTCCATCGAACGCGGCTAGTGGCATCAGTTCAACTACATTAACACCAAGTTTCCGAAGTTTTTTCAGACGTCCAATTATGGCCTCAAGGGTTCCTTCTGAAGAAAACGCGCCGGTATGAATTTCATAAAAAACTGCCTGGGAGAGATCCATTCCCTTCCAGTGATCATCAGACCACTCAAAAGCAGAATCGAAGACCGTGGAAAAACTGTGCACTGATCCTTCTTGAAAACGCGCCGCCGGATCGGGACGGTAACGGCCATCAGAAAATTGATAAGCGTAACGAGTACCTGGACCTACACCGTCTACTTTGTGCTCGAAAAAACCGTCTTCTCTTTTTTGTAAAGCAACCGCTTCTTCATTTTCTAGAAGAACGTAGAGTTTTTCCGCCTTAGGCGCCCATACCCTAAACACAACACCCCCTGGGTACAAGAACGCGCCCTGAGCGAATTTGCTCACACCAGTTTCAACCAATGATTTCCGATCCTTTCAACTCCCGGAGAGAACGGCTTTCCAGGAGATTTCCCCTATAGCAATGCGTTGAAACATTTCCCCCATTCCCTCAAGGGTGCCACGGTCAAAGCGACGCTTCACTTCCGGAAAAAGCTCTATTTCCTCATCACCAGCATGCCGAACCAGATCATTTTCAAATGCTTTCACTTCCTGGAACCAGGAATCAGTAGTCGACTCTGATTCAATTTTTTGAAGCATACCCAATAAGTTTTGGTGTTCCGCAAGAAAGCGACTAGCGTTGACCAGTATCAAACTAGGGGCAACTGTGGCATAAAACAGTTGCTCTTCTAATTCAAAATGACGTCTTAACTCGCCCGAAAGCTCATCAAGAATTTTTTTTGCAGAATGTTCTTGGTGTTCACAGGCCTTACATAAATCTGCCGATGGTCCTTCAATCCGATCGTGTTGCGCCATCAGCGCCCGAAAAATGTTCATGGGTCTAACCTGCTACCTTTCTTTGTGAATGCAATGAGCACTCTTTACAACCCAGGAATCGCTCTTTTCATGCCCGCAAAAGAAGCAAAAAAAGAAGACGCCCTTCTTCCCATAAAAATTAGCTATGCTACTGAGCAAAGAAATTACGATTTATCTGCATATAGAAAAATCGGGTTGAAAAAAGGTACGATGGCTCCAAGAATATCCAGTAAGTGCGCAGTTAGGCCATCATGTCGGGTTTTTGGTTCTATTAATTACGTTGGCATACGAAGGGAGTTGCTGTGGGCACGCGAGCGAAGCTAAGTCACGGCATGCTCGGCGCGGTGACTATTGGCCTGTGCGTTGCGGTGGCAGTTTTTGAATTGGCTTTCGAAAACGTGATTGACGTTCTTCACAGTGCTCTGCGAACCAGAGGAATTACACTTGCCACCAATTTGGCTACCAATATTGCGACACCTTTGTCGATTAGCCAAACCGACCAGATCAATAAGGCGCTAGACGTATTCCTCCACCATAATTCGGACATCAACGGGGTGGTAGTTTCTAACCTCGACGGTGAAAACTTGGCTTCTCACGGAAAACCAATTCCCAAAGAAATTACTAGCCAATTGATGACTGGCAAAGAACCAATTTATCAAAACGATTCGTTTTTTTTCTATACTCCCATCCTCCACAAAGGAGAAGCGATAGGTCACGCCATTTATTCATTGCATGACCAGCAATCTAACGAGCTACTCTTACGTTTTAGAATAACTATTGCTCTAACATGCTTTGGCGTATTGGGCATCGTAACTGTCCTAGCGTTAACGCTAGGCAAGCAGATCGTTCTTCCCTTGAAAAAAATGTCCTCCATAGCAATAAAGCTCGCCGCCGGCGATCTTAGTCAGGAATCTATTGCTATCAAAGGCAAAGACGAAATAGCTGAATTGGGAGCAGCAGTAAACCAAATGGCCAATGCACTTCGCAAACAAGCCTCTGCGATCAAGCAAGCATCTAGTCAGGTGCTGGCCAATGCTGAATTGATGACCACCTCTACCTCCGAGCTCGCTAATGCCGCTCACGACCAAGTTACTGCGGTGAGCCAAGCATTACAAATTGCTCGCTTAGTTTCCGAAACTGGCCAAGGCACATTACAAAGCACTCTGCATATCACCAACACCGCGGAAAACTCGGTCAATGTCGCGCAGAAAGGTGCTGAAGCAGCTAACATATCGGTTTCCGATATTCGTAGACTTCAAACCCGAGTAGAGCAAATTGCGGTAACCTCTACTGATGTTCTTGAAAAAGTACGGGAAGCCAACGACGTGGTCACCGCGGTAGAAGAACTAGCCGAACAGTCAACCATGCTTTCCGTAAACGCCTCACTGGAAGCTACTCGAGCTGGGGAAGCTGGCAAAGGTTTCGCAGTTGTAGCTCGGGAGGTGGCGACTCTCGCATCGGGGTCTAAACAAGCAACCGCCCAAGTTCGTAACACCCTGCGCACTATCCGCAAAGCAATTGAAGAACTTGCCAAAAGCGCTCATGGGAGTCGCTCCATGGCAGAAGCGAGCATGCAGAGCATTGAAAGAACTGGTGAGGTAATCCAGCGTTTGGAATCAGCCATTTACAGCACCGCCGAAGCTTCCCGTAGGATTGCCCAAAATGTCCACGATCAAGTAGAGAATTTGCGACAAATCGACGAAGCCATAGACACCATTGGCAGGGCAGCAGCGCACAACCTCGACAGCGCGCAACATACCAAACAGGGATGTGAGCAATTAAGCACCACCGCAGAAAAATTGGAACGCCTGGTTGCTGACTACAAACTCAAGCTTTAACTGACCAGAGACAGTATTTTCTGTTAGGAAGTCTGGTTTTTCATAGTAGGCCTGTAAAAAAACCATCCCTATTGGGTCGAGCAGTTCGATAAGAAGAAAGCTTTGAATGCGAAAAACTTAGGAGAAGAGAGTAATGCAGCACTTTGGCCCCACGAGATTTGGATACGGTAGTAGCTTTGCTAAGCCGCCAAGAGCAACCTTCGCTATCATGGTAGCTACCGCGGCGACTAGCTTAATAACTATGATTGACAGTGGTCGTTTTGGCGCAAATTTTTTAGAAAACCGATTGTTTTTTAGTCCATCGCAAGTGCTGGATTTATGGAGAATCTGGACTCCGTTCACCTATTTATTTTTGGCGGGAAATCCACTTCATTTGCTTCTTTATGAAGTAATTGCGCTGTGGATGTTTGCGTCCTCACTGGAACGGCAATGGGGTGAGAGACGTTTTTTGTACTATTTTTTTGGGACCAGTACGGGAGCCGCGCTATTGACTACGGTGCTAGGACTGTTTTCCACTTCATTGCGAGTTTTTCCATATACGGGAACCATAGTAGCTGGAGAAGCGATTTTTGTCGGTTGGATTCTTACCAATTGGAACGCCACGGTGCTGCTATTTTTCATGATTCCGGTACGTGCACCCTATTTTCTTTTCCTAGCGGTGGGAATGCCTGTTCTATACATTCTTATGGGGGTTTGGACCCCGTTTATACCGGTGTTACTGGCTATGAGCATTGGCTATGTAATGCTACGCAGGGGAAGGATTTCGCCAAAGCGACTGTTGGTCAATATCTATTCATGGTGGCTAGCTAGACAAATACGGCGCAAATCACGCCATCTAAGGGTTGTTCCGCCTTCCCGAGATGACAGCAAGCGTCCCCCAAATCAGTACTTGCACTAAGAAGCCAATTTATCCCTGCGTAATATTTTTTACTGCCGAGCGATAAATAAAAATATAGGCAACATTGGTTCGAGGATCTGCCGGATATAGAAAAAAACCATTGTTTTTAGACAAATAATCGGGAGCACATCCAGTTATTTGTCGCTCATCGCTGAAAGTAACTCGAATTTTTGGTCCGCTTACAGGAGAAAACTTTTCACCAGAAGGCAGAAGAAAAAAAATCGCTTTTAACTTTTGAGTTGGACATTGCTCAATTAGCTGTACAGGTAATAACTCTAAAAAAATCGTTTCATTATCAAGTTTAGCATCTCGAAGCTTACCTCTTTTCACCTGCCCGTTAACAAAGTGAACAACTACTCGGTGTTCCCCGCAAACCGAGTAATAGTCTGACTTAATCTGTTTTTTTACAGGAATCAAAGGAGTAACTGGAACCGGTGCCGTTCTCTCCAAACCTGCCCCGCCATCTTCGATTTCCACATCCATATTGATTTCCATCTCTGCATTTTTACCGTCATTTCCGGACCAATCTTTTGCAACTTCTTGCCCATCGCTTTCAGCCCCTGCATTCTCTAAATCGGTTTTCGGTGGACAAATATCTGAATTATTCTGGCCACTCACCCTTTCAGCTTCCTGCGCAGTAGCTGTAAGCGCATGGTCTAACTTCAAAACGGGAGTCGGAGACAAACCAGACTTCGCTTCGCAAGCACTAGGCGAATCAAGTTCTTCGGGAATTGCTGTCCAGAAATGGGTGGAGGAGTCTGAGTATACACTTTGAGAATGAGTATTGTTGCTAGTTTCATTTTCCAATCGCTTGAGAAAAGAACTATCTTGTGGAGCATTTGAACCATGCGAAGATTCACCAGCTACTTCGGTAGTGTTGTCTGCGGCATTAATGGGAACCCAATTTTGTACGGCCGCATTCCACACATATCCTTGAGAATAAGCCTGCTCATAAGCCGGATCGATCCATACTCCATTTATCGGATCGTATCCTGGGGGGTAATAGGTGTTGTCCGGCCCCCAATGTGGTTGGGCTTGGAAGTCAAAAGAAGAATTATTTAAGTCATTCTGCTCATGCGTATCCGGTTCCGGCATGCCGCTCACCCTTGTCAAAAGAAAATTGCACCATGATTTTTGGTGTCATACTAGCATCTTCAGTAAATGGGTCCAAATCCAACCCTGCCATGGATTTCGAAAGTATTTGTTTTGCAACTTGATTTAATTGAGGAAAGAGGTGCGTTTGAAGATACAGCACGAAGTACCACCAGAAGTGATTTCTCTACGGCTCGACCGCTATCTTGCTCAGGCTCTCAACGTTTCCCGCATTCGGGTGATGAGTGCTTTTTCCGAAGGAAGCGTGCGCGTAAATGGCAAGCGAGCACGCAAAGGGGACCGGGTACAACCAGGCTCGCAAATAACCGCGGAAATACCTGATCAGCTTTCTCCCCCCATTCCCCAACCCGAATTACCTCTGCACGTTCTTTGGGAAGACCCCCTTTTGGTAGTTTTGGACAAACCCGCTGGCATGGCTTCTTATCCTCTTGAGAATCACGAGAAAGGAACAGTTGCCAATGCACTAGCTGCTCGTTATTCGGAATGCATCACTGTCGGAGAAGACCCTAGAGAATGTGGACTAGCTCATCGGCTAGACACGGAAACTTCTGGAGTCATGGTAGCTGCTCGTAATAGCCAAACGTACGATTATCTTCGACTGGCGTTTGCAAAACAGCAAGTGCAGAAACGCTATGTTGCCTTGGTAGGTGGACTTCCCGGAGAAGGCGGAAAAATCGATCTACCCATTGCTCACCATCCCAAAAATCGAAAAAAAATGATTACCTGTGTTCTAGACGAAGATATCTGCGCGTTAAAAGCTCGTTCGGCATCTACTAGTTACCGCACACTGGAAAGACTGGGTGATTTTGCTTTAGTTGAGGCCCATATTCCCACCGGAGTAACTCATCAAATCCGCGTACATTTGGCGGCTATCGGCGCTCCCGTGGCGGGAGATTCTCTTTATGATGGCCCCGAGATTTTGGGATTGGCTCGTCATTTTCTACATGCCGAAACCTTGGCTTTCCGTCACCCTACAACCCACGACTTGATCAAAGTAGTTTCTACTCTTCCCTCTGAATTAGACGGACTTCTTGATTCCTTAAGAGCAAGCCAAAAAGAACACTCAAGCAACTCACTTTGAGCGAAAGCTGCGGCTGGCTTGGGGCCTATTTACCTCAACCAAAAGTGCTTGACCCACCTATTATCTATCCGGGAATGAACAAAACCAGTGAGCTTAAACCCGTATAGATATGGCTCATAGAATGCATTTAAGGACCACATGCCTCCTTTATGCCGCCTAAGTGAGCCGAGCGGAGCAATAGCCCCAACCAATTCCTCCCGATCGGTAATTTTTGCCAATTTTGAGCTACTGGCGCTTGTCGGCCGAGGCGGTATGGCCTCGGTATACAAAGCTCGCGAGCTATACGGCCCTCGAAAAAATTGGATTGTTGCCATTAAACGACTACATTCCGAGCTTACTATCGACCCATTTTATGTAGACCTTCTGGAAGCAGAAGCAAATCTTTGCCGCTATTTACGCCATCCAAACATCGTTAGCGTTTTCGATGCAGGAATTTGCCAAGGAATCCATTTTATAGTCATGGAATATGTAGACGGCATAGACTTAGGTCGCCTTTTGCACCGTTGTCGAAATTTAAGAATTCAGCTACCTATTGATTTTGCGGTTTTTTTGGCCAAATCCCTTCTCGACGCTCTGGATGGCGCCCATCAAGCCACTCGTCCTTCGGGAGAATCACTTGGGGTGGTTCATTGCGACGTGTCTCCAAGCAACTTATTTATTTCTCGCATGGGAGAAATCAAACTGGGAGACTTCGGAGTAGCCCGTTCTACTGCCAACACCTGCCTAGGCACCAATAAATTCGCTGGTAAATGTCATTACCTTTCCCCTGAAATAATTAAAGGGAATGTGACTCTTGATGCTGATTTGTGGGCGACAACCGCTGTTCTTTACGAGCTCCTTACTCAAACAAAACCATTTGAAGGACAGTATTTTGAACAAATTGCTGACAATATTCGTCATTTCCGTTTTCGACCACCACGAGAAATCCGTCCCCAAATTAGTCCCGAATTGGAAGCAATTATATGTCGTGGTTTCTCCAAAAAAACAGGCCACCGATTCCCTAGCGCTGCTCAATACGCATCGGCTCTACTGCGCCAATTCGATGACCGAGTCGGTACACCTCTGGCTGTTGCGGCAATTGTACGCAAGCTTTTCGATACTCCCCGGCCAGCCACACACTAAAAACAACCAAACCGTTCTTGGCATAACTTGCTATAAACGTTGCGAAAGTTAGGTCAACGCTACGTAAGGTTTGCATGGAGACCGCATTAATGGCCGATCAAAACAAAACAGTAGCTGCTACTCACGACTCCCAGACACCACAGGCACTAGTAGATTTCATGATGACTGGCTGGAAAAAGCGCACACCTAAACGCGTCGCTTCAGTGAAAGGAGGGAAGCAATACGCAGCTCGCCGCAAGCGTTTATCGGAAATTTTCCCCCACGATATTTTGGTTATTCCTACCGGTTCAGAAAAAATTCGGGCTAATGATACATCTTACCGGTTCCGTCCTGGTTCTGATTTCTTTTACCTAACCGGAAACCAAGAACCGGACTGCGTATTGGTACTAGCTCCAACTGCGACTCACCACCAGTGTGTTTTATTCGTAGAACCAGAAATCGATCGCACCACCCCCGCTTTTTTCACCGACCGCATTCGCGGGGCATTGTGGGTCGGCGAGCGACTAGGCCTGGAGGGAAGTCGTCATCGTTATGCAGTGGATGAAACTCGAGGGATAACCACTCTTTTTGATTTTCTTGATCAGATTCGCAGCAACTGGCCGTCTCTTCGCCTTCTTCGAGGCATATCTCCTACCTTGGACTCCAAAATCCCTCCTCGGGAACAGGAAGACGCCGAGCTAGCTACTGCTCTGGCCCAAATGCGCCTTCGGAAGGATTCTTCAGAGATTCGCTCCCTTCGGCAAGCCATTGCTTATACTCACCGCGCTCACGAGGCTGCTATTTTTGCCTTAAAAAACGCGCAGCGAGAAAACGAAGTGGAAGCGGCTTTCAATGCCCAGGCCCGACGAGAAGGTACCGATGTGGGGTTTCCCACCATTGTGGCCAGTGGTCCTCATGCAACCGTACTCCACTGGACACATAATCATGGATTAATAAAAAAGGGTGATCTCATTCTGGTAGATGCCGGCGTAGAGGCGGAAGATTTGTACACCGGAGATGTAACCCGCACCTATCCAGCAAAGGGCCGGTTTTCACCCGAGCAAAAACGGCTATACGATTTGGTTGTTCGTGCCCAGGATGCAGCTATTGCCGCGGTAAAGCCAGGAAGCGACTTTTTGGAACCACACCGTGCTGCCAGTAAAGTACTAGCAGAAGGATTAGAACGATTGGGAATCTTGAAAGAACCCGCCACCACGGCTTTACAAGAAGATCGCCAAACCTTTAAACGATACTGTCTACATAGCACCTCTCACATGCTAGGCATAGACGTACACGACGTCTCCGCGATTCCCTACCGCCAAGGAAAATTGGAGCCAGGAATGGTCCTTACCATTGAACCAGGCTTGTACTTTCAAGAGGACGACTTAACTGTACCGACGGTATACCGGGGAATAGGCATTCGCATTGAAGATAATGTGCTAGTCACCCGAACTGGTTGCCAGGTGCTCACCGCAGAGATTCCTCGAAGGGCTGCCGAAGTGGAAGCATGGATGGCAAAAATATGGAAAAGAAAAGAGCCAATTTCTAAACCAGCCAGTAGCCGCTAGAAGAGCGAATACTGGTTTTGCCAGACTGAAACAGAAAATAGGAGTTTTTGAAATTCCGGGTAGAGGTAAGTTATAATGGATTCCTTTTCTACACGTTTAAAGAACAACATGCGAGCCTGGACTTTACGCATGGTTTCTCCAGACGTTCAGGAAAAAATTGCTGCTCAACATTTCCAGTGCAATGAATTTGGTTTTGATCCCTACGGGTTTTCTCCTGACTATGCACTTGCCGCGGTAGCTCCATTTCTTTGGCTTTATAAGAATTATTTCCGAGTCCAGGCGCAAGGGTTGGAAAACATACCTCCCGGAAGAGTAATTCTGGTTTCCAATCATTCAGGCCAACTTCCGTTTGATGCAGCCATGATTTGTGTCGCGAGTTTAATAGAAGGTAATCCGCCTCGCCATTTACGTGCCATGGTGGAAAAATGGGCGCCGACCTTGCCATTTATTTCCGTTCTTTTTTCGCGGTTAGGTCAAGTAGTAGGCACACCGGAAAACGCTCGTAGGCTGTTGAATGCCGAGGAAGCGCTTTTAGTTTTTCCCGAGGGAGTACGCGGAATCACTAAACTATGGAAGAATCGCTACCAGTTAACTAGTTTTGGAATGGGATTTATGCGTTTAGCATTGGAAACTCAAACTCCTATTGTGCCGGTTTCAGTGGTTGGTGGCGAAGAGCAAGCCATGGCTCTATATGATTGGAAGTTTTTGGCGCGGTTATTAAAAATGCCCGCTTTTCCCATTACTCCCACCCTATTACCAATTCCTTTACCTTCGCGATACTTTATTCGCTTTGGCAAACCAATGCATTTTTCAAAAAGTTTGGACGAAAAAGAAACTGTCGAGCAGAAGGTTGAAACAGTGCGATCTCATATTCAGCAAATGGTTCACCAAGGGGTTCAGGAACGAAAAAGCATTTTTCGGTAAAGGCAGGGTATTTCGGAAGCAAGATTAACCTTCTACCACGATAAAAAACCTATGTATGGTGGCACTAGGCGGCCATCTTCTTTTCCACTGCTCGCGCACAGACTTGCAAATAATTGGAGAGCTGAGTGAGCACCAGAAAGCGGTCATGTACTCGACGCTGCGCGCTTCGACCCAGCGAATACCTCATATCTGGCGATGTAATCAGCTCTTGAAGATGAGTGGAAATCTCTTCTGAGTCAGTAGGGTCATGAGTTAATCGACCGTCGATTTTGTCTCTTATTTGGTGACGTATCCCTACTGCGCGGGTTCCTAGCACAGCTTGTTGTTTCCACATGGCTTCGGTCACGGTAAGACCAAATCCTTCCCGGAGTGAATTCTGAACAACCAAGGAAGCGCAACGTTGTAAGGCATTGACTATTAGGGCATTTTCTTTGAGCGAAGCCATAGGCAAGGAAAGTAGGATAATGTCCGCCTGGTCTTCCGTAGACAATTGCTGATAACGATTGCGGAGTTCTTCGAAAACCATACGTCCCTCCGGATCATCGCTTACTCCCAAAGGATCTGGACCAGCTAACACCAGACGCACCATTTCTAGACGCCGCAAATTTCGAACCTGAAAGCGTGCAAACTCTTTGCTTCGCAACCGTGCTTTGAGTCGCACAAAGCCCTCTAGTAACGGACCAAACCCTTTGAGTTGGTCCCAGCGGGAGATTTGTAGGACAATAGGTCGAAAAAGTAGGCCGAAATCATATGGCACGGCTAGGGAACCATCTGCTTGCACTCGTTTGACTTGATTTACATAGTCTTCAGTTGGCACGGACACTTTTTGGGATTGCAGCCCTGCATTACAGAGGATTCCAACAGTTTTGGGAATGGAAAGATCCCGGCTTTTATGGGTCAAGGGATTGAGTCCTGGATACACCACCGTTGATCGATCAGCCAAAAAACTAGGAATGTATTCGGGCGCTGAAAAAATAGTTCTTTTATAATGCGACAGAAAAGGTTCGAGAAATCGCCACACTTTTCGAGTGGAGTCATTTCGTTCGTCAGTGCCAATATGACAGCGCCAAATAGTGGTTCTGCCCTCTTTTGCAAAAATAGTTCCCAGGGCTACCGGCTGCGGATCGTGTACAAAAAGAATATCGTTTGGCTTTAACAGTGGTCGTAATTCGTCAGCATTGATACGCCCCGCGGCTTCCAAGAGACATGCTTCATTGGGCCCCAAATCACCTCCTGCGGTTTGGTTTCCATGTAGTAGGTTATGCAATTTCTTGGTAAGAGGAAAAAACTCATTAGAAGGCGGGGCAATCACTGCCCATTGTGCACTAATGCCTAGCTCCTGTAAAAGCTGGACAACAGTGGGAAGCATTTCTGCTACTCCACCGCCCTGAGCGGTGGAATTGACCATCCATACCGTACCTTCTAAATGCGGCGCTACTAACGCTGCTTGGGCACGTAGTTCAGCCACCGCATTAACAAAACGAGGGTCGGATTCAAAACTAGCTAAACTTACCAAAGGACTCGACTGAGGTTCGATAATCTGAAGCACTTCGTCTCCTAACCAGGCTAGGGGTTTAGGAATTCTCTGGTTACGTTGCCTTCTATATTCTACCTTATCTCTAAGGCAGGTACCAATCTACCCAATGCATTTGAACGAATTGCTCGCAGGGTTCGGGATTCCCAATGGACTTAGCATTGCCGATTGGAGATTATTGTGCAAGCATTACCATAGTCGCCGCAATAGCGACTCTGGCATATAGTGCCGCCACAACGTCATCTAAAACATTGCCCAGTCCGTTGTGCATTTTTTGGTCAAAATAAGAAGCAGGCCAAGGCTTAACGATATCAAAAAAACGAAACAGCATAAAACCTAATATTACTGTACTCACAGAAATAGGAACTCCTAACATGGTGACCAAATAACCAGCTATTTCATCACTAACAATTCGATTATCGTCACTAGCTCCAAAAAAAACGCCTGCTCGATTTGCGGCATATACAGCTATTATAATCCACGCAAGTACTATTAAAACTTGAATTCCCAAAGAGAATGATTTTGTACACAATACTAGTGCAACGCCTACTAACGTTCCCACAGTGCCTGGCGCCCAGGGAAAATAGCCTGCTCCCCCGCCAGTCGCACAGATAATCGCCAAGCGATCTAACCGCGAAGGCTTGGCGCTATAAGACGCTTCGGAAACTTTTTCCATTTTATCTCTGCGGCCCTGCAGACGACTCTTGAGGCGAAGAATTCTCGAAAAGATTCAGCGCGGAACCAATTTCTCTAAGTTTATTTTGTATAATTCGCATATTACGCGGCCCCATACGCAGCAAATGCTTCTGAGAATCCGATAACGATTCCAAACTCGGATCTGCATACACATAGGCATTACCGTTCTTATTTGGGAGCAAAACCGCTTCCGCCGGAAGCTTAGGAGTAGTAAGCATCTGGTCAATAGCACGAGCAAAGGTAGGTGTAAAAGAAGTTCCCGGTTCTCCAATTTCTTTATAGGCGCTCTCCAATAATGGATGAACCCAGGAATACATTTTTGCACATGCATCAACGTTAAGAGAATTCACTACATCAGCTATGACATTGTATCGTTGATAGCTAGCCGGATGAGCAATCCAACCTTTTCGCTCGCGCACTACTTGAAATCGACCAGAAGGAGCCAAAAAACCCATGACTAGTCGGGGACTTTGCCCGTTAGCAATCGAACGAATGCTCGATGCCAAGCGTCGGATCAAATCCTTTTCTCGTAACCACAGGCGATAAGTGCTATGCGAAGAAATGTCCTCCGCCTTTTTCCGAAGCAGAACATCAGTTTCTTGGGCAGAAGGCAATGGCGGAATCGATGGCAAAGATAGCGAATCGAGCTGCCGAGATTCGGCCAAAGGCAGCTCTGGCAAATCGTTCCCTTGCTGGCGACTACTATACCAATACCACCACAACACTCCAGCGCACGCTATGGCCAAACCCACAAATGGCCAGATGGGAATGGGTTTCTTTAATGGGCGTCTTTGCATGAAATCACTCGACCCGATGATATGTTGTTGTTGACTTCGAGGGGTTCAATTCTTGCCCTAAATATCTTGGAAACTAGTTTATATATTTCGTACCCTGAGAAACTTCGGGTGTCAACGCGCTGCCCTTCCTTTTGCCGGCTTATTGATAAAGATTAGAGGGACTATGAAAATCGAAATGCTCTGTACCGGGAACGAGCTATTGGACGGCTCAGTGGTAGATACAAACTCCGCCTTCTTTTGTGAAAAAATTTTCGAATTAGGTCTGTCGGTAGCTCACAAGGAAGTCCTTCCGGACGACTTGCCTTCTATAGCTCGGGCACTACAACAAATGGGGGAACGAGCAGATGTTATTGTGGTTTCCGGCGGAATGGGCCCAACGGCCGATGATTTGACTTTAGATGCTGCGGCCCTGGCTACCGGATTGGATCTGACCGTTGATTCTCAAGTTCTCATTCAACTTCAAGAAAGGTTTTTGCAAAGAGGCATTGCCTTCTCTCCTAACAACCAGCGTCAGGCACGTGTTCCTCAGGGAGGCGTTGCCATTCCAAACCCTTTTGGATCTGCTCCAGCAATTATTACCAGAGTAGGCAAAGCTGTTTGTTTCCTGCTTCCCGGAGTTCCCAACGAGTTTCGCGGGCTTTGCGAGCTAGAGGTATTGCCACGAATCGAGAAGCAGATGGAGACACAATCATCTCCAAGACAGTTCCGTTTACAAAGAGTACTTAAAGTATTTCCCATGCCGGAAAGCCACCTCGATACGCTTGTAAAAGACCTTCCGCAACGACATCCTCAAGTTTATTTTGGGTTCCGCACCTTCCAGCCAGAAAACCATTTGAAACTAATTGCTCAAGGGTCTAGCCGTGCCGAGGCGGAAGAAAGGCTTGCCGCGGCAGAGCGGGATGCTCGCACTTTGATTGGCAATAAGGTTTTTGCTGCGGATGACACTAGCTTTGCACAGGCAACAATTTCCGCACTGAGAGAATCAAAGTCTACAGTAGCCATTGCCGAATCTTGCACCGGCGGCTTGTGTGCATCGATGTTAACCTCTGTAGCAGGCGCCAGTGAGGTGTTAGTCTTCTCGGTAGTCACTTACCAAGCACTGGCAAAGTCTTTACTTCTTGGACTAGACCCTGGTTATGTTTCCAGAGTAGGAACAGTGGGAGCACCAATTACTCGTTCTTTGGCAGAAGCATCGCGCTCAAAATCGGGAGCATCATTTGGCTTAGCCATTACCGGATGGGCTGGACCCGGCGGTGGAACTTCCGCCGATCCGGTGGGCACAGTCTATATTTGCTTGACCGACGGCAGCGAATTCATTGAGGAAAGGCATCGCTTGGGTACCGAACGAGAACGAATTCGCCAATTTGCTGCCTACCAGGCTTTGGACTTGTTACGCCGAAATGTGGAAATTCGGAGATAAAATCGCTTTGCTATAATCATTCCTACCAAAGCTTCTAAGCTCTCCCCCAGAAGTTAGTTTCTGGAAAGATGAACGGTAAGCAAAACACTTCCTCCAATAGCCAAAACTAGACCACTCCATAACTGCGCGTGAGGAATTACGCTTTGTATGAACAAAGAAGACCCCAGCAGCCCTATTCCAACTCCAGCTAACAGTCCACCAAACGTTCCTACCACCTTGAGAGACTTTGACTGTTTTTTAGGCCTAAGCTCTTCGTTGGCAGAACGCACGTGCGCCACATGTACTACCGTTTCCTCAGGCTCCAATTTCTGCAAGGAAAGGCGCATCATATCAGCCATGAATTCGCCCACTTGCTCGGAAAGCTTGGCTTGGGCGTCTGGTTGAAATTTGGAAATCAGGGAGGCTTGCTTGGTTAGCGAATTTTTTGCGCTGTCCTTGGTGAGCTCAGCAAACTTTTCAAACTCTTTTTCGCTCATGGCAAAAGTCCTCTTGATGAATAAGTAAATTCTTGTTCTCGACTGGCCATGGAAAACGATCGTGTCAGTCTTGCGGAAAATTCGGCCACTGCCGACTGCACAGCTCCCTGAAGCTCGGGACTCATCAATTCACGGCGCCAGTAGGATCGCCTCCGCCAAATCGCTTGGCTTCCCGCCAAAATTCCTACAATACCTACTACCATTTGCGCACCAGCATGGTACCAGGAAATCCATTCGTGACTACCAATAGCCGCCAAGATTGACAAAAAAACTAATATGCCACAAGCCGACATGCTTGCCCACGCCCTCCAAACCAGGTCTTTCTCTCTAGCTTGCCGAACCAGCATATGACGGTATACGTAGAAAAGATCGGAACGGCGCGAGGAATCAAGCTCTTCCGCCAAAGAAAGCAGCAATGTTGCCTCGGGGTCATCAGGAAAGCGTCGGTCTTTAGACTCCGGCGATGTCATTGCATATCCCATATCGCGTACCTCTAGTCATGAAAAAGACCAGCATATAATCCTGCTGGTCATAGCTATTGCCTAGTTTACCTACTACTTGATCTGATGGAAGGAATAATCTTAAGAAGCTGCCGCCAGCTTAACTCGCGTGGCTAGTGAAGGTGGCAAAGATTCAACGGTTAGCAGCTCACTAGGCTCCACAACTGCAGCTCGCTCCATGGCAGCAGCCAATTCCACCAAATTGCCGTTCCATCGGTAATTCACCAATATTTCAAGCGCTTCTTTGGAAATTCCAACAATTTTTTTATCTAGCATTCGCGCACAAGATTCCAAAAAATAGTTAGCCAAAATGGGAATATCTTGTCTGCGTTCGCGCAATGGCGGCAAACAAAGCGTAATAACAGTTAACCGGTAATACAAATCGCGCCTAAAACCGCCTTGGCTAACCAACCTTCGAAGATTGTTTTTTGCAGAGGCAATCAAGCGCGGACAAGGCATCTTTTCATGAATTGAGTTTTCAACAAAACGAGCAAGTTTTCCTTGAATCATTAATGGAAGCTCGTCAACTGACGACAGATAAATAGTACCTTGCTCACAAGTCTTCAACAATCCAGGTCTACCCTGCCCGCCGAAAAGCTCGTCAAATTCTTCACTCCAGGGATATCCAGGGCATCCGACTACTGCAAACGGCTTTCCTGCTCGCAAGCCGTTATCGTGAATAAGCCGAGCCAAATGCTCGCGACCCGTTCCCGCTTCTCCCCTAATCAAAACACCGGCATCAGTTCCGGCAACCACCGGAACCAAAATTCGAAGCTGATTAATTGCAATGCTATTTCCGAGAAACGAACGTTGCAAATCCGGCAACATGGGGCTTTCTCCTTGCTCTTTTTTTAGAGAGCAAGGGGCGTGCCCTTGGAATTAAACCCACAATAATCGGCAATAATTGCCTTTTTTTTGCACCAGGTTATTACAAGCACCTGGGTCTTCGTCATCTCCTGGGGCAGGCATCGCCCCACAGAATCGGCTTTTGTTGCGTAGACCCCTAGGCTACCGCTTCTTCTTCAGAATCTTCTTCCGCAAAGTTGCCATCTCTTTCTACTTCGTATTGCTTCAGCAAACGGCGAAAGTTAGAGCGGTCAACACCCGCTGCTCGCGCCGCGCTAGAAATATTCCCGTGACAACGTTTTAAAACACTGGCCAAATAACGACGCTCAAAAGCGCGCAAGGCCAACTTTTTCGCTTCCGCATAGGGAAGATGCGAAAGAGAAGCGGTACCTATTTCCGCACCCGCTCGCACTCCCCCAAACCCGGGGGGTAAATCAGCTTCTGTCAAATGAGGTCCCTGAGCCAACACTACTGCCCGCTCTACCACATTTTCTAACTCGCGCACATTTCCACTCCATCGGTGAGTAGTAAGCGCTTCCATTGCCGCAGGCTCTACCCGATTAAGCTGTTTTCCGGTCTTTGTGCCGTATTTAGCCAAGAAATGATGCACCAATAATGGAATATCTTCTGGTCTTTCTCTCAAAGGAGGAAGCTGTATAGAAATGACATTAAGCCTATAATATAAGTCTTCTCTAAAGTTTCCTTCAGACATTAATTTGGCTAATTCTTTATTAGTCGCCGCAATAACTCTCGCGTCTACTTTGATAACATCGTTGGAACCTACTCGCTTTATCTCTCCTTCCTGCAGTGCTCGCAATAAACGTACTTGGGTAGAAGGCGGTATGTCTCCGATTTCGTCGAGAAAAAGAGTACCGCCATCAGCCGCCTCGAATAATCCTTTTTTGTTTACCACTGCCCCAGTAAACGCGCCCCGTACGTGACCGAAAAGCTCACTCTCGAGCAATGTCTCGGTAAGCGCCGAGCAATTTACTGCCACAAAAGGTTTATCTCGACGAGGACTTTTGTAATGCAAAGCACGAGCAGCTAACTCCTTTCCTGTTCCGCTTTCTCCGTTTACTAATACAGTTGCTGAAGAATAAGCTACTCCTTCAATTAAACGAAATACTTCTTGCATTTTCGGACCTTGTCCTATTAGCCCCTCAAAACGATCACGAACGTCTAGCATTCCTTCTAATTGGCGGTTGCGGTCTAGCAATGCTTTTCGTTCGAATGCTTTTTGAACCGTAAGCACAACATCGTCTATATTCTCAAATGGTTTTGTTAAATAATCGTAAGCCCCAGCTTTGACTGCCGCTACTGCCGTTTCCACGGTAGCAAAAGCAGTCATCATAATCACTTCTACCTCTGGCCGTTTAGATTTAACTTCTCGCAAAATATCCATACCGGTGACATTGGGCATTTTTATATCAATCATGGCCACATCAAAAACCGGTTCAACGGCAGCAGCCAAACCTTCTACACTGTCTTCTATCGCTGCCACCTCACATCCGGCACGCCGTAATATTTCTGTCACCGCCTTAAGTACCACTTTGTCATCATCAATAACTAAAACTCGCGCTTTTCGTTCGCGAAGCGAATGAGAACCACTCGGACGATGATCTTTTTCCATAGTCAACTCCCTAATTGTTTTTCATTCACCAATTTCAAGAACTCGAAGCGGAAGCTTAAGCGTAAATATAGCGCCATTTCCTAATTCGGTTTCTACGTCGATTCGACCGCTATGACTCTCTGCAATGCTCCACGAAATGGCTAATCCAAAACCGGTTCCTTCCCCTGGAGGTTTGGTAGTAAAAGCTGGTTCAAAAAGTCGAACACGGTTTTCAGGAGAAATTCCTACCCCATCATCTTGGATTTCTACCTCTACCCAGGCATCGTTAAGGTTTGTACGTAAAGCTACATTACCCTCCCCATTTTTAAGTGCCTGAAGTGCATTGACTAAAAGATTAAGAATTACCTGCTCAATTTGATTAGGATCGCCTTCTATGTATAGTGGTTCGCGAAATAACTCCATTTGAAAACATACTTTTGGTTTACTTTTTAACTGAGGCCGAAATAAAACTACCGCATCCTCAACTGCCTTGTTCACATCAATCATCATTTTCCCTGACGGAACTCGGCGGCTAAATTTAAGCAAACTTTCTACAATTCTTTTACAACGCAAAGCTGCGTGCTCAATATCCTTGAGAGTTTCTAAATCTCTTTCTTCACGCCCGGGATCTCGCAGCATTAGTTGGGTAAAAGCCAAAATACCCCCCAATGGGTTATTGATTTCGTGGGCTACCCCTGCCGCCAGTTGCCCTACCGCTGCCAGTTTTTCCGTTTGCAATAGGCGACGGGTCAAGGTGTGCTCGTCGGTAGTTTCCCGATAGACACAAACCACGCGATCACCTGATGGGCGAGTATCGTAACAACTCATTTGAAAACTACGTTCAGCATCCAATATTTCTACTGGCTTAACCACTTTTTCTCCGCGCCCCAAAGGACATCCGCAGCACGGGATAGCTGAATGAAAAAGTAGCTCGTGACATTTGTAACCGGTAGTCTTGGTTATCGAATGACCGGCCATTGCTGCATATGCAATATTTGCTCGAACCACCGTTAAATCGCGCTGAAGGATAGCAATAGGCCTCTCGATTGCGTCAAAGGTGATTTCCCATTCATCTTTAGCCCGAGCCAACAATGCTGTTCGCTCTTCAACTTTTTGCTCCAAGTCCTCCTTTTGGCGCAACGTAAGTTTAAGCAAACGCCGGTTCTCTTCTTCCAAGGCGTATTGCTCGAAAGCCGAGGCTATGGTGAGCTGTAACTGCTGATCATCCCAGGGCTTAGCTACGAACCGAAATACCTCACTCCTATTGATTGCCTCCTCTATTGCTTGCTGATCGGCAAAACCGGTCAGCATTATTCTTTGCGTCTCGGGAAATCTCTCCTTAACCTCCTTCAAAAACTCCACTCCGGTCATTCCGGGCATCTTGTAATCGCTAACCACTACCTGGTGAATACGTGATTCCAACAGACGCAGCCCCTCCTCGGCAGTAGAGGCTGAATCGACAAACCAGCCCTTTAGCCGAAGGGCTCGCTTGAGCGCACGAAGAACACTTTCTTCGTCATCAACAATCAGCATGCGCTTGTCCGAGCCAATCATTTTTTGCTTCCCGCTTTCAGCTACCGACAAATTAATTACACAGCTTTATCTGCATGGCGGGTGCCGCATGCATCAGGGCTGACTAGACACCGAGTTAGTGCTTGTTTTTATTAATGATTTCTCTTAAGCTAACCAATTAGCTATTAACCCGCAGCGAGTCAAACATGACCCGCCTGCTCTTTTATTCTTAAGGAAGCTTACCGAGAATTTGCTGGCCGGGTCAATGTAGCCTCAGGAGTCGACTTAACCCACTTACGCTTTTGAGCCAGTAGAATCAGCCCCGACCCCGAATTGCTCTTTTTCGTTTTTAAGAAAAAAACGTACCGCCGCCGGGTCAATAGCCAAAATACGTTCAGCGGCCGATCGCGGCACAATTGCCCAGGGGAAATCAGGCTGGTTAGGCCACTCTACAACGGCAAGCTCCCCTTTTTCTAGCTGTGCTTGAATCGATTCTTCCAGCAGCCAACGCCGCATTTTTTTGGAGCGCGTAGTAAAGAAAAAGGTTCGTTCCCCCATCTTGGTTTCTAGGCGACTCTGGCTAACAATTTGAGCAATTTTGTTACGTTTCTGTACTTGTTCCCTGTTGAGGCGAGCAGAGCGCTGTTCTGGAGTTTCTCCTGGACGATAGTCCTCAGATACCACTCCCGCCTGGATTAGTTTATCCTTCAAGCTCTGCATTGGAACACCCCTTATGCCACAAAACAGCACCGCGCTACCACCTAACCATTTTTCCTAAACACCTTTAAGAAAACGCACCAGAGAATAATCGCCTTTTAGCCCTAAATCTAGCTGTCTAACTTGGTCTACACCAAACTTTGGCTGCTCCTATTCTCTTTTACTCTGCCTTCTACCAGTTTTTTCTTTTTAGGGAAGTATGCAACTTGTTTCCTGGTTCTTTTTATTTAGTAACACCAGACCGAACATGGGGGTCTCTTTGGCTCAACGTTTTCCTAAATTGCTGCTGCGCACATCTTTGGCAGTAATCGCTTTGATACTAAGTATTCTGCTAGGCGCCAACGCCTTTTTTCACTTTCATTTTACTCCGGAATTCGCTTTAACACCGCGATTTGACTTTAGTTCTTGGTTCTCTGACCTTTCTTCCCATCTTCCCTGGGTGGTGTGCTTTGCGTTAATGACTGCTTGCATCATTCCGCTACGCGCACTTCAGTGGCGGTTTACCTTAGGAAAAGATGCGCCAGCATTTGGACACCGCTATCACGCGGTGGCTATTGGAGCGTTTTTCCACAATGCCGTACCCGGCAAGCTTGGTGAGTTCGTGAGAGCACTATTCCTATCTCGAAAGCAGGCAATTCCCTTCTTTCGAAGCCTGGGTTCGGTTTTAGTTTGTAAGCTTCTGGAGTTCGCCGCCATGTTGGCAGTGGTAGCATTTGCTCTTTTAGGACCAAGCGCCTCTTTGGCCCCTCGCCTAGGAAAGACCGCCCTTCTTGCATTGGGAATCTGCTCGTTGGTGGTGATAGGAATAGCTTTGTTGTCTAGACAGTCAACTCCTTGGGGATTAGCGCTTCAAAGAAGGCAATTTCTGCGTATTGGTGGTTGGTTAGCGCACTTAGGAGAAGGCTTTCAGGCTGCTCGCTCCCCTCAAAAGGCCGTCCTGGCTTTTTTTGCTTCCTTCGGACCAGTTTTGGCTTCGGCACTAGCTTACGGAATCGCTCTGCAAGCCCTTCATGTTCCTCATGGCATTTTTGCAGGAGGCATTGTTTTGGGCGCTATCTGCTTGGGCCAGCTTACCCCTGGCCTTCCAGTAGGAACCGGGATGTATTACCTTACTGCCAGTTGGGCTGCGCGCGAACTGGGGGCTACCGCGCCCCAAGCGGCCACTTTTGCTGCTCTTACCCATATTGCTTCCGGCTCAACACAAGTTTTAGTGGGCGTCGTTTCTGTACTTTTGCACCGCGTACATCCCAGGGATATCTGGCAGGCGCGACAAAAGAAACCCAACACTGCTTCCCTATAGAGGCAATTCTACATAAAAAAGACAGCTTTTGAGTTCAAGTTATGACATACTATTGGGCTACTGAAGTGGATCAGGTGAACGCTGGCGCATTGGGCGCGAGAGGAAAGTCCGAGCTCCAAAGGGCAAGGTGCTGGTTAACGGCCAGTCGAGGCGACTCGAAGGAAAGTGCCACAGAAAATAAACCGCCAAAAAGTCAGTTTAATGACTTGGTAAGGGTGAAAAGGTGCGGTAAGAGCGCACCGCGAGGGCAGTGATGCCGTCGGCAGGGTAAACCCCACCTGGAGCAAGAGCAAATAGGGAGGCAACGCAGATTTCTGCAAAGATTTTCTGCAAAAGGCGGCCCGCCTGATGCCTCCGGGTAAGCTCGCTAAAGGTTATGAGTAATCATAATCTTAGATGAATGTTCACCACCCGTTATCGGGAACAGAACTCGGCTTACGATCCACTTCAGTTTTTTCTAAACCCCAATAGCACCCATTCCTCGTTTACCGCTTTGCCTTGCAACTCCAACCCCTCTCTTTCCAAAGCCGCCTGGACTTGGTCAGATTGGGATAGCAGAATACCAGTGGTAAATAATTCTCCTTCGTTTTTCAGGCGTGAAGCCAATCGGGGAGCTAGTTGACACAAAACCGAGGAATAAAGGTTAGCCACGATTACATCAAACTGACCCTGAATTCGCTCTATGGGCGTTTGAGTCAACTCTAAGTCAACAATCTCATTTTTTTGGGCATTCTCTTTGGCAATGCGCACGGCAACCGGATCAATATCATTACCCACTACTTTCCCAGCACCAAGTTTCTTGGCCGCAATAGCAAGCACCCCCGACCCCGTTCCTACATCTAAAACTGACCCTTGCGGTTTTTTCTCCAAAGCCTGCTCAAGAGCTTGCAAGCACAGACAAGTGGTGGGGTGGTCTCCGGTACCAAAAGCCATTCCTGGCTCGATTGCAATTGAAACTGGGGCTTGCCCTGAAGACTCCCAAGGAGGCCCTACCCAAATTCGCCCTACCCGAACTCCGTGCACCTGTTGCTTCCAGGTTTCTGACCAGTCTTCTTGAGGCACCTGCTGAATTTCCACCGACGCCTGAGGAATAGCTTGGCTAATTTGCCCCCAGACTTCGTTTGCCTGGTCACTGTTTTCGAAGTAGACGAAGAACTGGATTCGCTCCGCCGGCACCATCGGCGTTCCGGGAGGCAGTTTTAGAGAGTTGTCACGAACCTCCAACCCCAAATGAGCAACGTCGTCCAGAAACGCCTGTACCAATTCTCCGATTTCTTCGAGAACTTCGATTTTTAAAATTGAGAAATGCATCTAGTGTTTGAGAACCTCGTGAGAGCGATCGTCGAATCCGTGATTAAGCACAAAATAGGCGGCAACGAAGGGTTCTTCCCTAGTTCCAGCCATCACTTCAAAAATCCAGTGCCCGCGATCTGCTCCTTCGGAATCTATGGATATTTGCACAAACAGCAATTCACTCGGTTCAAGAACCATCTCTGCTACCAAATTCTTGCCGCGAACCATTTGTACGACCGCTCGTCCTTCGTCTTGAGACAAAGTCCAATGAAAGTCTTCAAAATCAAACAAAGCTATGGTCGTTGACCCTGCCTCCACAATGCAGTTGGGATGTTCAATTAGCCAACGCCAAAATCGCTCAAAAGGTATATTGTTTTTTTCTGTCAACAAGTTCATGAAAAACCTCTGAAACGGCGATTATCATGTATGAAGCTTTGGTTAAAGATTGTTGTTAACTTTTTTAGCTACCAGGAAGTAATTGACTCGGTTTGCTAAGCGACAATCGAAGTTATTCGCGTTCGCAGACTAAGAGATCGCCCAGAATTCGCCGTGCTTCCCCCAAAAGACCCGACTCATCACCTTTGGATGAGCGTGTGATGGCTATCAACTTCATCTCCGGAGTGAGTCGATAATTTCCTTGCGAACGCTGCACCAAGGCGGTCATTTTTTGAGGATCAAGTCGGGCGTCGCTACCTAGAACTACTACGATTCGCGAAGGTCCACTCTCCAATGACCGAAGTCTTAAGCGACGCATATCGGCTTTCAACAGCATTACTTCCGAAAGATTGTCGACTTCGTAAGGAAGTTCACCGAAGCGGTCGCTCATTTCTCCTCGCAAATCAGATAGCTCATCGTGGTTTTGAAGCTGAGAGAATCGTTTGTAAAAAAGAAGCCTTAGATGAATATCGGGCACGTAATCTTCGGGAATCAACGCTGGAATCGGCAAGCGAACATCCGGGTCTAAAATGCTTTGGGGCGGCTCTCCTCGCAACTGGGCTACCGCTTCATCCATAAGCTGGGTATACAAGTCAAACCCTACGGCGGCAATTTGTCCTGATTGGCTGGAGCCCAGCAAATTACCCGCCCCACGAATCTCTAAATCGTGAGAAGCAATAGAAAACCCCGCGCCCAACTCAGTAAGACTTTCCAGCACTTCCAATCGACGATTGGCTTCTTTGGTCAGAGGTTGCTGCGGGGGTATTAAAAGATAGGCATAGGCGCGTTCTTTACCCCGCCCAACTCGTCCGCGAATTTGGTAGAGCTGCGCCAAACCAAAAGTGTCGGCGCGATTTACGATAATTGTATTGGCCGAAGGAATGTCTAATCCACTTTCAATAATACTCGACGCAATTAATACGTCATGCTTTCGCTCTATAAATTCGGTCATTACTTTTTCTAAAGCGCCTTCTGCCATTTGACCATGAGCAATTGCATAGCGAGCCTCGGGAACAAGATCGCTTAATTGTTTGGCAATTTGTTGAATTGATTCCACTCGATTATGCACAAAGTAAACTTGGCCATTTCGCGCCAATTCGTGTCTTATGGCTTCTGCTATTTTTGTTGTGTCAAATTTAAGAACAAACGTTCTTATTGCTTTGCGGTCTTCTGGGGGGGTAGCAATAATGCTCATGTCTCTTAGTCCTGACATGGCCATGTTTAGAGTGCGAGGTATAGGGGTGGCGGTCATAGTCAATACATCTACTTGACTTCGATATTTTTTAAGCTTTTCTTTGTGCGCAACTCCAAATCTTTGTTCTTCGTCAACAATAAGCAGGCCAAGGTCGGAAAAAGAAACATCAGTATTCAAAATTCGATGAGTACCAATTAAAATATCTAGCCGGCCTTGAGACGCCAGACGAATTACTTCCCGATTTTCGCGAGAAGTACGCATGCGGGATACCATGTCAATATTTACCGGATAATCTTTAAATCGCTCTTTAAATATCCGAAAATGTTGCGCTGCCAGCACTGTAGTGGGAACCAAAACCGCCACTTGTTTTTTATCTAGTACTGACTTAAAGGCAGCGCGTAGAGCGACCTCGGTCTTTCCATATCCAACATCACCACAGACCAGTCGATCCATTGGCTCAGGCAATTGCATATCAGCTAATACTTCCTCGATAGCCTTTTGCTGATCGGGAGTTTCTTCAAAGGGAAAATCAGCTTCAAATTGCCGAAAATAGGAATCAGGGGGAGTAAAAGCTGTTCCTGGATGAGCTTTGCGAGCAGCATATATTTTTAAAAGTTCCGCCGCCATTTGTAGCAAGTGTTCTTTTACTGCTTTTTTGCGCTTTTCCCAAGATCCCGAACCTAACCGGTCAAGGGCGACGTTTTGCGCATCTGCGCCATTGAATTTTTGCAAAAGGCGCATACGCTGTACTGGTAAATACACCTTATCTTTTCCGGCATACTCCAGAATTAAAACGTCGGCATCGACTCCTCGTAAACTTAATCTAACCAGTCCTAAATACCTTCCGATACCGTAATCAATATGAACTATCAGGTCGCCTTCCTTAAGCTCTCGAAAAGCATGGACAAAAGACAGATCTCTTTTCAAATGAGTGTGGCGAATGGCTTTCCGAGACCGTTGACCCAAAACATCTTCTTCACTGAGCAGAGCCAGTTTCCCAGAAATATCCAAAAAACCTGCAGAAATTTCTGCGGGGAAAAGATGCACATGAACTGCTGGCTCGAACTCATCCGCGGGATTGACAGGAATAGCTTGCCCTAGATGGTGGACCTTAACCATCAGACGCCTGTCCAATAAAAGTCGCTTTAATCGTTCAGCTTGGCCGCTAGACGCGCAGGCAATAGCGGTGAATACTCCCCTTTCTCGCCAACTACAGACTTTTTGAATTAAGGGAGTTAGCGCCCCCTCTTCGCCGTGATGAGCAAGAATTTCTTGCCTTATCCCCAAAGTCGTTCCGTAGGAAAAAACCAAACTCTGATCTGGAAATTGAACGCCTTGCCTAGCTATCAAAGTACTGAATTTTGAAAACTGCTCAGATACTTGTTTTGCGGTAAGAAAATGCTCCGCTGGCTCCATAACTAATTCTTGACGACCGCGCGCAGCAGTAAATTCTTGGGTTAATCGGTGGTCCAATTCTTCAAATTCCGACCCGACCGCTTCCATGTCATCAATAAAAAGTAGAGGTTTGGCCGACCATGCCGAAGCATAGTCAAATATGCTTGATAGTTTTTGCGAATAAAACCCGGGCAAAAATGACTCGGCTCTAAAAAAAGACTTTCCCTCACCTATATAATCTAAAATTTCTCTTAATTTTGACGAAGGAAAATTAACTGTATCGGCAGCCTGGCGAATTGCAGTAATTGCCGCAATTTGGTTTTTTTCTTCAAATAATAGCTCGCTGGCCAAACAAAAAGAAATATTCTCTATGGTCTTTATTGTTCGCTGAGTATCGGGGTCAAAAATCCGCAGGCTTTCTAATGTATCACCAAAGAACTCTAGGCGAGCCGGCCGGTCATATAGCACTGACCAAGCGTCAAGAATACTTCCTCGAACTGCAAAACAGCCTTTTTCTTCCACCACTGGAGCACTTCTATAACCCATACTTAACAAATGGCGAATTAATCTATCTCGATCAAAATCTTGGTTAGCTTGCAAGTGAATCAGTGATTCTTTTACCACGGTTACCGGTATATATTTTTGCTGCAAAGCGCGGGCAGAAATCACCAAAACTTTGGCAGGAGATTTAGCAACTAGCTGGGTTAAGGCTTCTAATTGTTTAAACGCATTCTCGCGATCTCGCGACTGCACATCGTAAGGAAGCCGCATAGAAGCAGGCAGTCGCAATACCTGGTCTGCTCCTAGAAAAAGCACTAGGTCGGTGGCGAGCTCATCAGCTTTTTCTTCATTAGCAGCAATGCATACCCACGGTCCCCACTTTGCGTGCAAAAGCCGAGCAAGCAAATAGGCGCGCGAGGCTCCGTGAGTTTTTAACAAAGAAATAGAAGCGTACCCTTTCTCCAGCTTAGACAGTAAGCTAGGAAAAGCGTCGCCCGAACTTGGTATTTCTGTTGCGTTTTTCTCAGCGTACATCATTTATGTTCCCTAGAAACATTTGGACAGCCGAATCAGCTACCCTCAGTTGACATGGGTCCTATCTTAGGAGTTATTCGCGCTACTTTCTAAGAACGTTTTCTTTTGCGCAAGAAACATGTAAATTATTTATCTTCCATGGAAGAGCTTGACACACGCCAGCGAGAAGTTCTTCGACTTATCATTCTCGAGCATATAGCGACTGGAGAACCAGTTAGTAGTTCTGCACTTGCTGGCCGGGAACTGCCTTTGTCTTCCGCCACAGTGCGTGGAGTCATGGCCGACTTAGAAGATTTGGAGCTTCTGGAAAAACCACATACCTCGGCAGGAAGAATACCAACTGGTCAAGGATACCGCTACTATGTAGACACACTAATTCAGCTTAATCCGCCTTCTCTTTGCGAACAAAAGTTAATTGAGCAAAGCATACCTTCGCAAGCCGATGCCGAAACAGCCCTGCGAGAAACAACCCGTCTACTATCCGGAATTTCACATTATGCTTCGGTCATAACTATTCCCAGCCTTTGGCAAACGCCTTTGGAAAAAATCGAGTTCGTACAACTTAAAGAAAATCGCGTGCTAGCGATCATAATTTCCCGTACAGGGTTAATACGCAATTTACTGCTATTTGATTTCCCTATTGCCAATGAACATTTATCCCAAGCGGCTGCTAAACTTAACGAGCTACTTACCGATGCACCTTTGGAAGCTGTGCGTAACCGTATTTTGGAAGAGCTTGCTCGGGATCGTAATGAATATGACGCCTTGGAAAGAAAGACCCTAGCACTTGGTCTTCGAGTGCTAGAAGCAGCTCATCCGGGGCAAATGGATGTGTTTATTCAAGGCAAGGAATCGTTCTTTGAAGCTCCGGAATTTGCAGATATCCAAAGAATGCGTGAACTTTTTGCCGCCTTGGAAGAAAAAAGCAAGCTCCTGGATGTGTTAGATCGCACTCTCGGTGGAAGGGAAGTAAAGATCTTTATCGGACAAGAAACCGAGTTTTCGGCAAGAACCGGCGCCTCGGTAGTAGCTGCTCCTTATGCGAATCAAACCGGAGTTATCGGCTCCTTGGGCATTATAGGCCCTACGCGCATGAATTATAGTCGAGCCATTGCCCTAGTCGACTACACCGCCCGGGTGGTTACCCGCCTGCTACAAGGGTCAACCTGAACCGTGTAAACTGCTCGGCTCGGTACGTTCCGCCAGCATCATTTTCGATAATCTCACAGGACACCAGCACCACCAAAGCCCTTGAGCGATTTTACCGCGTCGTGTTGTTCACCACGCTGTGCAAAATCCAAGGCGTGATCAAAAACTTCCGTACATCAAGCGTAAGAGGACTTTGGTCAATGGTTTAAAGGCGCAGCCGACTTCATTAAGACATATAAATTTCACTATGCTGAAAAAATGTATAATTTAGCCGCATTTGACCTCCATCAAGCAACAGAAAAAAAAGTTTAAGTTGCTTCGTAAAGCCTATTTTGATGCTCGGTATAAATCAAGTTACACAATCACTTCTGAATCAATTTAGCGCAGAAAATAAAATTATATGCCTTATCTGCTTGACAGACATCTTTCACAAAATGATTATCTTCGTCCAACTTTAAATTAAGCTGAGGCAAACATGCGTTTAAAACTAGTAGAGGTGCTTTTCATTGCGGCATCTATTTCTATGGGTGGAATTTTAATATCGTCTTGCGGTACTCACTCAGACAGTAATGAAATTCCAGAAGTTAAGGAAGTGTTCCTTATTGGGACCACTCCGCACGACGATTTTGCGACGACAGGACTATTAGACTTTACCATCCTTCCCAAAAACGAAACTGGGCAAGCAATTATTGACCGAGGTATCAGCGTAGACATTAATGTTTCACATCCTCAGGGAATCATTGTAGCCAAGCAGGAGTCAAAAGAGGTCCAGCCTCAGCCAGGAAACCAGCTCGCAGCTGTGCTAGATTTGGACTCGAGCGGTTCGATGCGGACATCAGACCCGGCTTCGCTTCGCAAGGAGGCAGCCAAACAATTTGTCGATCAAATTGATGCAGCAGACCAGGTAGCTGTTTTTGATTTCGGAGCTGGTAGCTCTAATAACTTTACTGATTCAAGAATGCTCTCAGATTTTACTACGGATAAGACTGCCGTAAAAACCGCTATTGATAAAATCAAAGCATCCGGTGGAACGCCCATGTACGCTTCCATAAGTGAAATTCTAACCTATTTCGAAAAAAAATTCCCTGGAGATGCAGTTAGCCGATCAATGCTTGTGTTAGGCGACGGCCGACCCAATAACGATCGTACTAAAGATGAATGTTGCAATAAAGCAAAGACCTTGGGTATCCCAATAAACACCATTGGGTTCGGTCCTGCTGCAGACCAAAGCGAAAACGCTACAGCGGACGCAGTTAAGGTCTTGCGTTCATTGGCAAATTGCAGCGGTGGCGCATATACAGGTGTTGTAGATGCTTCGAACCTTAGTAGCGTTTTTAAAAATTATGGGCAGGCTACAAAATTGGGGTCGGTAGTGATAACCGTAAAGTTTTCACCGATTCCATCATCTGAAAACGTGACTGGCACCCTTAGCATTGGAAATGGTTCTCAGTCCACGCCCATTCCAGTCCAATACAGTTTCACTGCGCCATAGCATTATAGGAAGGTACTAAGAATGATTCTTAAGTTGTGAATCTCGGGGGTGAGTGTCCTCGCTTTGGAGAGTCTGCTTCCAATAAGCGGAAACAAGCTCAAAAACACGACGGGTGAATCAGCTAGGCAACAAGCAAAACGGTCTCTCTGCGCTTGCTTTTGAACGTGATGTTCCAGTTGATTCAAGCCCAAGAGACCTGAACAAAAAAATAACCAGTGGCGCGTCACCGAAACTTGATGCTATGAAGCTCCTTGCATGGCAATGGTGATGTGGTATTGTTGCCTACCTCTGGCAAATCTACTCTTCTTGCTTAATGCGTAAGTGAGCATGGGCGATAAACGTGCTAACGAACGGGGACAATCTTATCTATAAAGGCCGCCAATAACGAGACTTTAGGAACAGAGGAAAAAGATGCGTGACCAACAAAACACTACTTCCGACCAAAGTCACCCCTTGCAGCGTATTAAACATCTTAAAGTCAACCGGCCCATAATTTGGTTAGCGTTACTGGTAGTTTTGGTTGTAGTTCTAGCCGCCTGGATAAGGGAAAAGAAACAAACTCTTCAAGAACAGGCATCTAGCGAAAACAAAATAAAGCAATCACCGACTAACGTGGTTACTCTTGAACTCTCCCCAAAGGCGCTTAGCGAACAGATGAGCTTGCCAGCGATGACTCGTCCCTGGGTAGATTTACAGATTGTTTCGGAGGTACAAGGTAAGGTTGCTAAAAAGCTAGCGAAAAAAGGCCAATCAGTGAAAAAGGGAAGCGTCCTGGCCCTGATTGACGATCGCGACTACCAAATCGCGCTTTCTTCCGCCAAAGCCTCTTTTCGTGCTGCTCAAGCTGCTCACGATCGGCTTAAAAAATTGCATCAGGAGGAAGTAGTCTCTCGCGCTGAACTCGACAATGCTATTGCTCAGCTCTCCACCGCCAAAGCCGCCATGCAGAGCGCCTCCCTCAATCTGGCACGCTGCAAAATACGCGCTCCTATAGAGGGTGTCGTAGACGATCTACCCATTGAAAACGGGCAATACCTGAAAAACGGCGATTCGGTGGCTCGTATTCTGCAGATCGACCGCATTAAGGTCATAGCAGGAATTCCTGAATCAGATGTTAATGCTATACGACGCACCAAAGAGTTTTTGATAACCATCGACGCTTTAGACAAAAAAACGTTTAAAGGAACTTATAGCTATCTCTCTCAATCGACAAATAGCTTAGCGCATGCTTATCAACTTGAAATCGTGGTTGACAATCCGGAGAACGAAATTGTTCCGGGAATGTTTGCGCGTGCAGAAATTGTCAAAAAACAGATTAACAACGCTCTAAGTGTTCCCTTATTCGCACTATTACCTTATAAGGATAGCCACGCCGTGCTGATTGCCAGCAATGGTCGAGCCAAGCAAGTTCCGGTAACCACTGGAATTCAAGAGGGCTGGGCAGTTCAAGTTGTTAATGGCTTGAGTCCTGGTGACCAAGTAATCGTGGTTGGTCAGCGTGGTATTGGCGACGGCGATCCGGTCAAAGTCTTGCGTACAGTTAGCAACGTCGAGGATCTCCAATGATTGTTTCTAACCAGGCAGTAAAGAACCGCATTAGCGTTTTGGTTATGGCGCTAATAATTTTTGTAATTGGTTTAGCAAGCTATATATCGCTGCCCCGGGAAAGCGCTCCCGATATTACTATTCCCAATGTTTTCGTACAAACTAACTACAAGGGAGTATCGGCAGAAGATATTGAAACCGGCATAACCATCAAAATAGAAAAAAAGCTCAAAGGGTTGAAGGGAGTTAAAAATATCAAATCGGTGAGTTCCGAGGGTTTGTCACAAATAAACGTGGAATTCCTTCCGGGAACTGATATTGACGAGGTCTTGTCCAAAGTAAGAGATAAAGTTGATGAAGCCTCTTCTGACCTGCCTTCCGATTTAGAAAACAATCCGTCAGTTTTCGAAGTCAACATTTCGGAAATGCCAATTATTATATTTTCTCTTTCTGGCACATCGGGATCGCGCAATCTGAGAAACATTGCCGATAATCTTAAAGATACAATCGAAGCCATACCAGGTGTATTGGAAGCGGAAGTAACCGGGGGGCGAGAAAGAGAAATACGAATTGAAGTAGATGCCGATAAACTGGCCTACTATCGCATTCCTATTCACACATTGCAACAAAAGGTATCGGGTGAAAATCAAAACACTTCCGGCGGTGCAATCACTTTGGGCGACGGCCGCTACCAATTGCGCGTACCAGGCGAATTTGAAACTCCGGAAGATATTATGATGTTGGTGGTAGCTACTCACCAGGGGCAACCAATCTACTTGAAAGACGTAGCCAGTGTCTCCGATGGATTAAAAGATGAACATAGCCGCTCCCGTCTAAACGGCGTCGAGTCTATAAACATTGCGGTAAAAAAACGGGTCGGCGAAAATATTATTGAAATAGCCGATCACATTGACGAATCAATTGCGCGCCTACAGCCAACCTGGCCCGCCGGTACAAAAATCACCAAGCTGATGAACGAGTCAAAAGAAATCCGCACCATGGTTGCTGACCTAGAAAACAACATCGTTAGCGGGTTGTTGCTAGTTATTGTTGTGCTGCTATTCGCCATGGGAATGCGTAACGCTATTCTGGTTAGTGCGGCCATTCCTTTTTCCATGCTGCTTTCATTTGGCATTCTTCATGCCTTGGGCATTACCTTAAACATGGTAGTGCTATTCTCTCTAACTCTGGCTTTGGGCATGCTGGTCGATAATGCCATTGTCATTGTCGAGAATATTTACCGCTATATGGAGCAAGGCATTGGTCGCATACCAGCGGCTATTCAGGCCACCAGTGAAGTGGCTTGGCCGGTAATTGGCTCTACTTTAACCACTTTGGCGGCATTTTTTCCCATGCTATTTTGGCCAGGAATAATGGGCGAATTTATGAAGTATTTGCCGATTACCTTGATAGTTACTCTAAGTTCTAGCCTATTCGTAGCTTTGGTTATAAACCCGGCGCTATGCGCATTTTTCATGAAGAACAAAAAAATTGTTTCTCAAAATGAATTGCCTGTTTCGAACGAGAAAACCGAAAAGATTGTTCAGGAAGAAGCACCTATAGAAATTCGGGGGCCGATTTTACGTGCTTATTCAGCTATCCTACATGCAGCATTACGCCATAAAATTATTGTACTCGGGGTCTCCTTTGCAACTTTAGTAATTCTGATCGAAGCGTGGGTATTAAGAGTTGGTTTGAAAAACCCGGTGGAGTTCTTTCCCAGAATAGACCCCAAATCAATTAATGTGAATATTGATCCGCCTGAAGGTGCAGATTTGGCATATGTAGACAACATTGCCCGGCAAGTTGAAATGGCTATTAGTGGACAATTTGACCCCGAAAAACCGCTGCCTCTTTCTCAGTATCCTCAATCCTATAGCCCTGTTAAGCACCGTATGGTCGATGGTGGTACATTTCTAGGCCCTACTAACATTGACAATATTGAATACGTCTATGCCAATGTCACCAACAATGCTGGAGGCGGGGGGATATTTGGACTCTCCCCTAATCGCTTGGGAATTCAGTTCCTCGATTTTGAAAGTCGGCTGTCCCCTACTCCTAACGACCTAGAAACGATTCGTAAACGCTTGCGCTACATCGCAGGTGCGGAAATTGTTGTAGCTGAACAAAACGAAGGTCCCCCTACGGGAGCACCTATTAATATAGAAATTTCCGGAGATAGTTTCTCACTACTGGGCGAGCTAGCCACAAAATTACGTGCATTTTTAGCAAAAATACCCCACGTGGAAGATATTCAAGACGATTTCGTTGCCGGCCTTCCATCAGTGCGCGTACGCATCGATAAACAAAAGGCTGCATTATTCGGCCTTACTACTAATGCCATTGGTAGCGCGCTGAAAACTGCCTACAACGGCATGGAGGTGTCTACCTATTACGAAGGAGATGAAGACCACAGCATAGTGGTTTCTCTAGGAGAGGCCGATCGCCACTCTACCGACGTACTTCATAAGCTAATGATTCCTACTCCCCAGGGCACCCTCATTCCGTTGACCAGCTTGGCGAATATTGATTTCACCGGAAGCATTGGCAATATTGTACGTATCAACAACAATCGAGTTGTGACCGTAAAAGCTTCGGTTAGCAAGGAAATTTCGGGCACAGTAGTTCGCGAGCAAGCAGAGAAATTGTTAGCTGATTTTGAATTGCCGCCTGGCTACCAAATGAAATTTACTGGTGAAAACGAGCATCAGCAAGAATCGCAAGATTTCTTGGGAAAAGCTTTTGTCGTTGCATTAATGCTAATATTCTTAATTCTGGTGGCCATGTTCAACTCGGTTACCCAACCTTTGATCATTCTCACATCAGTCATTCTATCGCTGGGAGGCGCATTCCTAGGTCTTTTCCTATTTCGTTCACCCTTTGGAATTATTATGTCGGGAGTAGGAGTGATTTCTCTGGCTGGGGTAGTGGTTAACAACTCCATAGTTCTCATCGACTACACTAATAAACTGCGCGAACGAGGCATGGAGTTGGTAGACGCTGTGGTTGCTGCTGGCGCCACTCGCCTTCGGCCAGTCTTTTTAACTGCAATTACCACTGTTCTGGGACTGCTACCTATGATTACCGGTGTTTCTTTCGATTTTCACAAGATGTCGATCGCATGGTCCAGTGAATCAACAATGTGGTGGCGTTCGATGGCTATAGTGGTAGCTTTTGGCTTGATAGTGGCGACTGTACTGACCTTGGTTGTGACTCCAACTCTGTATGCTCTATTGGAAAACTCCAAGCAGCGCCTATCTCAGCGAATTCGAGCTCGATCGGACAAGCAATCAGAACGACTAAGCGCCTAAGAGCGAGCCAAGAGCGTTTGAAATCAATTCTGGTCCAGAAAATCATGATCATCATATTTACTGTGAGCTTTGCGTTCAGTGGCTAGAGCGCAAGAATTTTCGTGGGAGAAGAGAAAACGAATAGTCGCGCGAAATTGGCGGGCATTCTAACAAACGGTCAGATAGCATCATCTACTCTAGTCATTGCCTCCTGGGAAGAGTCCCATTTCCATAGCTCAACACGTCGGCCCGCAGCCAAGTCTCGCGCCAAGATTAAATGATGCTCGTTTCCCCTGGGCTGGGGGTCGATTACATCTAAGAGCCGCAAGGCCCCTTGCTCTGCTAAAGCCACCTTGGGCAACCCTTTTTTTGGGACCATAACGATTGCGGAAATTGAAGAATCACCTTGCGTGCATATTATTCCTACAAACGTACCCCGTTCAACACCTCGCTGACTAACTGCTTTTGGCGTTTGGCAGAGTTTAATCATTTCCTCCGGAAGAACTGCGCGTGCCTTTTCTAAGGCGCCTCGCCGCACAGGACGGCGAATTTGAGCAGGATACTTTGTAGAAGAAACCCACAGCACGTCGCTAGCAGAAGCTACGGGAACTGTCTTCTTAAACTCGGCAGTTGCGTATACCGCACAGGGACTAGTCGGTGAAAAGCCAGTTTCCACGGCAACTACTTTACCTTCGGAAATTATCAGCGGACCTTGATAAAGCCACACTTTTTGCTCGGCAAGTTCTGCTTTAGCGCTTTCCAATTCCTCTTGGGAAAAACCCACCGTATCTAAGCATAGTGCTCTTAACCTCGGGTCTGCTTGCAGCAAAGCTAGTTTGGCGGTTTTACTACCTGTACGCTCCGCTACGGCAATACCAATTTCCGGAACCGCTGCCAGAAGCGACGCAGCCAATAGCACTAAACCACTCATCTTTCCTCCATCTTTCTTTGCCGGTAACGGCTGTTCAAAACCAATCCTAAAACCACCAGATCTACAAATAACTCAGCAAAAAATTTGCGGATAAACATCGGTCATGCTCACATGGCCCGGGCAAGGGAGCGACCATGTATAAAGCACTAGGCATCATCATAATACCTTTGTTTGGTCTTCTGCTATCCACTTCTCTTGAAGCAAAATCCCGGCGAGCAAACACTGCTCGTGATGCCTATCTCCAAGCAAAAAACGAATATGCCCGTCTAAAAAACAACTCTCGGAAATACAAGTATCGAGACCAATGGATGGCAATAGCTAACCAATTCGAAAGAGTTGCGAAAACCTATCCTAAAAGCAAATATGCACCCTATGCTCTTTTTAATATTGCCCGCCTTCACTACGATCTTTGGCATGTTTCCTATGTAAATCGCGATTGGCAGCTTTCTATCCGCAAGTACAAAAAACTAGCCCAACTTTATCCTCGGTCTTCTTTAGTTGATGATGCTTGGTTTGCCATAGGGTCAATTTACCACGACCAAGGAAAAGATCCCGATGCCCGTGCTGCTTTTAGCAAAGCTATTGCTTGCCAGGGTGATATGCGCAGACAGGCCCAAGCTGCGCTTTCTTCTCTGGCCTCTTATCAGAATCAAGATAAGCAAAACTTGCGGGATTCCCCAAAAGCCAACTCCGCCTACTTCCAGGCCAAAAAAGAATATGATTCCCTTAAAAACGACCGCCGGCGACGCCAGTATCGAGACCAATGGATGGCAGTAGCCACTCGCTTTGAAAAGGTTGCCAAGGCCTATCCTGAAAGCAAACGCGCACCCCAGGCATTATTCAACGCTGCTCGTCTCTATTCTGATCTTTACCGAGTTTCGCTGGCGCAGCGCGATTTGAAACTCTCCATCGAAACCTATAAAGAGCTTGCGCGTTCTTATCCCCAGTCTTCATTGACTGATGATGCATGGATGGAAATCGGCTTAATTTATCGGGACCGCAAAGGCGATACCGCCAAGGCCCAAGCTGCTTTTCGGGCTGCCGTTGCCTTCCATGGCGATATGCGTAAAAAAGCCCGAGCTGCTCTTTCTTCTCTAGCCCCATACCAAAAAAAGAGCACCATACAGGAAGAAAGAATAGAAATCGCCAATTTGCTGCTCAAAAATGGTCTTGATCATACCAATGCTAATTCTTTGCAGGAAGACGACGAAGACAAGCTCGACTCGGAAGAAGAAAAGACCGATGATTCTTCGACACCTTTGGTTTCTAAAAAAGAACGAGCAAATAGAATTCAAACTCTCCAAAAGGCTGGCCGTAAAATACCTTTGTCAGTGCAGGTTGGTCTAAAAATCAAACGAATTGTAATTGATCCTGGCCATGGAGGTCACGATCCCGGAGCAATAGGCCCTACCGGTTTGCGTGAAAAAATTGTTACTTTGCAAGTTGCTAAAAAACTAAAAGCCAAGCTAGAAAAAGAAGGATTCGAAGTTTTTTTAACCCGCGATAAAGACCGGTTTGTAAGCCTAGAGAGTCGCGCCCGTTTTGCGAATCGCCAAAAGGGCGATCTTTTTATTAGCCTTCACTGCAATGCCCATAGGAATCGAAAATTACGGGGAGTGGAAACTTATACCTTGAATGTAACTAGTAATCGCTATGCAATTCGTTTGGCTGCTCGGGAAAATGCCGCTAGCGAGCGTTCGGTTTCTGAACTACAGTTTGTGCTTGCTGATCTGGCTACCAAAGCCAATACTTCTGATTCTTTGAGTGCTGCTCGCGCCATTCAATCGCAATTGATCGCCGCGGAATCAGAGGGAAGAAAAGGACCAGTTCGAAATCTTGGCGTGAAACAGGCTTTATTTTACGTTTTGCTTGGAGCCCGCATGCCTTCGGTTTTGGTAGAATTGGCGTTTATTTCCAATAGACAAGATGAAAAACTTTTGCGTACTTCACGTAAGCAAACATCCATTGCCCGAGCGCTTACTGACGGAGTAAAACAATTCATTGCCGAGCGTGAGGCAATTGCTCAAGGAAACTGGTAGTTGCCAGAAGATTTGGTTTCGTAATTACCATGTATAGTTGTTTAGTTGATTGTTTAGTCCTTTTACTATTAGGAGGTTTAGTTGGCTTCAATACAATTTTTAGGAGCAGCGGGAACGGTCAGTGGTTCAAAGTATGTTCTCCAGGTTAACGGAAAAACATTGCTTATCGATGCTGGGCTCTATCAGGGGAAAAAAGAGCTTCGCCAACGCAATTGGCAACAACTGCCCATCGATCCCAAACGAATAGACTACGTATTACTAACCCACGCTCATATTGACCATTCTGGTTATCTACCAGTTCTAATTAGAGATGGCTTTCGTGGCCCTGTCATTACTACTTACGCTACTAACGATTTGTGCTCTTTGCTTCTTCCCGATGCCGGTCGATTACAGGAAGAAGAGGCTCATACTGCCAATTCATTAAGGTATTCTAAACACAATCCTGCCCGCCCCCTGTTTACGGAAAGCGATGCTCACAATAGTCTTTCTTTATTTCAATGCATTGCCTATGAAAAAGCGCATACATTGGCCGATGGCATTTCGGTAGTTTTTCGCCCCGCCGGGCATATTTTAGGCTCTTCTTCTATAGAAATTACCATTCAGGAATCGGGAACAAATCAACATAGAATTGTATTTAGCGGCGATTTGGGCCGATTTGATGCTCCGGTTGTTCCTAATCCTGTTCCTATCAGCGAGACTAATTGGTTACTAGTTGAATGTACTTATGGAAATCGAACTCACGGCCAGGAAAACCCCAAAGACACTTTGGCTTCCGTTATTTCGGAAACTTATACCCGGGGAGGAGCCACCATTATTCCCTCTTTTGCTGTCGGTCGAACGCAAGAGCTTTTATATTACCTTCGCGAATTAGAAGAAGAGGACCGAATTCCGGTACAAAATGTATTTGTCGATAGCCCTATGGCAGTAGACGCTACCCCCTTTTATGAAAAACGAATTGAAGAGCATGATGAATCCATGAGCGCCTTGCTGAATGCCGGAAAACGGCCTTTCTGCACCAAAAGCGTTCACTTTGCTCGCAGCGTCACTGAATCAAAGAAGATTAACTCAATTCGTAGGTGCATAATAATATCCGCCTCGGGAATGGCTACCGGAGGGCGCGTGCTGCACCATTTAAAGAATCGCCTTCGCGACAACCGCAATACCGTTCTATTTGTCGGACATCAGAGCGAAGGTACTAGGGGAAGGCTTATGCAAGATGGAGCATCGACAGTCAAGATTCACGGAGAAATGGTTTCTGTAGAAGCGCGCATCGAAACCGTGCAAGGATTTTCCGCCCATGCTGATCACCAAGAAGTTGGGCGCTGGCTGGACGGGCTTAGATTTCCTCCGGAGTGCGTTTTTTGTGTACATGGAGAGAATGCGGGCTTGCAAGCCATGAAAGGCCACATCGAATCCCGAGGGTCAGACTGGAAGGCCCACATTCCCCGTTATATGGAAAAAATTGAGTTGGCTTAGGGGTTTACCGGAAACGACGCGCCCAAAAGCTTCTTCTAGGCCAAGCCGGCATGCGCTGCTTGGCTCGAAGCAAGGAGCTTATTGCCAATAATCCAGCCAGAAATACCAGTTGCGCTCCCATCACAATGCGATTCCAGTCAGGGGCTGGCTGCCAGCTCACTTCACTGCCTTTGATTACAAAAGCGCCTACTGGGCGTGCTCCAAAACCAAAACCTCCCCCAATTTCATTTTCCTCTGTTTTCCCCTCGTTGGCGCCTCCTCCGCCGCCACCGCCTATGACTGCCGCAGCCGGAATCATGACCACTCCACCGGTTTCATACGGCTCACCATATACCCGTTTCACGGCAATGGCGTCTTTAGCTCTTTCCATTAGGTCGGTCACTTCCATGGTTTACCCTCCTATGCTCCCTCTTTTAGAAAGCATATCCCTAAAGTAGCACGCCAACTATTACCGGGCATCCTTGACATGCAGAGGCGACACGCAGAAGCGTCGATGAAATTCTTCTTGCCTAGAAAACTCGAATGGGCGCGGATATACCAAGTTGAAAAGCAGGCGCGTCAGCAGTTAAACCTATACCACTGGTAATATTTAAAAATAAGTCCGAGGAAACCACCACCGCCACCCCCAATTGGAATGTATGGCTTACGCTATCGGTACCCGCCAATTCTTTTCCATCAATTCGACTGACCGGAGAATATTTTTGATTCAATGCAAAAGAAAGTGAAGTGTCCGGACTTACTGCTAACAAAGCCCCAATCATAACCTCCAATTGGTTTCCTACCTTCAGAGTTCCGCTTGAATCTCCTATCGATGCTTGTATTTTTTGAGGAACTTCGTAAGAGAGGTTAGCAAGAAATACCAGGGGATCATTAGTTTTTATTAGTGATAGCGTACCCCCCAAAGAACGCAAACCATTGCCCAGAGCCAAGCGATTGGCTTCAACCTTGTATGGGCTGCTTCCAGTGGGTAATTTATAAAACGCGGTTAAGAGCAGGTCAGGAATACTGCTTCTCCCGCGAAAAAGTTGATAGGTTAAGCTTACTTGCGAATCTCCTATTCCCCAGCTTTCTTGATTTCTAGAAATACTTTTTGCAAGTACGGTATTTCGCCTGGCTCCTGCGTAAGAAACTTTTCCCTCTACCTGAAAGTCCCAGGGAAGACCTAAACGACCTACTAATGAATTCTGCAAATAGTGAATACGGGTTTTTAGGGGTACAGCTCCTTCTTCGGAAAAGAATACGGAATCACTGCCTACCAAAGAATAGGCAACAGACGGGGCTATTTCTAATCCCAAACTGGGAAGAAGCAGCCCCCCTTTTTGCACCAACGCTCTTTCCAATGCTCGGACTTCATCATCCTCCTCCTCGTCATCCAACTGAAGAGTGGCAGCTTTTTGGGAAGATGATTGTCCGCCTGATTGCGTTGCTGCGTTAGCGTTGGTAGCAAGCAAAACCAATGCGACTGTGATAAAAAAAACAGTAATTAATTTCATATTAGGCCCCCTATGGAAACCCTATCGATACATTGGGGTTACTCTGTGACGGATTACTGGCCGGGAAACTATTGAGGCGCGGTAAGCGCCTTTTTTTAAAGCTGCTGCTATGTTTTGTCCTGCCTTGCGTACCACAAAAGCAATTCGCAAAGACCAAAGCTCTTGGAAATGACTCAGTGTCATGGTCCGATTGCCAAATGCCGGGTCAACTATTATTACGTGACCATCTTCTATTCCCCTAAAAACTAGAAAATGATTATACTGCCCCGCTTCGATGGGGACTATCGCCGGAGCAAGCTTAAGCAAATCAGCAACTTCCAGCTCTCCGTACCCTTCAGCAAGATAACCGCGAGAAACGGAAAACCTTTTTAGATCCAGCAAAGAAAAGCCTTTACGTTTTTTAACTTTTTCTGGGGTTGTTTTCTGCAATAAAGATTGAACAATTTCTAACTCCCCAATAGGGTCATTAAATTGATGACTTAGAATAGTGCTCAGCGCGGCCGCCCCGCAAGTCAGGTCCCATCCTTGCTTTACCACCTGGGCCTGGCGCATTTCCAACATTGAGACCACTGGCATTCGTCCACGAATTCGGGCACTACTCGCCAATGGCTCAGTAGACCAAAACATAGCAGCAAAGACACCAATTGGCGCCAACAACAAGGTCATTTGGGATGCAATTTTCATGAATACCGTAGGAGGTTAAAGCGGGCCATTTATGAAAAACGGCCCGGACAAATGCCAGTGAGGTTAGAGTCCACCACCAAAAATGCCGTTGATACTGGCAAGATCCGACTCAGCTCCAGCCGCAGTCAACGCTCCCTGATACACTTCCCATCCAATACCAATCTGAGTAGTCACTGCAACAGGTATTTGAACCACAATCACTGGAGCGATGTTGAAATCTAGGAAACCAGCAGACACTTGGTCCAACTGAACATCAGTCATAGGTACAGGAGCGTCAGTAGTCTTTTCATTTGCATACACTGGCGATACTGCAAAGGCAGTCAAAGCAAGTATCATGGCAAGATATTTCATAAGGTTATAATCCTCTCTTTTCTTCACTGTTGCTGCCCGCTAACTTTTAGAAAGCTCTTCACAGCAACAATGTGAAAATTTGATTAGTATTGGCGAATTCCAAGCTTCCCAATTGTATGCGCCACAAATAGGCAAAACCAAAATCAGGTGTCCAAGAAACAAAAGAATCGCCTACCCAAAAAAAGGCCGAACCTCGAAGGCTCAACCCGGAACACTATGCAATTTACATAGATTTACCTGATTTGTAGTAATGAATTCGCCTAGCTATCTGTCAACCGTTTTGACCTCTTATCAAAGCCGATAACCACTTAATTTCCTTTATTCATCAAATCCAGTTTTCAATATTTAATCCGTTTATTCTCTTGAACTCATCTATATTATTTGTAACCAAAGTTCCTTCATGAAACTTAACAATTGAAGCAATTATTAAATCGTTTGGCCCTACTAGCTGTCCATTTTTCTCTAAAACACTTCTAATGTCAGCATATACATAAGTCACTAAATCAAAAAAAGGAAAAACTTCAAACGGTTGAAGAAACTTTTCTAACTTTTCTAAATTGTCTTCACGATTCTTGCTCTTATAAGCTCCTAACAGCAATTCAGCCTTCACGACGGATGGTATTGCTATGTCATTAGGAGCAGTTGAGAGTATTTTCTTCTTTATTGATTCGTATTTCCCCTTCAAATAATAAATGCATGTATTGGTATCAAGAAAATACATCTAGAAGCCCTCCCTTGATGTATCTAAATCAAATGAAGGCTCTTCAGGTCGCATAAAAGTCTCGTCAGAAATTGAACCAAAAAGCTCCTCAAAGTGTGGCGGATATATCGGCTCAACACGTGCACGAATTTGCTCAGTAACCCATTTCGATATAGAGACATGTTGACGTAATGCGGCACTCTCTATTTTTTTGAGCGTTGACTCATCTATGTACAAAGATATTTGCGGCATAACAACCTCCAAAACAACTAGACTCTTTAAATTTGGAGCAAAAATGAGAACAAGTCAAGTATACTTGCAAGTATACTTGCAGAGATCCCAATCCGAAAAGTCCAGGCCTAAGGATGCGGAGCAACTGAAAACATAGGCGCAAAGCGAGCAAAGGTGGTGGCGGCCTTGTGTAACCAATAAAAACAATCGCCTACTAAAAAAGGGCCAATCCCGCAAAGGATCGACCCCGGACATTGTGCGATTTACATAGATTTAGAAACCAAAAACATCTATGTTAGTCTGATCAACATAAACATCAACACATGATTTATTCTTCGCAGTGTTTTCCGCATACTGAATTCCGAAAAGAGCAATTTGAGACTGATAGGACAGTGCATAGGCATCTTGATCTACCCAAACCGGTGAGAAATTGAAATTGCCGTTAAGTATCCCTGCGGAAACATTATCCAACTGACTGTCATCCAGCTTAGTTTGGGCAAATGCCGACGATACTCCCCCTACCATCATCGCTGCTACGGCCACAAGACTAGCAATTCGCTTCATTTATGTTCTCCCTCTTTCTGCTGGCTTTCTGTTTCTGACAACTAATTGCCAGCAACGGAAAACTAGTTTGCAGATGGCAATCTCGCCACTGGTCTACCAAGAACAAAGTTGGGGGGGTATCAGCACTGATTAACAAGCTAACCCAATCATGACTCCTGCCTGCCTGGCAACTTGCTTTATGGAGCCACCACAAGTTGTGGTATACCCTAGAAATCAACCACGCGCGAAGCAGGGATTTTTCGCTTCTTGCAGAAAGACCCTGCAGTAGCAACAAACGGTGAGGGAACACCTATGGCCGGCAAAATTATTAAGGGCGACAACCTTACAGCTTCCCTTCCTGATCGGTTGCCTTTGCGCCAAGCTCGCCCAGTAGTCGATTCCGCCACCTACGACGCCCACCAGAAGGCCAAAGGAATTATTCGCGAAGCAGAGCTAAGAGCGGCTCAAATCAGCAAGCAGGCATCTCAAGAAAGAGAAGAAATGCTGGCCACCGCTCAAGAGGAAGGATACCAACAGGGTCTGGCACAGGTGACCGAAATTCTTCTTCAAGCCCGAACGGAGGCTGCGGAAATCATTGCCGCATCAGAATCAGAATTGGTTCGCCTTTCTTTAGTAATCGCCGAGAAAATAATTGGCCGGTCACTGGAAATTGACCAACACTCTATTTTGGCTATTGTCGCACAAGCGGTGGAAAATGTTCGGCAACAACGAGAAATTGTTCTGCGTATTCACCCGGAAGACGCCAAAATTATTCGCGAAAAACGTAAAGAACTATTGGACATGCTGGGAAGGATCAAAGACATTGCCATAAAGGAAGACGGGGACGTTGCTCGCGGAGGTTGTATTATCGAAACAGAGAGCGGAACGATTGATGCCAGTCTCGAAGCTCAATTAGCAATGTTGCAACAACGTCTTTTGGGAGAAAACAACTTCACAGGTACTTCCATGACCAATGACGAATAATAAATACGCTATTACTTCCAAGCAATTATTCAATAACCCCTTCTTGCAGAAGACGGGTAAGAATTTTCGCTGTTTCTAGTCGGGTCATACCCGATAACATAAATAAGTCTTCGAACGTTAGCTTTCCATCTACCCGGGAAAGTAAGAATCCAGCTCGGTGATCGAGATTTAGCCAAACAATTTCTTTCAAGGACATTCGTAGTTTGGGCGATCGCGTAAGATCTCCTATTTCGCTTTCTAGTTTGGACAGAATTACCTGATCAGCAGTTGCTCTCAAGGTGGTCCAGTCAGTAAGAGGTGGCTGCTGCAGGGGAACATCGAGCGTGGTCATTGACCCGTGTAATTGTTTTGCACGAAAAGAAGAATCAAAAGGACTACGAGTGGCACTAAATATAACTGTACTTGGCTTGGAAAATGGATTTTTTCGGCCCAAATAAAAATTCCTTTTATTTAAACAGGTTTTCCTAAACGCGCCAGAATTCCCCGCAAGGTGGTTAACATAATAGCAAGCTCATCACTACAGTTGATTACTGCTTTCAAGTCTTTCCCGGCCAATTCAGAAGCAAGATGCACTTGATGTTCCATTTTCTCGATCATGCCAGGCTCAATCTGTCCGGCATAGAGATAGAGGTGCTCACGCGAGCGAGCTAACGTTGCTTCCAATTCTGCAGCTAATTCGTTCATTACTATTCGCTTTTTGCTCAGCTCCTCCACCACTTGCATTTCTAGGAGAAAATCACGCTGCTCATCGAGAATCTTTTCCAGCTCTTCTTGGGTCAAGCCTCCAGACGCCGTAAAAGTAACTGATTGCTTTCTTCCGGTTAATTTATCCCGCGCAGAAACCGATAAAATGCCATCCACCCCAATATCGAAAGTTACTGCTATTTCCACCCCGCCACGTACCTCTGGCCGTAAACCAGAAAGAACAAACTCACCCAATAATTCGTTTTTAGCGGCGATCTCGCTTTCTCCTTGTAACACCATAATTCGAACCGATGTCTGGTAGTCGCAAGAAGTAGAAAAAACTTCCGTTGCTGAGGCCGGTATCGTGGTGTTTTTGGATATAAGAGAATGCGCGTATCCTCCCACTACCCCGACTCCTAACGAGTGGGGGGTTACATCTAACAGTATGATGTTGGGAGACTCCTGAACCAAAGTATTACCCTCTATGGCCGCGCCAAGCGCTACCACTTCCTGCGGGTGAACACCCTTGCAAGGTTCTTTACCAAAAAACTGTTTAACAGCATCTATTATTGCGGGCATTCTGGTCATTCCTCCCACCAAAATAACCTCGCGTATTGAGGTAGTTCTTACCTTCGCTTCTTTTAGAGTTTTTTGACAACGGTCAATGCATCGCTCTACCAAATCGGAAGAAATCATCTCTAATATTTCTTTGTTTAACGCAAAATCGAGATGCAATGCATTTTGAGATTCGTTGTCGGTATATATGAATGGAAGACTAATTTGCGTCTCTGATACCGAAGACAGCTCGCATTTTGCTTTTTCTGCAGCCTCTCGCAGCCGTTGCAAAGCCATTTTATCTTTACGAAGATCTATTCCATGTTCTTTTCCAAAACGAAAAGCAATGCGCTCAATAATACGATTGTCAAAATCTTCGCCTCCCAAAAAAGTATCGCCTCCCGACGCTATCACTTCGAAAATGCCATCGGAAACCCGCAAAATGGAAATATCGAAGGTTCCTCCTCCTAAATCAAATACCGCTATCGTGCCTTCAATCTTTTTTCCCAATCCATAGGCTAAGGCTGCACTGGTAGGCTCATTGATAATGCGCAACACTTCTAACCCAGCAATTTTTCCCGCCACTTTAGTTGCTTGTCTCTGATTATCGTTAAAATAGGCAGGAACAGTAATAACTGCCCGGTTGACTGGGGTATTTAAAAAGGCCTGCGCATTGGCTTTCATCTCTGCAAGAATCATAGCTGATAATTCTGAAGGAGAATAGGCTTTTTCTCCTAATACAATCCGAATATCGTCATGTGCGCCAGCAATTAGTTTATAAGGAAGAAGCCGAAGGGATTGCTGCACTACTTCACTAGAATACTTTCGGCCGATTAATCTCTTGATAGCAAAAGCGGTATTTGGCGCATTAATAACTGCTTGGCGTTTAGCAATAGCTCCTACCAAACGTTTTCCATTGAGAGCTACTGCGACCACCGAAGGAGTAACCTTCGAGCCCGATCGGTTAGGAATTACCATTGGCTGACCACCACGAATGACTGCAGCTACGCTGTTGGTGGTGCCCAAGTCAATGCCAATCACCGAGTCGCATTCCATGGCAGGCCGTCTACCTTAATAGTGCAGGTCAGAATTTCCGTTTTAGCTTCTTTAATTGTTCTTTAGCAGGAACATAGTTGGGTTCCTGTCTAAGTACGGTTTCATACTCGCGGACAGCATTTTTCTCTAGGCCAGCTTGGTACAGCAAATTCGCAAAGGTCATGCGGTACTCTACGTTGTTAGGAGCAAGCTCCACTGCCCGACGCGCGAACCCATGGGCTTCTCGAAGCTCGGTTTTACCACCAAATTGCAGCAACAAACGAGCAGCGTGATAAGCGTATTCCGAGTTAAGGGGATCAAGCTGGCAAGCAGTTTTTATACGCGCTACCGCCCCCTCGATGTTGCCAAGAGTGGCTGCCGCAACGCCCTCTTTGTATTCGCTTTGCGCTCGTATTTGGCAATCAGCCTGCCTTGCTCGACGCGCTAGTTCCGCTAGGTCGCGATTGGTGGGCGCCACTTGTTCGGCCAGAGAAAAATCAGCAAGAGCTTTCGCGAATTCGCCTTTTTCCATCAATTCCTTTCCACGATTCATCAGCTCGCGAAATTTTCCATGCTTGGCCAGGTAAGGATGCCGAGCGAAACGCATGCGACGTTCTTGAGAGCGCTCTCCCACCACCGTCGGCCCTTGAGGCCGGTTTAACTCTGGGTGCTCAGCAAAATAGGCTTGGCGTCGAGCCGGATCGCAAAGTATGGTCTGGGCCTCAGTAAACCGCTTAAAAATGTATTCAATACGTTCTCGAAAAGATCCCAACGATTTTCCATAGTAGCGATCGGGGTGAAAACGTTTGGTCAGCCCATAATAAGCCTTTTTGATTTCTGTAGAGCCTGCCCCACGATCAACCCCAAGAATGGTAAATAGATCTTCCGAGCTTGCCCGAGCTTCGTGTTCGAGTATCTCCTTTTTGCGGACCTCGTCTAGCTCAACATTTTCCTCTGCCAACGGCGTGATTTCGCAAGCCCTAGTTGTATTTGCAGTACCTATATTATTGACGCTTGACGGCCGGTTATTCCGACTAGAAGGGAAAGAAGAGGAATCTGGTTGCCCATCTTTACCTTGAAGCAGTATTCCCCGCACTTTCAGACTTTGCAAAAGAGCCACTGCCTTGGCTTCTGGCAACCCGCAGCGAGAAAGCAGCTCACCCAAGGGACAGCCCCCTCCCATATTGGAAACCAGCGCTTTTTCTTCCCGAGTCAGCCCGCGTTCCATAGCATTGGGGGCAACCAAGAAAAAACTTTCACGGCTTCCTAGTTCGGCGACCAGTTCACCTGGACGCTCCCCTGTGGTTTTAGGGACCATTAGGTAACTATCATAAATGCAGCGTGAAAACCTGGTCAAACTTGGGCGACGCTTTGCTGGGCGACGCTAAGACTAGGGCGTGTCCCCATATCCAGCACCACGCCCTCCGTCATTCCCGCGAAAGCGGGAATCCAGGGGGCGCCACAGTCGAAAGACCAGCTTGCATTCCGATCTGACCTTTGGTTTAGGCTTTGGATGGCGTTACGATTGTCGTTGGAAGAGAGTAAGTGGTCTCAAATTCGTGGTTTCTTGAAATCGCGTCGTGGGCCAGGAAGACCCTCTTTCGGAGACCGGAATTTCATGGAG
>JBNKEI010000152.1:0-26204 GCA_050288705.1 Myxococcales bacterium
GCCATTCTGCTGCTTTTTCTTGTGCTTGCTTTATCAGCGCTGCTCGCTCTTGCTCGCTTGTCATTGGGTCTCCTTCTTTGGTGACCCATGACACTACTCCGCTGGTTTTTACCTTTCATGCAGGCTTGCCGAAAAGACACGCTACTGCTACTACTCTAGTTGTTTCCGTTTCAATAACACGCACGATGAGGTTGGCTTCTATACCAGTATCTGTGTTAGAACGAGCAAGCATTCCAACGCCCAACAGCCGCGCGCCGAAAACGCGACCCAAGCCAATCTGTACATCAGAATTTTTTGCAAGCGTAGAAGTACTCAAATCGAGCTGGTCGATAACTTTATTCAAGATGAGACTATTGTGTTCCACCGTTTGGATGCGTGAATTCGATGATTCCTTATCAATCTCGTAACGTAGCAATGTTTCCAAAACAGCATTTTCTCGAAGGTCTGTTGTTGAATTTCCGCTTTCATCAATTGTAAGAAGAAGAATTGTTAGCGGCCGGCTGGTCCATTCATCAACTGTCTGATTTTTGGATTGAGATTCGGATGTCCTAAATTGCTCTGCTAGCTCGCGCACCTTTTTATCCAGAAGTCTCGATTCTTCCCTGTTTTCTACTGTTTTTTGTTTCGCTTGCGCATCGCGAAGAAAAACCGACCAAACCTCGTTATCGGGGTCTTTCTTTTGTGCTTGCACAAAGGCTGCTACTGCACCGGAATAATTTCCTTTGTTGAGCAGATCTATACCTCGTGTTCCATCGTCTCCTCCATCTGTTCGTACAATGAGAAATAGGTACAATATACAAGCAAGTAGTACAGGAATAATAATCATCCAATGCCAACGACGAGGTTTTGATAGCTCGATATCAAAGTACGCGACAGGCGGTTTTCCCCAATTGGTATATGGTCGCCAAGGAAGATCTTTGGTTTGACGCGAGCGAGTATTTACCCTCGCCATCTTGCCATTAATATGAATTAGATTATATAAACGTGGAATACTTTCTTCTCGCTGGCGCGGTCCAGCGCATATAGAGCCTGCGGCTATCACAGGCATACAAAAGCCCGGGTACTGAAAGACATTAAAGTCTGCGCGGTGAGTATGCCCACATAATGCTAAACCATATTTAAGATCAACGAGATGTCCAAGTATAGAGGGATCTAAACAATCATCTTGCCCAGCTTTGCCCAGCCAATTGAGGTCGTGGTGCCAAACGGCGATCTTTAGGAGCTGCTTATTGACGATTTTTTTCTCTGCATTATAAACTGCTTCTTCATAAATTCCGCCTTTAAATTGCGAGTGATCAATGCCGTCGCAGCTATTCAATCCTACTATGCAAATTCCAAACTCGGGGTATTCCCATACGTCAAACTGATACTTACGCTTGATACCGTATTCTCGCCCATATATTCGGCCATACAAGTCGCGAAACGGATCGAGCCGTTTTGAATACTTTTCTTCATCAACAATTGCCAAGTCTGATTTATCTGACTTACGTTTTCCGTTTTTGACCTCTTGACTAACACTCTGTTTGCTAATAGCCCAATTAATATCGTGATTACCTGGCACCAAAATTACGCGGCTGAACTCTGGAACTGTCAATTCATTTTTTAGCTCATTAATCAGATTATAGACTTCGTCATATTCTTCTTTTTTCGCTGATTGAGTGAGGTCGCCCGAAATGATCAGCAAGTCTGGTTTAGGCAATTTTTCTTCATTTTGTTGACGATGTAAGTCTGCTTTTAATGCAAAGATGATATTATCATTGGTTACAAGTTCGTCTTCCGTGCGGTGAATGTCGGAAAGGTGCAGGATGGTAGCGCTTGTCATTCTATTAGGCATATGTCCCCCTGGTTCTACAAAGATATTTTTTAATTAATACTTTTCTAAATAAGACTCGGATTCCATAATTACATTAGCAAGAATGTATTCTAAGACTTTGCGTACTCAAAAAGAAAGCCTAGCAGACAACGTCGCTGGCCACGACCGGAGACCGATATTCTAATGAATAATCAATTAAAAAATTGATACGACTATAAGTGATAACTCTAGGCCAAGTATTACCTCCAGGCACGCTCAAGCGGATTCCACATTTTATTTTTGACATCACCGCCATGTCTGCAGAAAACCACCATGCCACCCGCGTACCAATTGCGGCAAGGCAATTAATCCTTAACAGTTTTCTCGATCCCGCAACCTACGCCAAAGGAAAGTCAACCACAAAGCTGGTGTCTCCCGGGCTGCTGCGAAAACTGATTTCCCCATTCATTTGTTTAACGATTTCATGACAAATATATAATCCTAAGCCGGTGCCGCCGTTTTCCTTGGTTGTGAAGAATGGCTCGAAAATCCGTGAGGAAATTTCGGGAGGAATTCCCGACCCGGTGTCTTTCACTACCATCCGCAGTTTACCTTCAAACTCTCTTGCCTCCAGCAATATGGTTCCGGCTCCTCCCATGGAGTCTAGGGCATTTTCTAACAAGTTTAGTATCACCTGCCCCAAAGAACCGGGGGAACCGCTGATCGGTGGCAAGTTTCCAATTTGCAAATTGACTTCACACTTTTGCTTTGCTCCTCGAAATATAAGTACTGCTTCTTCAAAGACTTTTTGGGGACTAAACACTACCCGCTCTTCCCCACGATTACGAGTCATGCCTTTAAGCGCCTGCACTATTCCCGCAATTCGGTCTAAACCGGCTCGCGAATCGGCAGCCATTTCCCTGATTTCTTGCACCAATTCTTCGATGGTCAAGTCACCGTTAGTGGTGGTTCCTAGGCTGTGGGGCGCATCTTTTACCGAGGGTAAAACCAAACGTTTAGACAGCTCATCCAGGTAGCTAGTCATGGTGTTTAGATTACTTTTCACAAAAGACAACGGATTATTTATTTCGTGAGCTACTCCTGCCGCCAGTTGACCAATAGCCGCCAGCCTTTCGCGGCGGGTGGCAATCTCTCGGGCTCGCATTACGTCAGCTTCCAATGCGCGTCTGGCCGATAAATCTCGAAAAATTGCCCGCCAAACCATGTTCTCGCCATGTCCGGTGCAACTTATCGACACCTCACAAGGAATGCGCTTGCTTTGGGGGGTAAGTACTAGAAATTCGGAAGTCGTGGGCGTTCCCACTGGCGCTTCCCGCAACAACTGCAAGAACTTCTGGCGTTCTTCTTCCACCACCAATTCATCTAGCGAAAGCCCTTCGACTTCTTCTGATTCTCTGCCAAGAATAGGCTTAAGCCTACCCGCAGCCATGGAAATGACCCCACCGGCTCCTTGCTCTACCACTGCATCGGGAAGGTTTTCCATTAACGAGCGCCTAGCTGATACTTCTGCTGCCATGACTGCATCTGCCCGCGAACGTTCCAACAGCGTGCCTAGAGCATCGGCCAGGCCCTGAATCATGCGCATCTCGCCATCGCCCAAAACTCCGGTGGGATGAAAAACCGTAACCACTCCTGAAGGTCTGCCTGCCAGGCGAATTGGAATGGCCAGCAAAGCCACCTTTTCATCGGGTTTCACCAAAGCTCGTTCCGCCGCAAAAGGAGATCGGGCAAGGCTAGGCAAATGTACTGGCTGGCAAAAGGCCACCGCCCGACCAAGAGTGGAAGCCGCGGGGTCTAAAGAAAAGGGTTGGGCCAGTCCTTCTAGTGATATGCTGAATCCCGCTTGCGCAACGCACACTAGGCTTCTTGTCTCTTCATCGATTTCGTGCAGAACCAGCATGCATCCGGCCAACGAACCGCTAATGGTTTTTAGTGCCCGTACCGCCGCTTCCCGAGGAGGAACCGCTTCTGCTGCCACTGCTAGCATTGAACGCAAAGCTTTTACTTCGGTACGTAATCGTATTTGAGCACTTTGCTCTACAATGGCCAAAAACCCCGCGCGATGCGCTGCTCGCGCTAAAATGATACGAATTTGTCCGATTCCCCCTGCTCCGAACACCACTTCCGCAGATTGCTCCATAGGCCCGGAGCAACCACAAATTTCAGTCAGTTTTTGACGGAGTACCTTGCTTAAGGGTCCATCTAATAGCCTGGTAGCCGCTTGGTTAGACTCAATAATTTCACCATCTTCACTTAGCCCCAGCACTCCTAAAGGTAGCTCATCGAGTAGAAGCACCAGAGTGCCTACCGGCCCCCGATACATTTCTTGTTCCATCGGCAAGGTCTGATTCATGCCAGGCAATGCAAGCAAAATTCCGGCCGGGTGCTTGGGGGGTGTAATTCTGATACTGACACGGCAATTCCTCTTACCGATCACGCGAGCATAGGACCGTAGGTCAAAAGTCGAGAGTTTGTCGACTGGCGAGACGTCACCAAGGTGGCGCAGTTTATTAGCTGGGTTGGATTTTTCTAATGCGGTCTTTTCGAACCCATCCTTAAGTAATCGCACGCTCCTTTCTAATTTTTTTCGCTAATACAAGTTAATACAAACAGTTGCCTGCCTGCTGGCTAGGAATCATTCGCCGGTGACTCTTTTCGAAGGGGTGGATATTAACCCGGCCAGTTGCTTGGTTGCGCCGAAGTTCTGACAGTGATTCAACAGTCTGGCGCTTTGGCCCTATGCTTGCTCTAGCTTGGTTTCGTGTTGGTCACTGACCTGACGCGAGGAGCCGAGAAGCCTATGTCCCAGGTTGCTACAACAGAAAAAAAAACTCGACCTTTCGAAATTGTTCACGCGGAAGGATCGGCTATCGTAGACGTAATTCGCACTTGTAGCCGCATAGCTGCCACCGATGCTACTGTGTTGATAACTGGAGAAACTGGTACAGGAAAGGAGGTTTTTGCCCGCCTTCTGCACCAAAAAAGCCGCCGATCAGGCCATCCGTTAGTTTCGGTGAATTGCGGCGCCATTCCTGAAGCCCTGCTAGAGAGTGAGCTTTTTGGTTACGCTAAGGGAGCTTTCACCGGAGCGGTTACTTCCCGACGGGGACGTATTGCTCTTGCTGAAGGAGGAACTCTCTTTCTCGACGAAATCGGGGAGCTACCCCTTTCGTTACAAGTAAAATTACTGCGCGTTCTCCAGGAACGTACTTATGAGCCGGTAGGAAGCATGGAATCGATTCCCGCCGACTTTCGCTTAGTTGCGGCTACTAATCGAAATCTTGCGGCCGAAGTAGACGCCGGTCGATTCCGCCGCGATCTTTTTTATCGTCTACTGGTCTGCCCATTAGAGCTGCCGGCGCTACGCGAGCGCCGAGGCGACATAGTGCCACTTTTCAACTCTTTTTGGAGTAAGCATGGGGAATCCCGACCGGTGGACGCCGCCGCCCTGCGCCAATTAGAAAGATACGATTGGCCAGGAAATGTGCGCGAGCTGGAAAACATGGTGGAAAGACTATCGGTATGCTGCGAGAGCCCGGTGGTTCGCTTAGGCGACCTTCCCCCGCCGCTGCGAGGAATGAGCGATTCTCCCTCTGCGCATTTTCTACCATCGTGTAATCCTTCTGCGACTGCCGCCGCTACTGCTCCCCCTAATTCGACCCCTTTTCTTGCGGATACTCCTGCTGCAACCACTGCGCCTGCTGCGCCCGCTGCGCCCAACGACAATCGACCTCGCCCTCCTCTGCATATAGTCCCCCCAGCCAAAATCTCTATCCCAGACAATATTTCCTTCCCTATTGATTTATGTGCCATGCTTCGAAGACTAGAGGAAAATTATATTGATGCTGCCTTGGAATACACCCATGGAAACCGCAAGGCTGCTGCTGAGCTGCTTGGTTTGCAGCGGACTACTTTGGTAGAAAAGCTGCGTCGTAGAAGTAAAACTGGGTAGCTAGTGGTCGCTTTAGTTGTGTACAGCCGGCATGAGTGCTGCATTTAACTGGTATTCATGCTGGTAAGCGTAATCGCCGCATTATTGGTTGCCACCCCTTCGGTCAAGCCGGTTCCAGGAGGAATAGCGGCGACGATTTTTTCTGCCGAGCGCATTGAGCTGCCCAGTATGCGCGGGCCTTTGCGTTTGCAGATGGAGGCACTTCAGGGAGCGATCGAATTAGAAACGAGGGACAAAGAAGTTCTACTCCGCCAATTGTCACGCCTTCAGGGAGGATTGTGCCCAGTAGTAGAAAGTTTTTATGGTGGCGTGCGCATGCGTTGCACCACTAAGCAACTGAATGCTCAACTAGTAACTAAGAGAGGAAAGCGGTACCTCGATTTATTTCGACTACGAGGCATTCCTGTTCGGCCCGGAGACGAAGGCCCGCCTAGTGTTTTTTACTCCCCGGAAAATTTTGACTTAGGTGATTCTTGCCCAGGCTCTACTGACGCCAGTAAGGCTGAATGTGCCTTTATTGCCGACCACCACCAAAAGGCTATTGGGTACTTGCAGAATGCTTTTGCTTCGCGTCCTTCTTATGCTGCGCTTCGCCTAGGAGACATTGCCCTCGCTGCCAAACAAACCGAATTGGCTATTGCTTGGTATAAGAAAGGCCAACTAAAGGGTAATTTCGGTCGGCTTGCCCTTGCCCGGGAATGTGAACTCACCGGTTCTTGCTTTTCCCGTATTAATCAGACATTTGAATCGGCAGGACTGCCTGAGCCCATGCGCACTGAAATGGAGTTAAGACACGCGCGTACTCTCATTTTGTTGGGAAAAGGTTCCGAGGCGGCAATGCTACTAATCGAGCGGTTTCGCGCTTCCGACCGTCTGGCGGTGACCGATGTGGCTCCCATACTTTGCAAAAAAATGGTACTGGCTGTTCTTCGCGATCCCCAAGTTCTTCCGCAAATACTGCCCATGACTTTGTATTTGGCGCTTCCTAATCGGGGAAACGGTTCTTTGTCCAACGAAATGGTACGCGCCGCTGCCAATCGTGCAGAAGGTTTAGGCGCACCAGAATTTGGCGCCAACTTGTTGGCAGCTATTACTAGCCAAATTCCCCCCAGGAGTATTTCTGACCATCTAGCGCGCACCGCCGAGATGTATCTGGCTGCAAAAGACCGCATTCGCGCCGAAGTTATTGTCGAATACGCGCAAACGCAGCTCTCCAAGCGTCAGCTAGCTGGCGCTAAATGGAAGGCTATTGTCGAAGGCTTGACAGCTTCAGAGAGAACCCAACATACTGTTTCCACTAAGAAAATTGACCCATCGTCCGATTTGGCACAGGCTGAGCAAGTGTTAACTCGTGCGCGCACTCAGCGCTCGATGGAGGCACGATGAGTCTTTCTGCCGCAGTTTTTTCCATGCCTTCGCGTCGCGAACCAAGGCTGGTTGCCAATAGCCCGGCGATGCAAGAAGTACTTGCTGCGATTGGCGATGTTGCCCCTGCCCCCACCACTGTTTTACTGCTGGGAGAAAGCGGAACCGGCAAAGAAGTGGTAGCGCGCACTATTCATCGTCGCTCTCCACGCAGAGATGGCCCTTACGTAGCCGTTAACTGCGCAGCCCTTCCTGCCGAGCTTCTAGAAAGCGAGCTTTTTGGTCATGAACGGGGAGCATTCACCGGGGCGGCTGAACGCCGGGCCGGGAAAGTAGAACAAGCGGACAAAGGTACTTTGCTTTTAGACGAAATCTCCGAAATGCCTTTGCCTTTGCAAGCCAAGCTACTGCGAGTTTTGCAAGAGCGTGAAGTAGACCGGGTGGGAGGACATCGTCCGGTTCCGGTAGATATTCGGGTGATTGCTACCTCCAACCGCGATTTGGCTCGTATGGTAACCAATGGTCAATTTCGTGCCGACCTATATTATCGACTCAATGTGTTTCCCATTCGGCTTCCGGCGCTGCGCGAACGTGGTGCGGATTTGCCTGATCTTTGCGCTCAGCTTCTGAAAGAAACCGCTGACCAACTGGGCATTGCGCCCCCTTTGCTCACTTCCGCGGCATTGCAGGCTCTCCTCCGAGAAAGATTTCCCGGCAATGTGCGTGAGCTTGGTAACCTTTTAGAAAGATCACTCATTCGCTGCCGCGGTACGTCTATAGACGTGACCCATTTGGGACTCAAAGCCACTTCCTTAGCTCCTTTTTTCGTTAACACGGTTTCCTCTCCTCATTCGAGTGAGCTTGGTTTGGCAGATAATGTTGCCGCCCCACATACCGGCATACCAGGATCTTTTCCGGTAAGTTTTCCTCTCGACCTCAATTCTTTGGAGCGTCTGGCGATTGGCGAGGCTTTACGGCGAACGCAAGGTAATCGTACCCACGCCGCCCGCATCCTAGGAATCGGTCTGCGCACTTTGCGCAATAAACTTCGTCAGTGGCGTGAGGAAGGCGTTCCTTTAGAAGAATCGTTTGACGAGGAAACAATTGTTGCCTGCCCATCTTCTTCCCCAGAGAGCCGAGCATGAAAATTTTTGATCAGACGTTAAGTACATTGGAACGCTCTTTGGACGTGCGCCTTTTGCGACATAACGTATTAGCGGGAAATTTGGCCAATGCCGATACTCCCAATTTTTTGCCCCAAGACATTGATTTTCAGGCAGCCATGGCTACCCAAAACTCAAGTCCGTTTCCGACCGGCTCCGGCTCCTCCTCCTCGCCCGCCATGTCGGCTCCATCAAATCAAGCCCTCGCTCCCCATATTCCGCTGGATTCTCCGCGTCCTGGCCTTCCGGCTTTGGCGCATTCTTCCGGCGCGAATGGCCAATTCCTGGTAGAGGCGCAAGGAACCAAACCAGGCCTTGATGGTAATGGCGTTGACCTGGACCGAACCATGGCTTCGCTAGCTCAAAACGCACTGCAGTACGGAGCTTGCGCGCGAGCTGCCGGAAAAAAACTGGCCATTCTTCGCTATGTGGCCTCGGACGGAGTTGCCTAATCTGTAAACCTGCCAGCGAGCAAAAAAAACTGGCAATTTTTAGGAGTCGGCTCATGGATTTCTTATCTGCTCTCTCTATTAGCGCATCGGGGCTTTCGGCAGAACGTACCCGCGTTAACATTGCCGCCTCCAATTTGGCCAATGCCGAATCAACTCGTGGTCCTGACGGGCAACCATATCGACGTCGAGACCCAGTTCTGGAAGCGGTTTCTTTTGACCAAACTCTGGCAGCGACAGGAGTGCCCTTGGGAGTGCAAGTAACCGAGGTGGTGGAAGATCAAACTCCTGGCAAAAGAATTTACAACCCGGGACATCCCGATGCCGATACCCAGGGTTTCGTAACGCTTCCCAACGTCAACCCCATTCACGAAGTAGTCAACTTAATGTCCGCATCCAAGGCATATGAGGCCAATGTCACGGCGGTGGAAACTTTGAAAACAATGGCCACCAGAGCCATTGATATTGCCCGATAGGCTAAAGAACCCACTTTTCGCTAATCAGAAAATCTTCAGGAGAATCCCATGGATGCGCTCTCTAGGATTTCTCTAATTACTCCCACTTCGCAACCACAACCAACCGCTCCGGCACGATCGGCAGGAGCAGAAAAGTCGTTTGCTGCCGAGCTGGGAAAAGCCATTGGCCACATGGAAGAGTTACAGCTCCAAGCCGATCATCAGGCAAGCGCGGTAGCACAGGGAGCAGGGAACCTGCACGAAACTGCCCTTGCCTTAGAAAAGGCAGAGGTGGCTATGCGTCTTGCTACCAAGGTACGCAACAAGTTCGTTGAAGCCTATCAAGAAATCATGCGCATGAATGTGTGAGTAGAAAGGTTCCTTTATGGAGGCGCTCCTCAAGCAGTTGCGTGAGCTCCCCAAGCGATTCCTAGCGCTGCCTCCCAATGTCCGCCGGCTATGCATTGTCGGCTTGGTGGCGCTACTGGGAATTGCTGCTGCGGTCACGTTTCTTACCGCCAAAAGCGACAGTTACCAATACGTATTCACCAATCTCTCCCCAGAAGACAGCTCGGAGGCATCGGCTGCCCTACAGGCGGCAAAGATTCCTTTTCGGTTAGAAGCGGCCGGAGCTGCTCTTGCTGTTCCTGCCTCGCAGGTGTACGAAGCACGATTGTTATTAGCTACTGCCGGTCTTCCTCGCGGCGGCGGGGTTGGTTTCGAGCTATTTGATCGCGGTGATTTGGGCGTTTCGGAATTCACTCAGCGAGTCAATCTGCGACGAGCGACCGAGGGTGAGCTATCACGCACTATTGGGCGATTAACGGAGGTACGTTCGGCACGGGTGCATCTGACCCTTCCCGAAAAAGGGTTGTTCCGCGATGACGAACGTAAGGCTTCCGCCGCGGTAGTGCTCAACTTGTTTCCCGGACGAACAGTAGGCGAACGCGAACTGGCGGGCATTCGTCATTTGGTAGCTTCCGCGGTGGCAGGCCTCACTCCGCAAGCAGTAACTATTGTCGATGGTCGAGGAACCGTACTTTCTACCGAACCATCGTGGGCGGACACCGCCAATCGTTATGCGCAAAAATTGGAGCAAGACCTGGAACGAAGAGTAGTTTCGTTGCTGGAATCAGCAGTAGGAGCAGGAGCAGTAGTCGCTCGCATCACTGCCACTCTGGACACTTCCGAAATTGATCGTCAGGCAGAAGTTTTCGATCCTGAAGCAACTGCATTGCGTAGCGAACGCAAGGTAGCACAATCACAAAATCAAGATTCAGGCAAAGGCACAGTAGCTGGCGCTGCGGCTAATCAACCTTTAGGTCAGCCTAACGGCCTTGGCGGGTCAGCGAATTCTCGTGGTTCTTCGTTGCTGGAAGATGAAATACGTAACTTCGAAACTAGCAAAACCGTAACCAAAACGCTAACCAGAGCGCCGCGGGTACAACGACTTTCGGTGGCCATTCTGGTAGATGGGGTCAAGGGTCAAGCTCGCTCCGCCGAAGAGTTGAATCGACTAGGAGAGCTAGCAAAACGAGCGGTTGGATATGACGAAAAACGCGGCGATCAGTTAGAGATTACTAGCACTCTTTTCCATAGCCTGCCCCCCGAATCTACCCCTCAACCTGCGGTCAAAACATGGACCAATCTGCACTATGCGCTTTTGGGCGCGGGGGTTCTTCTTTTCTTACTGATTGCAGGAGGAGCGGCGTTAGTAATGCGCGCCAAAAAACGCCGCGAACAACGCCCTTCGCTAAACGATATTCTCATCCCAGGAGCCAAGGTGGGCGAGATCATGGCTGCTCAGGCAGCGCAGCAACTTCCCGCTCCCGCAAGCTCAGCCCCCTCATTGGAAGCTCCAAAGGTAGAGGTATCGATTCAGGAACGAGCGCGCGTGCTGGCCGCCAAAGATCCAGCGCGTGCGGCCCATCTTTTGAAAGCATGGATGGCAACAGATATCCAAAACGAGGAACCGATCCATGGATGATTACCTGCCCTCGATAGGAACCAAACCAGTTGGCCCCGGAGCTATTCGCGCTGCCGCTGTTCTTGTTGGTCTGGGGGCAGAAATAGCTGCGGAAGTATTCCGCAATCTTAGCGAGTATGACGTTCGTCGACTGGCGGCAGGGGCCAAAGAGTTGCGTAGAAGCACTCCCGATTCAGTGGCCGACGCCCTGCGACTTTTTGTGGAAGCCATGGACCATATTGGCTCTGACGCCGCTGCCGGAGACGAAATGCTGCGGGAAATAGCCGCCAAAACTTTGGGAACCGACGTTGCCCGCCGTGCTTTTGACGGAGTAGCTCCGCCCCCACCACCCGATGAAGTTCTCGGCCCCATATCGCAAGCTGACCCTGAAGCATTAGCCATGGTGCTTGGCCGAGAACAACCACAAACTATTGCCTTGGTGCTCAGCTCCATTGACGCTGATCGTGCAGCCCAGACATTGGAGCACCTGTCAGAAAACACTCGCCCACTAATTATTCGACGCATGGCTACCGTGGAATCAGTGGCGCCAGAAGTACTGCGTGAGGTCGGCCAGGCATTATCTGCCGAGTTGCAAGCCATCGTGGCCGGAGGAGTACGGCGAGTAGATGGCAAAAATGTGGCGCTAGAAGTATTGCGACGAAGCAATAGTGATCAACAACGTGACGTAGTCTCGGAAATAGAAAAAGACGATCCCGAATTGGCGGCCGAGCTTCGTTCCAAACTTTTCACTTTCGGCGATCTGATGAATCTGCACGATCGCGACATTCAAGTTCTGCTCAAGGAAATCGAATCTACTCAATTAACCGTGGCGCTCAAAGGAGCCACCAATGCCTTGCGCGACAAGATTCTACGCAATATGTCCAGTCGGGCAGCGGAAATGCTCAGCGACGATATTGCCTCTGCTGGTCCGATCAAGCTTTCTGCAGTGGAAGCTGCGCAATCAGCACTAGTCAAAGTAGCCATGGAGCTAGCCGAAGCCGGCCGCATAACTATTGTTCGCCCCACCGACAAGATGCTGTAGGTCGCGGTGGCAATATTCTGACTAAGAATTAAAAGGTGGAGATCAACTATGGCTGCCTCGCCCCAGCATCGACGCCCTCGATTTCTTGCTGATGTCGAACCAAAGTCAGTCACCAAAATAGCTTTTCCGGGAGACTCTTCGCCGGAAATGTCTTTACCTGTTTCCCAACCCGTTTCTCAACCTGCTAAACCGGCCAACCCGACGGGAATGAGTTTTTCTCCTCCGACAACGCCTTCGGCAGAGAGTCCTTCGATTACGCCGGCGACATTGGAACCTCCTCCGCCCATTCCTACCAATATTCCCACCAGCATTCCCACCACTACTCCTGTACGCCCTACCGATCGGCAGCCACCGGCAGCCCCTGTAGCACCGATGGTCTTTCCGGAAGAAAAATTAGAAGCACTGTTTTCAACCATTGAAAACCTGCGTTTATTAAGCGCGAAACTAGCTGAACAGGCCCGTTCCGACGCTTTGGAACTGGCTTTTCAAATTGCCAAACGAATTTTGGAGTCTGAGGTTCGAACTAATCCCGAGCCCCTTTTCAAATTGATTCGCTCGGCCATTCGACGCATTGGTGAAGCCCGAACCATAAGTATTCGGCTTTCGCCAGAAGATGCCTCTGCTTTTGAATTGGAAAATGGAGCGCAAAAAGTTGGCGCCCGCCTGGCGCAAATAAATGTAGTGGCCGACCCTTCTTTAGATCGCGGAGACTGTGTGCTCGACTCCGATTTGGGAATGGTTGATGGCCGGCTGCAAAACCGCCTGGCCGAACTACGCCGGTCAGTAGAAAGCGCACTCGAAGGTGATGCGGCATGACACTTTTCGACATTGATCGCCTGCAAGCTGCTCTTGCGCAATGTGAACCGTTACAAGTAAGCGGCCGGGTGTTGCGGGTTTCCGGACTGGTCTTGGAGGCGGCGCTTCCGCAAGTAGCAGTAGGAACTGCTTGCGAAATCCAAACTGCCGACCATCGGTTGGTGCCCGGAGAGGTGGTGGGGTTCAACGGGGCGGTTGCACTGTTAATGCCTTTTGGGGAAATGGCGGGAATTTGTGAGGGTTGCACCGTTATTCCGCGCGCGCAAAATGCTGTTCTTACAGTAGGAGAAGGACTACTAGGAAGAGTAGTCAACGCCATGCTTCGTCCTGCTGATGCAGGCCCAGTACCCTTGTGCCGTTCTAAGAGTTTACTAGTAGCTGAGCCTCCCAACGCCATGTCTCGCCAGAGAATTGTTCGGCCGCTTACCATGGGCATTCGCTCATTAGATTCCTGTCTAACTATTGGTGAAGGCCAGCGGGTTGGAATTATGGCCGGAGCCGGAGTAGGCAAGAGTGTTCTCTTGGGAATGCTCGCTCGCAATGCCAGTGCCGATATCATTGTGGTGGGCTTAATTGGAGAGCGAGGACGCGAAGTAAGAGAATTTGTAGAGCGAGACCTAGGCGAAAAGGGTCTTGCCCGCTCAGTAGTGGTAGTAGCCACGGCTGATGAACCTCCGCTCATGCGCGTACGCGCGGCCATGGCGGCTACTACCGTGGCCGAATACTTCCGTAGTCAGTCGAAAAAGGTTCTTTTGTTAATGGACTCACTTACTCGCGTGGCCATGGCGCAACGAGAAATTGGTCTTTCTGCGGGAGAGCCGCCCACTACCAAAGGCTACCCCCCCTCGGTTTTTGCCATGCTACCTAAACTGGTAGAGCGAGCGGGAAATGATGCCGGAACTGGAAGCATTACTGCTCTTTATACCGTTTTGGCGGAAGGCGACGATTTGGCTGACCCGGTAGCAGACGCTGCGCGCGCCGCTCTCGATGGCCACATTGTTTTGTCTCGCAAATTGGCCGAGTCAGGGCATTTTCCGGCAATTGATATTTTGGCCAGCGTAAGTCGGGTTATGTCTGACGTGATTGACCCAGCCCATGGTGCGCTAGCTCGGCAAGTGCGCCAGACACTATCTGCCTATCGCGAAGCTGCAGATCTGATTGAAGTGGGAGCTTATGCAGCGGGCTCTAACCCCAAAGTTGACCAGGCTTTGCAATGTATTGGGGCAGTCCAGGCTTTTTTGCGTCAAAGCCCTCAAGAACGGTTCACTTTGGCGCAAGCCCTCGAACAGCTTAAGGTTGCTTTAACCACCGTCGAGAGACCTCGTCATGGTTAAGCATATTGCGTTGATGGTAGCGAACATATTAATCGCATCGCCGCTGGCAAAGACGGTGAAACCACCAGAATTAACCGCGCCTGTTTCTCCGGTTGCGCCCACGGTTACTGCTCCCCGCCCGCCCTCAGTTGCTCCCACGGTTGCTAATAGCCAACCACCCAAACTTCCCCACAGTTCTGCTTCTCCATCAAAACCAACTACCAACTCGACAACGAAAGTGGCTGACCAGGAATTTAATAAAGCCTTTTCCAAAGGCAGGTCACTAGCTGTTCCCACTCTTTCCATGGGCAATCTGTGCGACGAAATAGCCCGTACTTCTATTTCGGTAGAAAAAGAAAAGGCCAATTTAGCTAAACAACGAGAAGCGCTGGCTCTAGAAAAAACCGAGTTGCAGGAGATATCTAAAAAAATTGCCCAAGCTCGCGACCAATTACGCATTGAAACCAATCGTTTAATATCTTTTATAGATTTAGCGGAAGAAGAATCAAAATCAAAATCAAAATGCTGTCCATGCAGCTCAACCGAAAAACTGGCCCTTTCTGGTAAAGACTCTTTAAACTTGCTGTCCAAAACCGTAAAATCAATGAAGCCAGGACAGGCAGCTAATCTTATTAGCACCCTTGATCGTAATTTTGGGGCAGCATTACTAATTCGCATGCGTCCTGCTGAAGCTAGCCTGGTTATGAATAAGCTACCTCCCCAAGTGGCTGCTGAGCTTATGGTAATAATGGCTGCCACCCCGCCACCAACCAAGGAGACCAAGCTATGAAAATGCCTACTCTTTCTGAATTTTTTTCTAGCTTGGAAAGTTCCCCTCTATTGCCGGATAGCCCTGTCCTTCTTCTCTCTTCTAACGAAACAAACAACGGCGACGTGATAAACCAGCAAGCATTCGACCAGAAGCCAGCCCCTAATATTGGTGAAACACCCCAGTCGTCGCCACCCGAATTCGCTTTCGAGCTTGCTTCAGCGACATTAAATCAACATTCCAAGCAAAAACCCCCAAAATCTGCTCTGAAAAACCAGGTAGTTTTTAATAGCAATGAGTCTACCCCGAAAAAAGAAAAACCTTTAAAAAAGGCGCCCGAGGAACTGGTATTTCCCTTGTTTCCGACAAATCCGCAATTGGTTATAAATCATTCGGAAACCAATTTTAGTAATGCATTACCTTCGGTCCCTTCTAAGTTAGAATTGGATAAGCATCCCATTAAAAACAAGGACCGAAATATAATTTCCCAAAACGAAGCGTTACCGCAAAATTCTAATCCTTCCATGGCTTCAGCTTCTTCGGAGAATACTATTACGAAATTAGAACATCATACCCACCAGGAAGCACTAGCATCTTTACCCGACCTTTCTCGACCAACACCAATCGCACCAAGTGTTTTGCCGCATAATTCAATACCACCCGGTAGTGCTCCCGACGTTCATAACACCCGACCATTCACGCCTTCCCTTAACCTGCCTACGCCTTCACACCCAGCAGCACCTATTTACGCTCAAGCAATGGAAGATTCCACTTTACGCATGCAAGTGCAGTCTGCAACCGCCCGTCTTTCCTGCCAAATTGACGGAGAAGAGTTAAAACTTCATCTGCGGGTGCGGGATAAAATAGCCGATGTGCGGATCGAAGGAACCGCTTCGGAATTGTTTCGTCATCGAAGTTTGGAACTAGGAGCAGCATTGGCCAGCGAAGGGCTGCAACTAGGTGGATTTGATTTGTCCCAAGAACAGCAAAGAAATCCCTACCCCTCTTATTCCTTCGATGAAGACCCCTCGCCCCCAGGAACCACCTCTTCTTCCCCAATGGTGAAAACCAGCAATTCTACAGAGAAAGAGAATGCATCTTCCTCTATTTCTTTGCAGAATCTTCCCGGAACACTTCACCTAGAAGTTTAGACTATATAGCCAATTGCAAAACCCGCCGGCAAACAGGGTTTGGGGCGAGAGCCCCGAGTAGAGCGACGGCGAGCTTTGCTTGCCCAAAGCGGAAAAATTGGGGTTTTGCAATTGCCTCTATAGAAATGCCGCGCCTTTACGCAATCCTTTTCACAAAGTCTACGTCTTCGGTAATTTCTTTGGCTTTCATTAAATATGAAAATAATAATTGTCTTTTTGTATCATCTTTTTCTATTTTATCTGGGTGCAGAAATAAAAGACTTTTTTTGATAGTTTTTTTAAGCTTCCCTGACTCAATGCTTTCTTTCCAATTAGAGCCAAACAAACATTTAAGCACTTCATTAATTTGATTTCGTTGACTCAAAGTCAATATAATGGACGCATCTAGTTTTCTTACAAAAAATTCATCAGCATCATGCTTTTGTATTTTAGGAAGTTTGTTCAACCACGTTTCGACCACAGCAGATCCTCGAACAAGATTTTTTTTTGGTTTTGGCTCGCTACTCCCAACCATAGGCACAGCAACTGTTGCCGTCCGCACAGAATCACGGCGATAGTTACGGTTTAGCCCTGGTGCAGACTGAGCGTCAGCAGGTCGATGTTGAGTATTTGGCTGATTTGGCGGCGAATGCGACGACGATGACGCAGTGCGATCTCGTTGTTTTTTCGGTTCTCGCCGCGTCTCTTGTTCCTGCCGCGTCTCGAACGATGAGCCGGAGGCATGATAACTAGCAGTTGGTGTAGATTGGGTCTCGGCAGGTTGTCGTTGAGGTTTTGATTGACTTGGCGACAGACGAGATGGCGATGAAGCGGCGCCACGGTCTTGTCCTACTTGTTGTTCTTGCCAATACGGCGAGGCAGACCCCAGGCATCCAATACTCCATCTCTTATATGCATCAAGATTATTAAGTGGGTTGTCATGCCTAATATTCATAAAATCTATTCTTTCTTTTGCCTAATCGATACCACTCACTAAACTCATTAATGGCTATGAAATCGACCGACAAAATAAAATCTGTTCACCAATATTCTTTACCGACATTAGTATCTATTCAATTTTTTATTCGGTTACCTACCAATAAAAACAAAACCAGTCCAGAACAATGTTGGAAAAATGGCAGGAAGCAACCAAGGAGTTTTGTAACTCTGGTTTTTTTCAAGCATTCTAAGTATTTATAAAGATCTATCGCCTACAGACCCAGTTCAGGAGAATTTAGCCTTGGTGAACCTGGACCATTCCCGCGGGCTCTACGGTGGTTCCCGAAGAAAGCTCGCGGGCACTGATTACCCACAAATCGGGCACAAAGCGGGAAGCAAAATCAAATAGAGGCTTGCGCAAATCGGGAGGAGCCAACACTACTGCCGGACAACCTTCAGCCGCCAGGCTAGCCGCTTTTGATTCCAGCGCGCCAATCAACCGACGCGCCGTTTCTACGTCAGGAGCCAGCGCCAATTCTCCGTCAGCAGCTCCCACGGTAGCACGTAGCATATCTTCGGTGGGCCGATCGATGGTTATCGCCCGCACTACTCCCTTTTCGCTACAAATATGGGAGGTAATTTGCCGAGAAAGCCTACGCCTGGTTTGCTCGACCAAAAAAGCAGTGTCTTTGCTTTTGGGAGCAGCGTCCGCTACTGCCTCCAGTATGGTTCGTAAATCACGTACCGAAACACCTTCCCTTAGCAATCCGCGAACAACTCTAACTAATTCGCCCAGGTTTAGAACCCCGGGAATGGTGTCTTCAACTAGTTTGGGAGCTTCTCGGGCGGCAATGGACAAAAGCTCTTGGACTTCTTGGCGCCCTACTAATTCATGGGCGTTTTTTCGCAGAATCTCTGCCAAGTGAGTAGTTAACATGGAAGAAGGATCAACCAAAGTTAATCCCAGGTTTTCCGCCCGTGGACGGTCGGCATGAGTTATCCATACTGCGGGTAATTGAAAAGCAGGCTCGCGGGCGGAAATTCCCTCAATGGCCGGCTTGCCTCCGGCAGGGTCCAAGGCCATGAGTCGGTCAGACCAGGCAAAACCGCGGGCGACTTCTACTCCCCTTAGCTGCACCCGGTATTCATTGGAATCGAGCCGCAAGTTATCTCGCAAATGCAGCGGGGGAAGCACCACTCCCAGGTCTTCAGCTAATTTCTTGCGTAACGCAGTAATGCGGCCAGGAAGCTCGCCTCCTTTGGCAACGTCAATTAGGGGCAATAGCGCAAATCCTACATCCATAGCCACAGCGTCTAGGGCCAAAAGATCCTGAATTCGTTCGGGTTTTTTTGCTTCCGTGGCTGCGGTAGGAGTAACTCGCCGGCGCTCCATTTTCTTAGCCCGCCGGGAAAGAAGCCAGGCTCCGGCAGACAATGAACCAAAAGCAAAAAATGGCAAACCAGGAAGAATAGCTAAAAACCCTAATACTATTGAGGTGGACATTAGAACTTTGGAATTACCAAAAACCTGTCCGTGAACTTGGGTACCTAAATCGTCTCCTGCTGCACGGGTGACCACAATACCTGCGGCGGTAGAAATAAGCAGTGCTGGCATTTGGGTTACTAGACCATCACCTACGGTTAGCAAAGTGTAAGTTTCTGCGGCTTTAGCCAACGAAAGATTATCACGCAAAAGTCCCGAAATCAGACCACCAACAATATTAATGAAGGTAATTGCTAAACCAGCAATCGCGTCACCACGCACAAATTTGCTGGCGCCATCCATGGCTCCAAAAAATTCTGATTCTCTTTCCAGGTTGGTGCGTCGGTTTTTTGCTTCTTTATCATCAATGATTCCTGCTGCTAAATCGGCATCAATAGCCATTTGCTTGCCAGGCATGGCATCTAATGTAAATCGAGCGGCTACTTCGGAAACACGTCCCGAACCTTTAGTAATAACTGCAAAATTCACTACCAACAAAATTAGAAAAATTACCCCGCCTACTACCAAGCTTCCGCCCACCATAAACCGACCGAAAGTTTCAATAACGTGGCCAGCAGCCGAAGGTCCCTCTCCTCCGTGCAACAAAATTAGCCGGGTGGTAGCTACCGAAAGACCTAGCCTAAACAAGGTGGCTATTAGTAACATTGAAGGAAAAACCGAAAAATCTAGCGGCCTTTTTAGACCTAATGCCACCAAAAGCATAAGCACGGCCAAACCAATGGAAAGGGCCAGCAAAAGATCAACTGCTATTGGTGGTACCGGAAGAATTAATATTCCCAACACGCCTAATACCGCGATGGCCATAAGGCTTTGGGCAAAAGCACGGGCAGTGGATTCTATATTTGATTCTCCCACCGCGCTCATTAGCCACCTCCGGGAATACGTCCAGTAGATCGGTATACAAAGGCCAAAATAGCGGCGATAGCTCGGTAAGTATCGGCGGGCACCTCTTTACCTACTTTCACCCGCTTATAAAGAAGGCGCGCTAAAGGAACGTCTTGGACAATGGGAATGCTATGAGACCGCGCGATTTCACGCATGGTTTGCGCCAGATGGCCTTTTCCTTTGCAGATTACTTTGGGAGCTTTGCTTTCCTCTTTTCGATAACGAATAGCTACGGCAATATGCGTGGGGTTTACCACCAGCGCATCCGCGCGGGGAACATCTACCGCCGGACGCCCTTTGGCTAATTCGCGATGTTTGCGCTTGCGGCGTGATCGCAGCAAAGGGTCGCCTTCTTCTTCTTTGTATTCCCTTTTGGCTTCTTGTTTAGTCATTTTCATTTTGGTGGTGAACCGATGCCTAGTCAGTGCAAAGTCCACGCCCGCGAAAACAAAAAGAACCAGCAATACTTTGGTCACCGCATTGGCCGGTGGAGAAAAGGCCTCGGCTAGCTGTTCTTTGGCAGGAACTTGCAGCAGTCGCACTAATCCCAAAAAATCATCAGCGGTTGCCAGCCAAATTACCCCGGAAATAGCTATTGCTTTAAGAAAAGAAATACCCAAATCTACTAAAAATTCGGTTTTAATAAGCCGAGCTAGTTTGGCTCCTTGGAAAAGTTTTTCGAAATTGGGAATTGCCAAATTTGGCCAAATTCTTCCTTTGGTTTGAATGATGCAAACAATTGCCCCCGCTCCTGCCGAGCAAACGCAAATCACCAAAGCTAAAACTACTGGCTTTATTAAGCGAGTGGTTAAATTACCAAAATCCGGATGAGAAAGATTTATTAGGGTTTCTGCTATCGAGGAAACCAGTGCTTGGCAAAAATAACCTCCAGCAATTAATAAAGCGCAAAATCCGGCCGCCATAGTTGCTGCCATGGCCAGATCCTTCCCCATGGGAATTTGCCCCTCGTCCCAAGCAGTACGAATACGCCGCTCGCTAGCCTGCTCGGTTTTGTCTTCTTTGTCTTCGTCGGCCAAAGTTTAGCTCCGAGAAAAAATAGACAAAGCAGCTTTAGCGGCGATTTCGGCAACTGAGGGAGCTGCCCAATACAAAGTTACTCCTCCGGCCAATAAAGAAATAGAAAACCCCACATTAGTAATATTGAGCTGAGGAATAGCGCGATTGAGCACTCCCAAAGTAGCGTGAGCCAAAATTGCCGCCGCCATAAAGGGAAAGGAAAGACGCACCGCCAACGTACAAGACCAAATGCTGGAGGTGAGTATGGTTTCTAATATTCGTAAAAAATCGATATTTCCATCAGGGGGGTGCACCACTACCGAACGACATAGCCAAACCACTGCCTCACCAGGCATTTCTAAAGCCACCGCTAATGCAATGGCCATGGTAGACATAAGTTGCCCTACCGCCGATGATGATGCTCCGTTAAATGGATCAATAAGAGCACCGTATCCCAGGCCGGAGCATAATCCGGATATTTGCCCCGCAGCTTGCACTGCCTCAATTAGTAGCCGCGCGCTTAGTCCGGCCGCCAAACCAATTGCAGTCTCAGCAAGCCCCCATCCCAACAACTTCCATAGCGACGGGGGTGGAAGAATTTGCTGCATTCCATTACCAGAAAAAACCGCCACCGAAAACATTACCGCCATTCCCAAGCGAAGCCGAATAGAAATCAGGGAGGAACTAATAATTGGAATGGTCAAAAATAGGCCGGTAGTGCGCAATAGCACCAATAAAAAACCAAATGCCAAGCCTAAAGATAGCTCTACCATGAGCTTTCACCGACCCAGTCTAGCCGCCCTCACCCTGACCCTCTCCCCAAGGGAGAGGGGAACTATAACTGTCCCCTCTACCCAAGGAGAGAGGAGAACTTTACTATTCCCTCTCCCTTTGGGAGAGGGTCAGGGTGAGGGAAAACCATCATAATCAAAATGGCCTAACCGCCATTTTTTCCAAAGTTTGGGAAAAAAAGATTGCCAGCCGCTCAATCATCCAAGGTCCCAGCAACCAACTTATGACTACTGCCCCCACAATTCGCGGCAAAAAGCTAACCGCCGGGTCATTTATTTGCGTTGCAGCTTGTAAAATTCCAATAGTAAATCCTAATAAAAGCAATACTATAAAAAGCGGTCCTCCTACCGTCACCACCAACAATAGACTTTCGCGAATAAGTATTCCCGGAAGCTCGGTAGGCATTATCATTCCTCCTAAAAACTTTTAGCGAGAGAAGCCACCACCAAATGCCAGCCATCGGCAAGCAAGAAAATACCTACTTTAATGGGAAGCGAAACCAAAGTAGGAGGCACCATCATCATTCCCAAAGCCATTAGAATTGCTGAAACTAGCAAATCTACTACTAACAATGGCACGTACACGTATAGCCCCATACGAAATGCAGTAGTCAGTTCAGAAATCATAAATGCTGGTATTACCACGGTCATGGGAAGTGCTTTAGCATTTTCAGGTAAAGTTTCTTGGGAGATTTCTAAGAAAAGACGAATATCGCGCTCTCGGGTTTGGCGTAACATAAACTCTCGTAGCGGATTTGCCGAACGTTCCAATGCCTGCACGTGGTCTATTTGATCATCTAAATAAGGCTCTAGTCCTTCTTGATAAACCTGCTTGGCGGTACCAGCCATAGTAAAAGCAGTAATAGCTAGCGCCATAGCTAACAAAACTTGATTAGGGGGTAGTTGAGGAGTTCCCAGACCTTGGCGCAAAAATGATAAAACAATAATGACTCGGGCAAATGATGTTATGGAAATCATTATGCCGGTTGCAAAAGAAAGCGCGGTAAGTAAAAGAAAAATCTTTACTGCCGAAGAGCCTCCGCCATTCAACATAATTTGCAAACCAGAATCGGAAGCACTCAGGGCGCTGTTCACGGAATTCTCCCACAGAGACCAGCGTCTAGCTTTCTTCGCAGTTCTTGGTCTTCGGCGCTTTCCATTAAAAATGAATCGAATTGCGGCTTTCGATTGGCTTCTTTGGTAGGAAAAGCGCTTTTCAATAGGCGAGAAAGTAATCCAGCTTGTCCATAGTCGTCGGAAACAGTAGGTTGAAAAGAGTTGCTTATTACAGGTTCGCCACGGCTCGGAATTAGCACAGATTCATTTTTTATGTTCTCGGTTTCGGGCAAAGAGGCCAACAGAGCAATACTTGATTCGCTAGAACCTAACAATAAAGTTTGTCCGCCTATTCGCGCCACTATTAACGAACGCTTAGGTCCTAAATGGGCAACTTCTAAAATCTTTATCCATCGAGACGGATTATTCTTTCTGCGCGCAAGAACGATTACAGCCGCAATTAGTCCCAATACAATCAAAGCTAATAGACTAAGTTTCCAGAACTCGTTTGCGGAAGTATTTGACTTTGGAATTTGGCTTTGCGCATCAGAAACAGGACGACGGCCAGGATGACCCCGAGTAGGGAGCACTACCGGCGTGCTTTCTTTTGCATTGGCTTCCGAATTGGAAACCGCATCCAAAGCCGCCTGCAGGGCTTTAACTGTAGAATCTGATTTGGATTTGCTGGCGCTTGCGGTCGCACAAGCCACTTTTGCTTGGAATCCGCCAGCTACTAAACTAAGCTCTATTGGTTCTCTACATTGTTGACGATTCCCATAAGGAATTTTTAGCGAAACCAAATTGTTTTTGTTTTGGCGATAAGCTTTAGATTTTATTTTTTTACCAAATCTACGCGCAGCACGATTTAATGTCGCGCCCGGTAATTCTATCCATACATTATGATCAGCGATATAAGCACGCGATTTGTCTAATGCCAGAGGAGCACCAGTAGCAACAAAAATATTCAATTGTTCTTGATTCCAATTGGCAATAACATTAGTTATTTCTGGTAGATTTTTCGGGGAAACGGCTAACACCACCATCATTCCCAGGGAAGGAATTAGCGTAGAAATAAGCATGGCGGCCTCTCTTTAACGAAGTCGAGCAATTCGCTCCGCTGGACTAACAATGTCGGTTATCCGGACACCAAATTTGTCGTTTATGACTACTGCTTCACCCCGGGCTACTAGCCGATTATTAACTAAAATATCCAAAGGTTCTCCTGCTACTTTGTCTAATTCAATTACTGAGCCAGGCCCCAGCGCTAACAAGTCTTGAATAGACATACGCGAGCGCCCCAGTTCGACGGTCACGTCTAAAGGTACATCTAACAACAAGTCAAGACGCCGGTTTGAACGATCATTTGGTCCAGAAGATGAACTAGTTGAATTCATTTTCACTCCACATTTCCCAAAGAAAAGCGCAGGTTTTCAGGCATTAGATGGCATTCCAGATGATTTATTTTCCTCAGGACCATTCAATCCGTGTTCCAAAACAATACAGATATTCCCCCCGACCACCTGGGGATTTCCCATAAATTTAGGTCTTCCCTGCACTAAAATAGTTAATGGATCGCTCTCATTGCTCGACAAAGGAATTACATCGTCAATTTCTAAAGAAAGAAGACGTTCTAAAAATAAGGTGGTAGTGCCTAATATTGCACTTAACTCCACTTCCACTAGTTCCAATTCACGCGCCAATTCTGCAGAAAAACGCACGTCTCCGCCGTAACTCATGCGTGGCGAAGAGGTAAGAAGTTTTTTGGCGGTTTCCACTGCTGCGTAAGGAATAGCCAGTTGTAAACGTCCGGAAATTCCTCCCGTCAACTCAAAACTGGAAAGCACCGCCACGTCGTTGGAGGCAGCAATGATTGCTAAACGCGGATCAGATTCAAATCTAAGTAACTCTGGTTTGAGCGGTAATACTTCTACCCAAGATACTGCCATGGCATCGGTTAAAATGGACAGTAGCCGACGCAGTACCAATCGCTCAACAGTGGTTAAATCGCGCCGTGCTTCAGTTGAGATTTCGTCCCTTCGAGCTTTGCGATCACCCAGCGCTGCCGCCAACAAAGCATCACTCAGGCCTGGCTCTAATACTCCCACCGCCATTCCATGGCCTGGTCCTAGTGAAAAAATGCACAATGTCGCCGGCGGAGCCAGCAACACGTTAAAATCAGCGAATTTCATTAAAGAAGCAGGAGCTGTATTAACGCGAATAGATAAACGGGTACGCCCAGAAAGGCCATAAGCCAACATGGAGGCTACCCTTTCGTTGATAGCGTCCAAAGTGGGCATTTGCCCGCGAATAATGCGGTCCTGACTGGTGAGGTCATAAGGGGAAACAGGAATAGCTTCCGGTGCTGCGGTAGCAGGTACGCGGCTATCCTGAATAGCGCTCATCAGCGCACTTAGTTCTTCCGGATTGAGCGCGGCGGTCACAGTGCTACCTCACTGAATAACGAAATCGGTAAAATACAGAGCCCGGACCATTTTCCCTGGAACTGATTCTTCAATTTGTTTGAGAAGCGCAGCCTTGGCCTTAGCCAGGTTCTCACTCCCGGAAAGTTCTTCGGCAGTACGATCGGAAAGATGAGCTACGAAAGCATCGCGTATTCGCGGAATGTACGGAGTAAGCTTAGCCCTAGTTTCTTCCGAATAAAGCTCTAGAGCCACAGTTAGGCGAGCATAACGCTCAGCCTCGGGATTGCGCAAATGAATGACAAAATCGTCTAATTTGAAAGTAGGACCGGCTTCCATGGGAGAACCAGGCGCCATTACGACTTCCTCTTTTTTTTCTTCTTTAGGCGCGTGACTCTGCTTAAAAAAATAAAAACCTACGCCACCAGCAAGAACTAATCCGTTAATAGCTAGAAGCATAGGAACAATTTTAGACTTGGCAGGTTGCTTTGAGTCTTCAGCCATAGTTTCACTCCCATAAACAATTTAAAAATAGTCGGCTTTAAATTGGCTCTCCTTCATATAAACAAGGAGCAAATGGCGTGCCTTTAAGTTGGCCCCTCTACCACGGCAGCTCAAATTTTTCGGCATCCTACCAGCACTTTACGAAAATCCCCCTAGCCCCCTTTGGCAAAGGGGGAATCTAACTATACGAATAGTGAATCCCCTCTCCCTTTGGGAGAACAGTCGGGTGAGGAGCAATTATGTACAAACGCGCGGTGTAGCCAGCGTCAGCGAGCTGACGCTGTCATGGCACTGACTTTATTCTCCATAAAGACAGCAATTTGCCTTTCGCCATCTCATTGACAGAATGCCCGGTTCTTCTTTGGGATCGACTTTTGCAAACGTTTTGTTACAACTGAGGGTTATAAATAACGAAGGGAATGGGCAAATGGGATCAAACGAACGCATAGCAGGCGCAGGGAGCGGCTTCTCACCCACCGCGCGGTTACTAAGCCAGGAAATAGCCCGCGTGAGTACCGCCATATGCGCCGGCGATTTTGATGTACGCGCTCAATCGAATGCTTTTGAAGGAGAAGAAAAAGCCTGCCTGGCTTCATTTAATCGTATGCTGGAAGAAACCATCTATCCTTTCGTTCAAATGAGAGGCGTATTACGTAAAGCGGCGAACCACGATTACTCAGGAAATATGTCCAACAGGTTTTCGGGACATTGGGAAGAATGCGCTGATGCTGTAAATACAATTTTGGAAAGACTTCGAATTATAAATAACTGGGCAGAACGTGCCGCTTCCAATAACTTTCTAGAAGCCTTGCCGAGCACATCAAATGATCGACTGGTGCGTTCACTCGGATCGGC
>JBNKEI010000153.1:0-34593 GCA_050288705.1 Myxococcales bacterium
GTGTAACCGACGCGACGGGTCGCTTACTAGCAACCCGTTTGATAATTCGGCATGCGTACTCGGTCTTTCCAGACTTGCGGCTCGCGGCTCCCAAGAGAATGAGATTGGGTCGATTAATCATCCTCTTGCCCCCTACTAGAACTAGCTTGCGATAACCGCCCCAAATTTACATGCTGTTACACAAGCTCCACAACTGATGCAGGTAGATTTTTCGATTACGTAGGCCTGCTTTCGAGCGCCCACTATCGCTTTGCCAGGACATTGATCAGCACATAACCCGCATCCTTTGCAACGTTCCGCATTAATGGTGTAAGTGAGCAATCCCGTACACGCCTTCGCCGGGCATCTATTCTCTTTAACGTGAGCCTCGTACTCCTCAGGAAACCACCGCAACGTACTGAGAATGGGATTGGGCGCGGTTTGGCCCAGCCCGCATAGACTAGTATCTCGTATTACCTCTGCCAGAGTACCTACATAATCTACTACTCTTTCTCGCGGCAAAACCTCGTCCCGGCGCGAGGCTTCACGACTTCCGGTAATGTCACTCAGTATCTGGAGAATTCGCCGCGTGCCCTCTCGGCAGGGAGTACACTTGCCACAACTCTCTCGTTGAATGAAATCCATGAAAAACTTCGCCACATCTACCATGCAGGTGTCTTCATCCATTACCACCATGCCACCCGACCCCATGATAGCGCCTACTTCGGCCAGCGATTCATAATCGATTTGCGTATCCAGCCGTGAACTTGGCACACAACCTCCGGAAGGCCCTCCAATTTGGACAGCTTTAAAAGCCTTGCCATTGGCACACCCGCCACCGATATCGCAAACCACCTGCCCCACCGATGTCCCAATAGCCACTTCCACCAGGCCAGTCCGGCTAACCTTTCCCGATAAAGCAAAGATCTTGGTCCCTCTGGAAGCCCCTACGCCCACGCTAGAGAACCAATCGGCTCCGCGATTGACAATGGCAGGAATATTCGCCAACGTCTCGACATTGTTAATAACCGTCGGTTTATCGTAGACCCCCTTCACCGCGGGGAATGGCGGTCGAGGTCGAGGCATACCGCGCTTGCCCTCGATGCTATGCAACAGTGCAGTTTCTTCTCCACAGACAAAGGCCCCCGCCCCCATCCGTACCTCAATTTGCAACCGGTATCCTGACTGAAGAATATTCTCGCCCAATAAACCGTGCGACTCCGCCTGCGCAATGGCTTCTTTGACTCGCTTGCCGGCTAGCGGTTTCTCCGCACGAACATAAATAAAAGCCTGCTGTGCGCCAATAGCAAAAGCTGCAATCGCCATTCCCTCAATCAATCGATGGGGATCGCCTTCCATGAGCGCACGATTCATGAACGCGCCAGGATCACCCTCGTCAGCGTTACAAACCAGGTATTTCGGTGTACCAGGAGCCTGGCGAGCAAACTTCCACTTAGCAGCCGTTAAGAACCCCGCGCCGCCGCGGCCTCGTAGTCCGCTCTTCTCCACTACCTCGCAAACCGCCTCGGGAGTCATCTCGGCTAGGCACTTGCTCAACGCTCGATAGCCACCAACCGCAATATACTCGGCGATCGAATCTGGTTGAATCAATCCACAATTAGCCATAACCCAGCGCGTTTGCGGCGCAAAAAAGGGATGCTCATCGATAAACGAGACATTGTCCCAGGGCCGATGTGCTTCATGGCGAAACTGCCCCAATACCATCTCTTGGGGAATACGGTTGGCGAACACCGCATCGAGCAACGAGGAAACTTTAGTTTCGGTCACTTGCTGAAAACCAACCCGACACCGGCCTGGCAGTTGCACATCCAACAATGGCTCGGCGGCGCAAAGCCCGATACATCCCACCTCGACGATGTCCGCGCTAACACCCTTCTCTTTAAGGTAGGAATGGACCTGTTCGAGAGTCCGCCCCGCACCCGCGCCGAGACCACAACTTCCGGCTCCGATATAGATTACCGGAACGTCTACCGTCTCCCGACGCAAGCGAGCGACCCACTCTTCGAAGGTTAGCCGCGCATCACGTTCAGCGAGAATAACGCTATCAATGTGGTGAGCCATTCGTTTTTCGAAAGACGGCCATCTTCCTTGCCCTACGCCGCTAGCGTGATTCTGCATGAGTGCGTCCCTTATTTCGGTAGAAATTGAGCAATTTACGGATTTTGTCAGGAGTAACTCCCCCATGAAACTCTCCGTCAATGCACATGACCGGAGCCAAACCGCAAGCACCAACGCATGCCACCACCTCGAGGCTAAACTCTCCATCGGCTGTCGTCTGCTCATTGTCGATGTGCAGTTCGCGACGAATCGAATCTAGAACCGATAATGAGCCTTTAACATGGCACGCCGTACCTCGACAGACTTGAATATGGTGCCGACCGGGACGATGAAAGCGAAACTGATTATAGAAAGTAGCCACCCCATACACCCGGTTAATAGGTAATGAGCAATATGAACTTATTTCCAGAATCGCTTCTCTGGAAAGAAACCCGAAATGGGCTTGGACGCCTTGAAGAATAGGAATCAACTGATCTGGTCGGGCGCATTGATACTTTTGCAGGATTTCTGTTAACTCCGTTACCTTGACCGCACTCATAGATCTATTCCCTTCTCTTTATGGCCAAGCATCAGATGAAGCCATAGACAATTGTTCACGGTCTAGCCTGTCGTAAAACCACTCCTTGAATCGTGTTGCCGTCCGCAACTTTGGAAACTTGTATAGCGCACGCCTTGTATTCTGGAGTCTCGGTCACGTTATCGAAGGCATCGTTGGTCAGCACGTTTCCACAAGCCTCATAAAAGTGAAACGAGGTCCAACAGACTCCCGGTGCCGAGCGTTCGGTAACCCATGCTTTCAGGGTGATTTCACCGCGCCGGCTCGTCGCCTTCACTAGGTCGCCCGTCTTAATGCTGAGTTTCAATGCATCGTCAGGATGCATTTCCAGCAATTCTTCGGGGAAAATAGTTTCCAATCCTACGGAATTGCGGGTTTGCGTGCCGGTATGATAATGCCAAAGACGTCTTCCCGTGGAGAGAACAAACGGATAATCACTATTAGGCTGTTCGGCGGGAGGACGATACTGTGTTTTACAGAACAACCCCTTGCCTCGACTAAACTTGCCATCCAGATGAAGAATGGGCGTGCCAGGATGCGACTCGCTTGGACATGGCCATTGTATTCCTAGCTTTTCGATTCGCGGGTAGGTAATGCCCGCCATTATAGTGCCCGTCCTGCGCATGTCCTCCCAGGTAGCCTCGGCAGAGGTGAATTTAAGATCGACCCCTAACCGTTTTCCCAACTCTTGGAGAATCCACCAACTTGGCCGAGCTTCACCCGGAGGTTCCACCGCCTTGCGCAAACGTTGCACGCGGCGTTCGAGATTAGTGTAAGTTCCCTCGTCTTCATTGAAGCACGCATCCGGGAAAACAACGTCTGCATAGGGAGTGGTTATATTCGGGAAAATATCCACCACCACAAAAAACTCGAGAGCTTGAATTTCTCGAATAGTTTTGGCCATATTCGGCTCGGTCTGAACTGTATTGTCACCTATGCAAAACAGAATTTTGGTAATACCTTCCTCCGCTTTGCGAAGCATGGTGGGAATTCGATATCCAGGCCGCAAAGAAAGGCCGTTCACTCCCCAATCTTTTTCCAGTTTTTCAGCTACCACTGGGTCTTCTACCGATTGATAGTTGTGGTGAACATTGGGAAGAGCCCCCATGTCACATGCACCCTGGACATTATTCTGACCCCGCAAAGGATTTACTCCGCCACCCCGTTTTCCTAGATGCCCGAGCACCATTTGGAGATTAGCAATGGTTTTGACATTGTCTGTTCCGCAGATATGCTCGGTAATTCCCAGGGTATAAATAACACTGACATTCTTAGCAGTTCCCAAAATGCGCGCTACCTCGCGCATTGTCTCCACGGGTACACCACAAATCTCCGAAGCCCTTTCCACCGGGTATTCCTGCACCCAGCATCGAATATCGTCCGGATTCTCGGTGCAGTTCCGCATAAACTCTTCGTTATGCCATCCATTCTTGAATATTTCATGGATAAGTCCATTTATGTACGGAACATCGGTTCCCACTCGCTGCCGAACGTACAAATTGGCCCAATTAGCTACATCGACTTTACGAGGATCGCTAACGATCAGCGTGGCACCTTTTTTAGCAGCACGTTTCACGTAATAAGAAACGACTGGATGTGCTTCGGTCGTGTTCGAACCAATTACGAAAATGACATCGGCATCGAGAATTTCCTGAATGGAGTTAGTCGAGGCTCCGCTGCCGAAGCTGGTGGCTAATCCAGCGACCGTTGGGGCATGGCAGGTACGAGCACAATGATCGACATTGTTGGTTTTGATTACCGCGCGAGCAAATTTAGCGATAGCATAGTTATTTTCGTTGGTAATACGTCCCGATCCGAGAGCAGAAAAAGAATCAGGCCCGTGTTTAGCGACAATTTCCTTGATGCGTTGCGCAGTGTAATCGAGCGCCTCGTCCCAAGATACAGGAACCTGCTTTCCATCTTTTTTGATTAGGGGCTGGGTAAGGCGCTTGGGGCTGGCATGGAATTCGTAGCCGTAGCGTCCTTTAATGCACAGCATGCCATCGTTGGGAACAATTTCTCGGCCGGTTACTCGCACCACGCAATTGGTCCGCCGATCGACATGCAGAGAAATTTGGCAACCAACTCCGCAATAAGGACAAGTAGAGTCAACTTTGTCGAGCGCAAAAACACGCCCCTTACCGCAGCTTTTTTTGTCGACAATTGCTCCTACCGGACATATCTGCGCGCATTCGCCGCATTGAACACACGACGAAGTGCCCATCGGCAAGTTGTCGTCATATACAATTCGCGCGCGACTACCTCGTTCACCAAAGCCTAGAACCTCGTTGACCACCACATCATTACAAGCGGCAATACAACGACCACAACGAATGCACTTGCGCCTATCAACAGCTATCATCTCCGCTGATTCGTCCACTGGCTCAACAGGCTCATCGACGATATAACTTGGCGCTTCCATTCCCAGAGCATAGGCGGCATCTTGAAGCTCACAGCTACCATTGCGCTCGCACGACATGCAATTATGCTGGCCGTTGGACAGCAATAGCTCAACAATGCTTCGCCTGGCCTGCAAAACTTGCGGAGTCTGCGACTTGATTTTCATTCCATCGCGAGCTTGCACCACGCATGATACCTGCAGACCTCGCATGCCTTCCACTTCGACAACACAAACCCTACAGGTTGCACTTTGGCCGGTCTTGCGATGATAACAGAGCGAAGGAATCGCTATTCCATTCTCCCGAGCGACCTCCAGAATGGTCTGGCCGATGGTGAATGAACAAACTTTTCCATCAATAGTGATGGATTGTCCTGAATTCGCTTTCGACGTCATCGGCTGCTCCTATTCGTCGCTTTTTAATTGACTAATTAGCTGTTTAAGTCGTTCAGAAAGATCGCTTTATCGCCGTTTCCGGAAACAACCAAGCCCCCAAAATACCCGTCCTAAGCCGTCTCGCGACCTACCGCCGCGTCTTCCTTCAACTCCGATACTGACTCAACCACCGCGGCTATTTTCAGCATTTTCCTGGTCAAGGCTAACGAAGCTATGAAACCCACCGTCAAAAAACCGGCTCCCAGAAGAAACGAATAGGAAGCAGCTTCGCTCTCCATATTATGAGCCTTACAGTAATCCTTCAGCACCGCAACAACTTGCGGCCCAACAAGACCACCCATAGACCACGCAGTAAGAATGCATCCATAGACCGTTGCCATCATTTTCTGGCCGAAAACATCGGTTACGAATGACGGCATAGTGCCAAAGCCACCCCCGTAGCAGAGCAACACATAGCAAACCAACACCTGGAAAATCCAGGGATTCGATACCTTGCTCAGCAGCATAAAGGCTACGACTTGTGTTCCCAGCATAATTCGGAAGGTCTGAATTCTGCCTATTTTGTCGGAAACACCGCCCCAGAACATGCGGCCTAGCCCATTAAACAAGGAGCTTATAGCAATAAGGGTTGCTCCGTACTGAGCCAGAGTGGAAACATCGAGAGCACTGTCTTTTCTTTTCCACAGATCCTGAATAAGCGGCGATTGAAAGCCTATGATGGCAATTCCAGCAACAATATTACAAAAGAAAACCAGCCACATCAGAGCAAAACGCCCGGTTAGCAAAGAACCAATAGCTGAACCTTTTTCGTCCGTTTTTTGCGTATTTGCAACTGGCGTTGCTGGCTTCCACCCTTGGGGAGCATAACCAGCAGGCGGATTTTTTAAGAACGAACCAGCAAAAAGAGTTACCACGCCGAAAAAGACACCAAGGTAAGCAAATATCCGCACCATATCTCCCATAGGAGCATCCGCGGAAACAGTCATCTGCATCAAAAATGGTGCGAAAATTTTGCTCATCAATAAGGCTCCAAATCCAAAGCCCATGATGACCATTCCGGTGACCAGTCCTTTTCGATCGGGGTGCCACTTAGCCACGGTAGCCACGGGAGTGACATATCCAAGCCCTAAACCTATCCCTCCCACTACTCCATATCCGATATAAAGAAGAGCAATCGACTGTTGGTAAAGCGCTAGCGCGGCCAGGAGATAACCCACGCCAAAGAGAACACCACCACTCATCGCCAGCTTTTTTGGCCCATATTTGGGGAGATTTATTCCACCCCACGCCGCGGAGATCCCCAAACAGAAAATGGCGATACTAAACGCCAATGCGGCTTCAGAGTTGGTCCAGTGGTAAGCTTCGGTAAGCGGTTTCTGAAAAAAACTCCATGCGTACGCAGTGCCCAAAAACATCTGCAGCACTGTACCCATAACCGCAATTAGCCACCGATTAGGTAATCGCTCATCTGCATTCACATTTCCCCCAAGCAGTACTTTAAGTACCAGCACTCCAGATATGTAGCATTTCAGGAATTTTTTATCGATTACATAATTGGTTAGTCGGCAACCCCCTGTCAACCGTAGAACTTAGGTTAAGGCTACCGGTCGGCCGCAATCGGAAAGATCGCCTCGCATTTTTTCGATCGCATGTTTTAGTCCGGGAAGAATCGCACTCAAGTTTTCCACCGCCGCTCGCTGAGACCCTGGCAGTGAAATAATTAGGGTTTTTCCTCGAATCCCCGACACCGCTCGTGATAGCCAAAAGTGAGGTGTGTGCTCGGCAGAGCTTCGTCGCATCGCTTCGTCGATGCCCGGAGTCAGTCGCTCTACCACGTCGCGTACCGCCTCGGGAGTAACATCGAATGGCGAGAAACCTGTCCCCCCCACAGCCACCACCAAATCAATAGAATGACCGTCCGCATAGTGTCGAAGGCAGTTTGCCAGCAAATCGCGCTTATCGGGGAGAATTTTCCCACGGTACAAGTGAGCACCAATTGACCCCACCAGCAATTCGGCCACTGCTGGACCCGCGGTGTCCTTGGCCTCATGACGAGCGCAACGATCGCTCATGGTCAACACTACTAGTTGAGTAGTCTCTCGCGAAACAAGATGCTCAACCAAGACCGCGTCCCCCAACTCAACCCTACCCTGCACCTCTACGCGACAGAACAAACCCGCGCGCGGCATTATACAATCGCCAACCTGGTTATAAATCGCGCAAGGCTGGTGACAAGCCTTTCCGATCTGGGTCACGCTCAGAACCGCATTCACGCCTAGACGCAAGCGGCTACCCACCCCTAGCTCAGATAGGTTAACGCCCGAAAGCCGAATGTTCTCCCCAAATACGCCCGGATCTAAACTGGCAAAGCCGCGCGACCGAAACGCCTCGACTTCGGGCAGGCCCAACATACTAAGCTGGCGGTGCCAGGGACCAGCATGCGCGTCTCCGACAATCCCATGATTTACCCGTAGCTCGACCTGCCTTTGCGACTGCTTCTTTTCTCCCTTGCGTTCGCTTGCGCAAAGCGCTTCAACTTTTCCTTCCATTCTTTTTTCCCCGCGCTTTCCAGAAACCAGAATGCCCCCCGCTCTTCTCCAGCAAACGAATGGAGCCAATTTCCATCTCTTTAGTGACTGCCTTACACATGTCGTAAACAGTAAGCGCGGCGACACTCACCGCGGTTAGCGCCTCCATCTCCACTCCAGTGGGAGCGCGAGTGGAAACCGATGCTTCAATCAACAACTGATCGGATTTCAACTCTAGTTTCAATTGGATGTCGTCGACCGGTAACGGATGACACAAAGGAATGAGTTCGGCAGTCTTTTTTGCGGCGAAAATTCCGGCGATTCTGGCAACCTCAATAACATTTCCCTTCGCCGAGTAACCGGTTTCTTTTAGCTGGCGCGCCAATGCCTTGCCCAGCCAAACCGAGCCACCTGCCACCGCCCGGCGCGCGGTGGGCGCCTTCTGGCCGACATCAACCATTCGCACCTTGCCGCGCTCATCGAGATGAGAGAACGACGCTTTTTGGGTTTTTTGTTCTTCATCCCTCATTTATTCAGCCCCACTACCGGTCAGCCCATTACCCGCCAACTGCCGACATCAGCCCCACAGGCGTAAACTGTTCCCCGGTACGCTTGCGCATAAGCGCGCATTCCATTGCCTGCACCAAGGCATCTGTTGCTTCTTCCGAATGCTCGGATTGCAAAAGCAACTCGGCAATCGAGCAGCGCTCGGGCCGGGCCAAACATCCAATGAGCTCGCCGCCCGCGGTGAGCCGCAAACGGCGACAGTTAGCGCAAAACGGATGATTAATAGGCGAAATGAAACCCACTACCCCAGACCGACCAGCCTCGTCGAGAACCGCATAGCGCCGAGCAGAGCAAGCAGCTTCGTAGAGCAAAGGGGTCAATTGGAAATGCGTGGTCAAGCGGAGTAAAAGCTCGGCAGTCGGAAGATGGTAACGTTGATAATCGGCCAGCGAGAGCCCGGTCGGCATTAGCTCGATAAACCGCAATTCGCATCCGCGATCGAGAGAAAAAGTTAGCAGCTTACCCACTTCGTCGTCATTGATGCCACGGAGCACCACGGTATTCAATCGAACAGGAGAAAGGCCGGCACCGAGCGCGGCGTCGATTCCTTGCAAGGTAAGGTTTAAATCTCCAGCCCCGGCTAAAGTTCGAAAAACAGGAGGCCTAAGCGAGTCAAGGCTGATATTGACGCGTTTCAATCCCGCTCGCTTCAGAGTCGTGGCAAATTGGCACAGACACTGACCATTGGTAGTAAGTGCTAAGTCGCCAACGCCTAGCATACTAAGAGCCTCGACCACCTCAGCAAGGTCTGGACGAAGAAGCGGTTCTCCTCCGGTAAGACGCAGCTTCGATACGCCAAAACTTCGTTGCACCAGGCCAACGAACCGAACGAGTTCAGATACACCAAGCATCTTTTCGGTCAGGACCGAATAGTTTTCATTTCCGGGACGACAGTACAGGCATCGGAATTGGCAACGACCGGTCATGGAAAGCCGCAAAGCAACCGGCTTCCCGAAGCCGCCTGGTTTTACGGAGTGCGTCTCCAGATTCACGGAAAACGTCTCCAAGGGCGAAAGGGGACCCGCGCGCCAGCACTGAGCATTTGAATGTCGGGATCCACAATCAGCACTCCATCCGCCCGGGCGCCAGAAGGTAAATCGGAGGCGCTTTTGTTGCTCGTGGGCTCGGCTTCGAAACCCTCGTCGGTAATGGCCAGTCGTGCAGGATAAAACCGGTGGCGGCCGCCCTTATTTTTGAAAGCGCTACGCAAACGAGCCTCGATGATGGGGCGACACGACTGCAAAGGCACCCCAGATAAGAGGCGAAGCGCCGGCAGAACGAATTCTTGAAAAGTGGTAGCGGCGGCAAGAGGGTTTCCAGGAAGACCAAAGATAAGCTTTCCTTCTGGCGACTCGGCAAAAAGAAATGGCTTGCCAGGTTTCATCGCCACCCCATGAACCAGAATTTTGGCGCCTGCATTCTTAATAGCCTGGGGAACTAAATCGTAGCGGCCCACAGATACCCCAGCAGTGAACACCACTACATCGGAGCGCTCCAGCACCGATCGCAGTTGAGACTCGAGAACCTTAGCGTCATCTGGGGCGGGAGAATTGTCGACCACTTGAAACCCTTCGAGAGTCAGCGCCGCTTCGAGCATCGGACCATTGGAGTCATAAATCTGATGTGGCAGCGCTGGCGCGCAAGAAACTAGCTCAGACGTATGGTCAGACACCTGGGGGATGGCAACCAATTCGCGACCAGTAATAATCAGCGCCACTCGAGGCAGGCGCGTCACCAACACACTAGAGCGTCCCGCGGTAGCGCAAACGGCAATTCCGAGAGGAAGAAGGGTAACTGCGGGAGAAATAAGAGTCTCACCACGACGTGCATCCTCACCGCGACGAAGAATATTCGCACCCGGTTCTGCTGAAACCAGAACCTCCACTTGGTCTTCGCAGTCAGACCTGGTGTTTTCGATCATCACCACACTATCAGCACCAGCAGGAATCACCGCGCCGGTATAAATACGCACGCAAGTGCCAGAAACAACCTCCACGACAGAAGGCGCGCCGGCCGCTGACTCGCCAATCACACGCAAAGTAACCGGCGTGCAAGCAAGGTCTTGCGAACAGACCGCAAAACCATCCATCGCCGAACGATCGGCAGGCGGCAAATCACTGCAAGCCACAATAGGTTCGGCAAGAATTCTCCCTGCAGCTAGGCGTAAAGGTATCAACTCGGCTGACGGCCGAGAACAACGGCTCTGGATCAGCTGCCAAACCTCTGAAGGAGTATGCACCGGGAAACCTCTCCTTGGGGTACTTTGCAAGACCACAATGTTATACTGGTCAATAAAATGATCCGCAAGGCACCTCGCTCTCCACCGCAGAACAATAATTCTAGATTGCTTGGCGAACAACAAATATCCAGCCCAGTTTCTAGCCACGAGCCAAATTTAAAAATCGCGTGCCGATCTTTGACATTCAGATAGGTGTAAGGGGGACTAGGGGCTATTGCGAGCGACAACTTCTTTTCTTATTATTGCCAATGGAACAAAAACCATTACCAAAATAACTGTATTGCAGATGGCATTGAGAATAACACCTGTATAAATCGAAAGCGCAGTATCAGGAATAAACCACACCACGAAAGTGAGAAACAAGCAGCTCCAAGCCCATTTTTCTTCTTCCATCGTCGCCATTTCAACCCATAATCTTCATGTTTGGCACTAAGTGCCTTTAGCCCGAAAAAGGGTTCGATTTTTTTCGAAATCCAGGTAGCTAGCGAGTGCTATGCAACGTTTTGGATACCCCCTTCAGCGCAAAATAAATGCGGCAATGGTACATGAATAGAAGCATCAATGTTTGTTCTTCGTTAAGAACCACGTGTCCGGCCGGTTTTTTTATTACATTTTAATTATAGAGATTTCGTTATAATTAGCTTTGCTAAGCTTAAATATTTAGATTTCTAGCCATTAACGCAATTTATTTCGGTGTTTTTGTCTTGTCGGTTGGTAGCCTGGTTTAGTCCGGCTGTCTGGTCACTAATCAAAGCCTCGGCCATCTTTGCCAGACTAACGCTTTCTAAGACTTTTCGCTCTTCCTGGTCTGCTTGCGCAAAAAGCTCAAATAGCGACCGAACAGTGGATTCGGCCAATACTCGGCAATCCACATTTTCCACCACTCTACCCCGCGCCACCTGAGAAATATCCCATAGTCGAATGCGCTCTGGAGGAAGAGCAGGAACCAAACCTCCTTGCGAAGTTTCGGCCAATATTCCCGCGGAAATCAATAGTTCCACTACCTGGGCAACACATTGCCGCTCTATTTGGAGTAAATCGGCTATTTTCCATGCGGTGGTAGAATTGACCAAATTTAAATAGTCCCCAACCACCGCCAAAGCTACTCGCGCACACAATACTTCTCTCGCTCGGGTGCTTTCTAGTTGCCATCCGCTCGATTTTGCAGTCGCGTATTGTAAGGCATAGGACAGCCGCGCCCCAAACAAGACAATAAGCCAACTCAAATAGACCCATATTAAGAACAAGGGTACTGTCCCTAGCGAGCCATAAATAACACTATAACGAAAACTGTTTGCTGCCCACGCCGCATAACCATGCTTAGCAATCTCCCAGGCACAGCCAGCCACCAAGGCGCCGCCAAGCGCCGCGCGAAGACTAACCCGGGCATAGGGAACAGCAATATATAGAAAGAAAAACAACAAAATTGATGTTCCCGGCGAAATAAGAGCAATCACCTCGCTGGGCAATGAATGCTCTACCAGTGAACGAGCCATACTGGTGGCAAATAAACTCGCCCCCAAAGCAATTGGTCCTAGGGTAAGCACGCTCCAATACAATATAACCCGGGTCATTAGGGGACGAGGTCTTTGTACTCCCCAAATGTCGTTTAGCGATCGTTCAATATTATGAAAAAGGCCTACTGCAGATAACAGCAAAAAGAACGCACCAAATCCTCCCATTGCTCCAGAAGACGCTTGAGCAATAAAACCGTCTAGGTAATGTCCAATTTGCTCTCGGGTTCCGGGAGCCAAATTGCTAAACACAAATTCATGTACCGAATGGCGCAATTCCTCCTGCCCCAAACCCCGCACAATGGCAAATACTACTGCCAACAACGGCACTAAAGACAAAATGGTTATATAGGTTAGCGCCGAAGCTCGTAATCCAATTTTTTCACCGCGAAATCCGTGGACCACTAGGCTAGCCGCCTGGCCGCAATCCAATAAGAAGCGGCCAGCCGAGCTTTGTTTCAAAACATCATGTACCCACTCAATCCTTCGCAATAATGCTCCCTTCCATTGCGAAGGACCACTTCTTGAATGACGCAGAAAAAGCATGGGCAAATAACTAACCGTGGTGATTAGGAACTACTTCTGAGGTGGTTTCCCGTTTTGGTCGTTCCTTTTGCTCATGCACTTCCCCACCAGAGGAGGTTCTTTTCTCAGTTTCCGAGCAAGTTTCTTCTATTTTATTCTCCGATTTATTTTCTGCTTTGGAGTGATTACTTGAATTCGAATTGTTGCGTTCTGCTCTTTCGCCTTTATCTCCCCGGGTACGTTCCGTTCGTTCCCCTTCTTCACGCTCTTTCCGGGGGACCCGCTCCGCCTTACCGAACATATCGAATTGTTCCTGGTGATAGGTCAGTTGCGGCCGAATATGAATCGATTTGTTGTAGCGATCCATTAAATAGCGCAATTCATCTCGTTCATCGATTTGCAAAATTCTCCCAACGTCGGGATGACAATTAATCACTAACACATTTTCTTTATAATTAATGGCTTCCCTGCGGATTTCTCGCAGCACTTCATAAGCCACTGTTCGTTTGCTTTTGAGGTACCCTCGTCCGTCGCAATAACTACACGGTTCGTTAAGAGTACGACCTAATGACTCGCGCACCCGCTTTCGAGTCATTTCTACCAACCCAAGTTCACTAATCTTTAATACATTTGTCTTAGCTTTATCGCGACCTAAAGCTTCCTGCAATGCTTTGAAAACCTTTTCTCGATTCATTGATTTATCCATATCAATGAAGTCGATAATAATAATTCCACCAATATTGCGCAGCCTAAGCTGATAGACAATTTCTCGCGCGGCTTCAATATTGATTTTAGTAATGGTTTCTTCCAAACTCTTTTTGCCTACATAGCGACCGCTATTAACATCAATGGCAGTGAGTGCTTCTGCTTGATCAATAATTAAATATCCCCCACTCTTCAGCCACACTTTTCGTTGTTGGGCTTTTTGCAATTCATGCTCGATGCCATAAGCATCAAAAATTGGTTCTTCACTGTCATGAATTACTACTCTTTCTTTTAGACTGGGGTCTTGTGCTTCAACAAATTGAGAAACACGATCCCATTCTGCGCGATCGTCAATCACCAGCTTTTCTACGTCCTGGGCAAAGAGGTCGCGCGTAGCACGTAGCACCAAATCTAGGTCAGGATGCAGTAATGCCGGGGCCCCCATCTTCTCTTTTTTCACTCCTACGGCGTTCCAAATGCCAATTAGAAATTTGGCGTCAGCTTCTAATTTCTCGGTGGAAATATTCTCCGCCACCGTGCGTACAATAAAACCAGTTCCTTGCGGACGAATGCGATCGACAATCTCTCGAAGACGACGTCTTTCGCTCTCCCGCTCTATGCGCCGACTAATTCCCACATGGTCCACGGTGGGCATGAATACCAAATGCCTTCCCGGTAAAGAAATGTGGCTAGTTACACGGGCTCCCTTGGTGCCAATAGGATCTTTCGCAATCTGTACGATGATTTCCTGGCCAACCTTGAGTAAGTCCTGAATGTTGGCCATCCTACGAAGCTTGGGCTCTCTTTCTCGGCCGTGATTATTCTCATGTTCGAGTCGTTCTGGTCGCTCGTGACGTTCTGAGCCAGACGAGCTTGAGCCTGCAGAACCTGAACGCTCCCCACGATCGCGAACTTCCCGACGAGCCAGACCTCCCCTTCGGCGGCGGCGCCGATCACGATTTCTAAGTTCTCCTCGGCTATTATCCTGAGCGGCTGACTTTTCAGATATTTCTGACTTAGAACCGGTTTCCGCGTCGTCTGGAGTATCAACCGTATCGCTTACCTCTTCATGATCATGACTGATGTCTTCCTCTTCGGAGGAATCTGACTCGTTTTCTTCGATGCCAGCCTCACCAGTACTTTCTGCCAAAGTCTTCGACTCTTCGACTGGCGCTGAGGAACCAGAAAGTTCTTTGGTCTCGCTATTCTCAGCGGCTCCTTCTTCCGGCAATACCTCGATTGCTGGCTTAGAAAACTCATTGGTTGGCGTATCGGAGTTTTTGTCTGCAGAAATTAGCACTGGAAAATCTGCCGGAATACCGGAAGTACTGCTCTGTAACCGTTCAGAAATATTCCTAACTGGCTGTTCACCAGAACCATGCTCCAACTGGTCATGAGAATTCTCGCGCAAGCTTTCTTCGACCAGTGGCGGTGACACCGATGATTCGGGCAAGCAATTAGCACAAGTCCCCGAAGACGAAGTTAAAGAAGCTTTTTCTTCTCCTACTTCTTCGGATTCTGATTCTTCAAGAAAGGCATCTTCCACTTCTTCATGTTCGCCTTCAGTGAGATCAAACTGCTGTTCACTAAAGTCGGGGTCATAAAAAACATCGCTAACATACAAAAAAGCTGCCTTTTCTAATCCGACATCCACAAAAGCAGCCTGCATTCCCGGCAGTACCCGGACAACCCGACCCTTACAGATATTTCCAACAATACCTTTGTCTTTCTTTCGTTCGTGGTAGTACTCAGTAATAGTTCCATTCTCTACAAGAGCAACGCGCGTCTCTGCGCCCGTAGCGTTGATGACTAGGGTGGCACCCATGCAACCTTTTCCTTTGAAGGCTTGGCACACTGGCGATCGACGCTCGAACGCCTGATGTACCGTGCCCTACGCACGACTTTTGGCCATCGTATCTTCGCATAGGCTGTTCTCGACCTATTCAGGGTGAAGTCCGACAATCATTCGTTCGTGCCTCTGCCTGCCTCATTAAAAGGCTAAGGCGTTATCGCCCAATCGGGCCTCAAAAACTGACCAGAGTTACTAATGGACCTCTGGCCAAAAACCCCGAAGGATAACCCGCGAGCGTCGCGATTCATCCCTCAAACTTATCTGTCGGGCTTTACCGCGCCCGAAAAATCTTCATGCCTCTTGCGACTACTCGTACCAATCAAGGAGGAGAGCTTTACTCCTGCTTTTGCGCTCCTGGTTGTCCTCCTGTTGCTCCTGGCCTTGGCAACTCACACCATTTTGGCCATGTTGAAACCAACGCAAGTGACATTCGAAACTTCTAACTCGAACTCTAGCAGTCAACAAGATGAAGACCAAGTGTTTCCAATCTTTATCAAAGCTTATTTGGCTACGAACACATTGTGGCGTATAAAAAAAGACTCGTTCTGACTACTATAGCGCACCAATTCCTTTGCCCATTCGGTGCGCTCTTGCCCTTATGCTCTTGCCCTTATAACGATAGCTTTGAAGAGGCATGCCGATTGGCCGCCTGAATGACAATTTGTCTACTTAAAGAAAGAGTAAGAGCAAATAAGTTAATCTCAAGTTTTATAGGAACGATCATAATGTGAGGATTTGTAAAACTCGCATTGCATGCAGGCCGCCAGTTTGACGGCGAAAGTACCCTGAACCTTTCCACCGCATAGTGTTCCGGCAATCCGAGCGCAATGCTTTCCATGCCCCGGATAGGCAGGGCAGACTCCAAGTTCAGCAGCCTTGACCCCGCCTTTTTCACGACCGCACTTTTTGAATTCCCAGCAATTCATAAGAAGCTCCTTATGAGAATTATCAGCCATCTTGGGGAAGAAAAGAAAGTCGGAGAAGAACATAAAAGAGCAGGACTGAGATTGCTTTGGCTTAGCTCGAACGGCGCACGATTTCGCCCAAAGGCGGCAATACGATTCTAAACAAAAACCGCTTTCTCTTTGCATATTCGCAGCACATTTAACCCCCCAAATAAAGCACCAGCAATTTCTAATGGCTTAGCCGTAGCTTCATTACCTGCTTTAAGCAGAAATGACACTTTTTTAGGAGATTGGTATTGTAATTCTTTAATTACCAGCTTGAGATCTATTTGACGAACAGGTTTAGCATTTCTACCTGATTTGGCTAGCAAATTGTTTCCTCTAGTAATAACTAAAGATTCGTCAAGACAAAACTTTTTTATTATTTCAATCAATTCATTTTCGCCACACCCTGCATCAAAATGAAAACAATAACGAATCCAGCGTATTGCAGTAGAAAGAGAAGGCTCGTTTGCAGTAATCGAATCGACTCTAATAAAAGGCAATAAAGCAGGGAGTTGTGGACACAATACCGATTCTACTTCACTCATATTCAAAGTCTGAGTCAGCTCGATATCGCAATATTCCGCCTGCGATTCTACGCCTACCGGACAAGCTGGACCAAATGATATTCGCGGTCGAGGATTAAATCCTCGTGAATAGGCTAAAGGCAATCCCGAACGACGTAATGCACGAAGAAGAGCATTCATAGTCTCTAAATGACTCAAAGCAATGGCTCTCTCTTTTTTGCCATATTGCAGTCTTATAAAGAACCGAGTTTCCTCTTTTGCTTTGCTGATTGATTTTTCCCAGACCGGCGTTTGGTCGGAAATAGAAAAATCCTTTATTTCGTATATGCGATTACCTATTTTCTCGTCGCAAACGCCGCACCCTTGACAAGGACCAGAAACACAGTTATCCAAAGCAATTAAAGAACGACTTCGTTCCCGTTCTTTTAACAAAAATTCCCGGCTCACTCCTGCATCCAAATGATTCCAGGGTAAAATTTCGTTCTCCGATCGTTCGCGATGGGCTTGGAAGGAGAAAGAAACCTGGTGCTGCTTTTCCATTTCTGCAAACGCCTTTTCCCAACGTTCGAAAGAAAAATGCTCGGTCCATCCGTCTAGCTTCTGTCCTAAACGCCAGGCGTGATGCACAGCGGTAGCTACTCGGCGATCACCGCGAGCTAGGGCCGCCTCCACCAATGAGCCTTTGGCTTCGTGATATCGGTAAATTAATGCTCCTGGTCGAGGTAAAGCGCTGCGCAGCAAATCGTGTTTGCGCATAGTTTCCGCAACCCCAATCATTGGCTCCCATTGGAAAGGAGTAAAAGGTTTAGGCACAAACGTGGAAACTGCTAAATTAATACGTGCGTCAGGCCGAATGGATTTCGACCAACCAAGAGCCCGTCTAGCAAGCTGAGCAATGGCAAGTATGTCTTGATCGCTTTCAGTGGGAAGGCCAATCATGAAATAAAGCTTGACCATACTCCAACCTGAACTAAAAACACTTTGAATAGCTTTTTTCAGATTTTCTTCCGAATTTCCTTTATTAATTACTTTGCGTAAACGTTCGCTGGCTGCCTCCGGTGCAATTGTGAAACCAGTTTTGCGTACTTTTCCAATTTGTTTGGCTAGTTGCTCATTCATGGTTTCGGTACGCAATGAAGGCAAAGAAATAGCTACTTTTTCTGGCGCAAATTGCTCAAAAAAGGTTTCTAACAATGGATTTATGCAACCATAATCTCCTGCGGAAAGAGAAAGAAATCCTGCCTCTTCCCATCCAGTATTGGCTAGTCCTTTACGTACGGTTTCCAATACCTGTTGCGGATGGCGCTGACGAACCGGTCGAGAAATCATTCCTACTTGGCAAAAACGGCACCCACGAGCGCAACCACGTTGAATTTCCACGGGAAAACGGTCGTGAACAGTCTGCATAAAAGGTACAACTGGCTGCTCGCCACCAGGTACGGTATTTAAATCGGAAACTACTCTTCGCTTTATCCGCTCATACCCAGAACGCAGCGGAATTATTTCGGCAATGGTTTTATCGTTTTTGTAACGCACTTCAAAAAACGAGGGGACATATACCCCGGGAATTTGAGAAAGGCTTGCCAGAAGCTCTTGGCGAGAACCGCTTGCTTCTTTCCATTGCGCCACTAGTTGGGATATCTCTAGTACTACTTCTTCCCCATCTCCTAAAACCATGGCATCGAAAAAGGGCGCGACTGGCTCCCCATTCAAGGTGCAGGGACCGCCTGCCAGGACCAAAGGATGATGTTCTTGGCGGTCACGAGAATAAATGGGCACACCTGCCAAATCGAGCATTTCTAAACAGGTGGCATAGCAGGCTTCGAATTGCAGCGAAAAACCAAGAATATCGAAGTCTCTTAGCGGAGCACGCGATTCCCACGACCAAAGAGGAATACCCCGTTGGCGCTGTAATTGCGCCATGTCGGGCCAGGGCATAAATGCCCGTTCGCAAGCTATATCTGGCACAGAATTCAGCACCTCATACAGCACGCGAAAACCCAAATTGCTCATTCCTACTTCATAGACATCGGGAAAACACAAAGCCCAGGTTGCTCGCATGGCAGGTAAATCTTTGCGCACACTATTCACCTCCCCGCCAACGTAGCGAGAGGGTTTTTGCGCGGCAATTACCAGGTTATCTATTTCTAGCGCTCTGTACTTCACAACCTTGATGCTCCTTCCCTATGAGAGTTCCGAAAATGAAGCTGCGTCTCGTATCACCTTTTCATGCTCAATGGATAACCAAATGCATACTTGTCTACAAAGAACCCGTCAACGGTTGGTACCTTCGAACGTAAGCCCAACAGCCGACCCCTATAACCGGACGAAGGCTGCACTCTCGTATCTTTTCCTGGCCGTATTAAATTTGTTTTTTGTATAAAAACGATGCCATACTGATACCGAAACAAGGGACAATGTAATCATAAATATATTTGTCAAAATAGAGAAGGAAAAAATGTTGGTTCTAATGGTGGCTCCAATGAACATTATCAGCAATACAGATAATATTAGCATAACGTAGTGCATATAAATGCATTTGAATTTGTGCACAGCTGAACCTAAATCACATGTATATTTGTGAAGCCGGAGTGCGTCCGACAGATCAAGCTTTTGATTAATGCTTTCCATCCATTTGTCGAAATTGTTGTCAGCATCATTGAGACACAAAAGCCATATCTTTTTCTTGTATTCTGATTCGTCAAGCACTGATTGCCCTTCCAGAGACACGGGCAATAACACGACGAGTAAATATACCACCACTATAGCTACAACTGCTATCCATGTGGCAAAAAAAACGGTATTAATGGTGTTGTAATCCAAGCTACCGCAACGAGTCCGGGAAACAAAATCCTTAGAATACCTTTGTTTTCGTTACTAATCCAACCAATAAGCCCACCCATGATGACCTCGCAACTCGCTAGGAAGACCATTGAATTTCTTCTTTGCCTAAATTTTCACTTTTTCAACCATATGCATCATGGGTGTTCTTAGCCATGCGATGACATATTCAGTGTCACTTGCTTTCTGTTTCATTTCATGAAATGCCCGGAAACAGGTTCCGGATCGTCCGCACTCGGGAAGATCTAATATTTTCATCTTTTCTGGCTGATACCGGAATGCCATTGAGCACTATTCTTACTTCTGCATCGCTCCATGATAGCCAAGTCGCTATCCCTCCACCTGGGCAAGAAGGTATGCCTTTTTTAGCTAGTCTTGACCATAACGCCTGTAGCCTACAAAATATGATTATGGTTTCTTTGGCGCCAAAATATCGGGAAGCCTTAAAAAGCTTTAAGGCACAGCTAGTTGCCGAATTTGGTTCTCGCTTGCGACGAATGGTGCTTTTCGGCTCAGTTTCTCGTGGTGAAGAGCGATGGGACTCTGACGTAGATGTTCTGGTGTTATTGGACCAAGTATCGCATCGGGAACGCCGTCACATTATTGACCTGGCCGCTGACGAGCTGACTTATCGCGAAGTTTTAATTTCTCCAACCATCATGTCAGAAACCGATTTTTTGCAGATGGAAGCACGCGAACGCCTTCTTCCTCAAGAAATTGCTCGCGACGGAGTTCTAGTATGAGTCCGGAAAATCGTACTCTATCAGCTAAAGAAGAGATTATTTCTATGGACGAAGACTTAGCCGCAGCCCGGGCTCTTATTGAATTGGGTTTTCTTAGACCGGCCATGACTCGTCTTTACTACGCGGTGTTTCACGCAGCCCGCGCGCTTCTTTTTTCGGAAGGACTTGAACCAAAAACACATGAGGGCGTGCAACATTTGCTGAATCTTCATTTTGTTCGCGGGGGACGATTGGAGCCAAAATGGAATCGGATCTACTCGCGGCTGCAAAAATACCGAGAAGAAGCCGACTATGGGAGCGCCATTGTTTTTGACCGCGAGGGATTAGATGAGGAGAGTACTGCGGCAACTGAGTTTTGCTCTCGAATACGTGTCTTGCTCGGTCGCCACGGCGTGGAGTGAATAGGCTAGTAGTTCAACCACCTATTATTATTTACTAATAAAAAATTTATTATGATTAATTCAAACCGGGTGCTAGAATAAAGTTAGTTTATTTGCAAACTACCCTTCCGAATCAGTTGCCGACCGAAATGCCGACAGGTTTCAAGAAAAATGTTGGCTTTCCTACTTGAGCCTACTTTAAATTGCGACGATTATGGGGCCACATTCAGGAGAGTTCCCAATGCGCTACATGGATGCCTTAAAGGCTTTGTTTAAACACCCTCAATGGGGGAAGCAGGTTCTTTTTACCTCCATTTGCTCGCTTATTCCCATAGTAGGGAACATTGCTCTGCTTGGTCACTTTTTGGGTGTTTTCGTCCACCAGAGAGAGAATGACCCGCAGACCTATGCCCCGTTTGACTTCGGTCGCTTGGGTGAATATCTAGGAAAAGGGATATGGCCTTTTCTTGCCCTTTTGATCTCAGGAGTAATTTCCGTTCCTTGCATATTTGTAGCAATGGCGCCCGTTTTTCTGGCCTCTGCCATAGGTCTGGAAGGAGCCTTGGTTGCTTTAGCCGGTTTTATTAGCCTAGTTCTCTATCTAGTAGTTATCTGTGCGATAATGGTACTGCAAGTTCCTTTGTGTATAAAAGCAGGCCTAACCCAGAACCTGGGAGCGGCACTGTCGTGGAGCTTTGTCCGCGATTTCGCTAAAAAAGTGACCGGCCCCATACTACTGGCAAATCTGTTTTTGTTTGCATTGGCAATTCCGGGAACGATAGTCGGAATACTAACCTGTGGATTGGGAATATTCCCTCTGGTAGCCATTATGCTATTTACCCAGTGGCAGCTTTTCGGGCAAATTTACCAACTCTACTTGGATCGCGGCGGTGAAGTGATAAATATTCACCCCAAGCTCAAATTCGGGTCATAGTGCTACTCGAGTTCGCCCTTGGGCGCAAACTAGACCCCTATGCCCGAAGAACAGGCACTTTTTTACTTTTTAGTTGGGGGGGCACTTAATAGCCCTCGCTTCGTTTTGTTTTTGTATATACCGTCTGCTGGCGAGCCCGGAGCTCGGAATTAATGAGGAGTAAATCATGCCTGTCTTGGAAATTTTCGGCTCTAGTGCTTTCACTGCTGCTAAACTAGCCCGGCGACTGCTCCAGATACAGAACGAGAATCCTGGCGCAAGCAGTCTAGATGCCAAGTTTATCCATTTCATAGATCTGCACTCGCCTCTTACCCCGGAAAATCAAGCAACGCTAGAACAACTACTTTGCTACGGGCCACAAGAGAACCGAGCTTGGCCTGGCGGAAAAGAATTCCGGGTAGTTCCTCGCATCGGCACCATTTCTCCCTGGTCTTCCAAAGCTACCGAAATTGCTCGTATTTGTGGGCTTTCCTCAGTACGGCGCATTGAGCGAGGCATCGTGTATTGCATAGAAGGTGCTGTTCACAATGAAAAGGCCTTGGAAAAGTGCATACATGACCGCATGACCGAATCTATTCTCCAGCACTCACAAAGCCCTGCTCTATTGTTCCAGCAAACCCCTCCTCGACCTTTGCATATCATCGATATTTTGGGTTCAGGATCGCAGGCTCTTATCCAAGCCAATACTGAGTTAGGCTTGGCGCTCTCTCCTGACGAAATTGAGTATTTGGTTAGCAATTTTACTCAAATGGAACGTAACCCTACCGATGTAGAACTGATGATGTTCGCCCAGGCAAATAGCGAACATTGTCGCCACAAAATATTTAACGCTACTTTTAGTATTGATGGAGTTTTGCAGCCGCATTCCCTATTCGAGATGATCCGTTGTAGCTTCCAAGCCAGTCCTCAGAAAATTCTCTCTGCTTACAAAGACAATGCCGCGGTAATTGAGGGGTTTGAGGCTAACCGGTTTTTTCCTGATCCGCAAACTCGGGTATACCGCAACCATCGCGAACCAACCCATATTCTCATGAAAGTGGAAACTCACAATCATCCTACCGCCATCTCTCCGCATCCCGGCGCCGCCACTGGCGCCGGGGGAGAAATTAGAGATGAGGGAGCAACCGGAAAAGGAGCCAAACCTAAAGCCGGGCTTACTGGCTTTTCGGTTTCTAATCTACGTATTCCTGGAGCAATCCAACCCTGGGAAAAAGAATACGGCAAGCCTGATCGTATAGTAAGTGCTCTCGACATTATGATTGATGGTCCCTTGGGGGGAGCGGCATTCAACAATGAGTTTGGTCGACCGAATTTAGCAGGCTATTTTCGAACATTTGAGCAAGAAATCGCTACTCCCTGCGGCAAAGAAATACGTGGTTATCACAAGCCGATTATGGTCGCGGGAGGCCTAGGGAATGTTCGTGCCGCACACGTGCAAAAGTCTCCGTTCGATCCGGGAACCGCCGTAGTGGTATTAGGAGGTCCAGCCATGCTCATTGGGCTGGGCGGAGGAGCCGCTTCTTCGCTATCTTCAGGCCACTCGCACGAAAATCTCGATTTTGCTTCGGTTCAACGGGACAATCCGGAAATGCAGCGCCGTTGCCAAGAGGTAATAGACCGCTGTTGGGCTTTGGGAGAAAAAAACCCTATCTGCTCTATTCACGATGTGGGCGCCGGGGGATTATCCAACGCTCTTCCCGAGCTAATTAACGATGGGGGACGAGGCGGCAAATTCAATTTACGAAAAATACTTTCTGACGAACCAGGATTGTCTCCTTTAGAAATCTGGTGCAATGAAGCCCAAGAACGTTATGTATTAGCCATTGAACCGCAGGGATTAGCAATATTCGAAGAAATATGCCGGCGTGAACGCTGCCCCTACGCGGTAGTGGGCGAAGCCATTCGAGAAAAACAGCTTGTGCTAGAAGATTCGGAATTCACTGATTACCAGCAGCCAATTAACATGCCCCTCAGTGTTCTCTTAGGCAAGCCTCCCAAAATGCATCGCAATGCAGAACATGTACCCGTGAAACAAAAACACTGGGAATATGGTGCGGTTACTCTGCCGGATGCTATTGAGCGAGTATTTAGACTTCCCTCAGTAAGTGACAAAACGTTCCTCATTACTATTGGTGATCGCACGGTAGGAGGCCTGGTATCTCGCGACCAAATGGTAGGGCCCTGGCAAGTTCCTGTAGCCGACGCTGCGGTTACCTGCCTAGATTTTGATAGCTATACCGGCGAAGCCATGGCCATGGGGGAACGAGCTCCTATTGCCTTATTAGATGCCGCCGCCTCGGCACGCATGGCTGTCGCCGAAGCAATAACTAATATCGCCTGTACAGCCATTCCTAATTTGTCCAGTATCAAACTTTCTGCCAATTGGATGGCCGCAGCCGGTCACCCTGGAGAAGATGCACGTCTCTACGACGCAGTACGAGCAATAGGCTCTGAGCTTTGTCCTGCATTGGGAATTGCTATTCCGGTAGGCAAAGATTCCATGTCTATGAAAACAGTTTGGCAAGACCACGGCCAGGCGCAATCGGTAACCGCTCCTCTTTCACTTATAATTACCGCCTTTGCTCCCGTACCCGACGTTCGTCGCGCACTCACTCCAGAAATTCGCTGGGGCCAGGAAAACACTGAATTATTGCTCATCGACTTAGGTAAGGGACAAAACCGTCTTGGTGGCTCTGCGTTTGCGCAAGTATACGGGGAAATTGGAACTACTCCCCCCGATTTGGATAATCCCGAGCTGCTCAAGGACTTCTTTTTTGCAATTCAGCAACTTCACCAGAACGATTTGCTTTTAGCCTATCACGACCGTTCGGACGGTGGGCTAATGGCAACCCTGGTAGAAATGGCTTTCGCTTCCAAACTGGGAATTAGTATTAATATCTCGCAACTGCCTGGCGATCCACTTTCTATTCTTTTCAATGAAGAATTGGGCGCAGTTATTCAAATACGTGCTGCCGATGTGGAAAGAGTTACCAATATTTTAGAAAGAAATAGCCTAAAAGGCTGTGTACAGCGAATAGGTCAACCTAATCAGACTAACCAAGTTACTGTCACGAAAAAAGAAAGAATAATATTAACGTATTCACTAGAAACATTACGACAAATCTGGTCGGAAACTACTTATAAAATGCAGTCCATACGCGACGACCCGTCTTGCGCTACCGAGGAGCAAGAAACTCGTGTTTCCCGAGAACCTGGTCTTAAGGTAGAAACCACTTTTAACGAATCGGAAGATATTGCTGCTCCATATATTTTGCGCGGTTTACGTCCACAAATAGCTATCCTTCGAGAGCAAGGAGTAAATGGGCAAATCGAAATGGCCGCGGCATTTCAAAGAGCTGGATTTGAAGCCTTGGATGTACATATGAGCGACATTCTCGAAGGAAGAACGCATCTATCTGCATTTCACGGATTGGCAGCTTGCGGTGGATTTTCCTACGGAGATGTACTGGGTGCAGGCGAAGGCTGGGCCAAATCAATTTTATTTAACCGCCGGGCACGCCAGGAATTTGAGGAATTCTTTGCACGCTCCGACAGCTTCACATTAGGAGTATGTAATGGATGCCAAATGCTTTCTAATTTACGGGAATTAATACCCGGAGCGGAAGGATGGCCTCGGTTTGTCCGCAATCGCTCTGAGCAATTTGAAGCTCGTTTATCTTTAGTGAGAATTGAAGACACTCCTTCCGTACTTTTCCAGGGAATGGCGGGTTCTCTAATACCTATTGCCGTAGCTCACGGAGAAGGGCGAGCAGAGTTCCAGCCAGAGTTCCCCCCAGAAAAACTTGCCGAAAAAAACCAAATCGCCGCCCGTTTTGTAAATAATCGAGGAGAAATTACCGAACACTATCCAGAAAATCCCAACGGCTCTCCGGAAGGAATAACCGCCATGACCACTAGCGATGGAAGGGTCACTATTCTTATGCCCCACCCCGAACGAGTGTTCCGCACGATTCAATTCTCTTGGTACCCTCAAAGAGGCAACGACGACAGCCCCTGGATGCGCCTATTTCGTAACGCCCGAGTTTGGGTAGGATAATGCCATTCCCCGGGGCAACCGCCCTATTGCTAAGGCTTTTAGCCCCGAGTAAGTGGCAAGCGAAATAATCAATTGCGCAGCTTACCAGTCAATGAGTTTGAAGTGGAGCCACCCTAAACAGAGCAACAACAAGTTGTGCTTCGCCTAAGGCAGAAAATAAAAATAGGTTTCGGCAATTGCCTCAGAAACTATCTTGGGCACCTTCCATCAGGGCATCCTCCTGGAAAAAATGGTTGCATTGGCGGCCCAAAGCCTCCACCACCAGGCACAATTGGCATTGGCCCGCAATTGCCATCTGGACAACCCGGCATCACTGGCCCAAAACCTCCACCGTCAGGCATCATTGGCATTGGCCCACAATTGCCATCTGGACAACCCGGCATCAGAGGTTCATAGGAATCGCCGTTACCCATGGTTCTAACAAGCAACGCTCCAAGTGCCGCTAGGCCGCCGATTAACCAAAGATTTTTTACTTTTTGTGGTTCAACTGCGCTTTGATTCGGCTTGGAGGAAAGACTCGCTGTTTCTCGAGGCTTGTGGTTGTGCGCACTACGCTCTAGTCTTGAGTAAAGGCTTATTGGTTTATTTCCAGACGCCAGCTTTTTCTGGGGTATTATCGGACTGTTAGACGAATACTGCTTATTTGCACCTGAAGAAGAGCTTGGCGATTCATAAGAATCACCTAGCTTTGAAGTGCCGGGCATCGATTTTTGGCGAGAGCTTCTTGCAGAATACGTCGAAGGCATAGAAACCCTAGACAAGGCATGATTTCTTTTATTGGGATCGAGCATGTTTCTTATCCTTTTTATGTCAATACGTTAACACTGCTTTCCTCCGCAACGTATAATGCTTCTTTGGTAATTTTCTATGAAATAATCACAAGTGGTTTTGATATTTTTCTTTTTCTCCAAAAAACCGAACCGCCGAATTTTCGATTCAACCTTTTTTTAGAGTCCAATCATAATCCCCGCGGTCACAGTGAAATAGGGTCTATTGCTCCCTAAATATACATTCGCTCCCATTGGTTCAGCCCGGAACATTATTTTGGGAGCGACTTGGTATTGAAATCCCATCCCAATGCGAAAAACTCCCCCCGCGTTGCGCCCCATCCCATGGGTCGCGGCTATTCCCAGTCCACTATCTGCATAGAATAACCATTGGGAATCCAAGTAATATTTCAAACGAGGGAGGGGCATTATTTCCAAAACTGTAAATCCAGTACCCACGGTTGCTGCCAGATACCCAGCAAAGCCCAGATACAACCGGGGCCCCAGTTGCCGAAATGCGTACTCTCCTTCACCGGTCATTCTTATGCCGGTTGCTTTGCTAGTTACCGCCAATCCCATCATACCCCCGACTTGGAAAGTCCCTAATCGACGAGGAGAATCTCCCCATGCTGGAGTACTATCTATCGGAAACACTCCGACAACCATCAGTGCTAGTAACCATCGTTTTTTTTTTCGCCACCGACCTTTGGACTTGAAGCAATCTATTAACATGAGACACTCCACAGGATAAGTGAGCAAAGCTTATATTCAGCCCATTGACAAGCCCCTCGTGGGTTCGATAGCACTAGGCTGCGCATTTGCCGTTGCAAGTAGGAATTTGCCGCATACAAAGGTAAGCGAGGTAAGGTTTTGAGTTCAAAGGTTGCGCGACGGTACGCCAAGGCTCTTTTTGAGCTTGCCGTTGAATCAGGTTCCGAGAGTTTCTTAAGCTCTTACGAAGAGCTAGGTAAAGAATTGACTCTAGCCAGTAAAGTCATGCAAGCCGTTCCCCAGCTAATGGAGTGGCTGCATAACCCAACGGTTGCTCGGCGAGAAAAAGTTAAATTTGCGCAAGTCTTTTCTCAAGCCATGCATGCCAACCGCTTAGTAGCCAACGCGCTTTCGCTAATGGCGGAAAAGGGCAGGCTAGCCTATCTTCCTCAGGTAGAACGCTTTTATGCCCAATTAGCCGACCGGCGTGCGGGACGTTTGCGTGCCACAGTCATTAGCGCCGTCCCTCTAGAAAACCAAGCAGTGCAACGTATGGGCGAAATATTTTCGCGTGCTACTCGGCAAAATGTGACTATCGAACGCCAGGTAGATCCTTCCATCATTGGGGGCATTGTAGCCCAGGTAGGAAGTCGACTTTTTGACGGCAGTACCCGCAATCAACTATCGCAATTAAAAAAGCAGCTTCAGGCCCCTTCAAGCCCCCTTCAATCCTAGGATAAGCAAAATGGATATTCGCGCCGACGAGATCTCTCGGATAATCAAAGAGCAAATTAAACACTACGGAAAAATAGTCGAAGTCTCGGAGACCGGCACCATTCTCGCGGTTGGTGACGGTATTGCCCGCATTTATGGATTAGAAGGAGCCATGGCCGGAGAGCTGTTGGAATTTGAGGGCGGTGTTCACGGCCTAGTGCTCAACTTGGAAGAAGACAACCTAGGCGCAGCCATCATGGGGCCCTACGAGCATTTGCGCGAGGGAGACCCTGTAAAAAGAATGAACCGTATTGCCGAAGTTCCGGTTGGCACTGCCGTTCTAGGAAGAATTGTTAACGCCCTAGGCATTCCCGTTGATGGCAAAGGTCCTATCGAAGCCAAAGAAACTCGGAAAATTGAAATCAAGGCTCCCGGTATTATCCAGCGAAAAGGGGTTCACGAGCCTTTACAGACTGGTCTAAAGGCCATTGACTCTATGATCCCGATTGGTCGCGGGCAGCGTGAGCTAATCATTGGCGACCGGCAAACTGGAAAAACCGCCATTGCCATTGACACCATTATCAATCAAAAGGGCAAAAACGTTTTTTGCTTCTACGTTGCTATTGGACAGAAGCAATCTACGGTCGCCCAAGTAGTGGATAGACTCAAGCAGCATAGCGCCATGGACTACACCTGCGTGGTAATGGCCAATGCTTCCGAACCAGCACCTCTTCAGTACTTAGCACCTTACTCTGGCTGCACCATGGCCGAGTATTTTCGCGACAATGGAATGCATGCGTTGATTGTATATGACGACCTTTCCAAACAAGCAGTAGCCTACCGACAACTTTCATTGCTTCTGCGCCGACCACCCGGACGAGAGGCTTTTCCTGGCGATGTTTTCTACTTGCACAGTCGGTTATTAGAGCGCGCAGCTAAAATGTCTGATGCCGACGGCGCAGGAAGCCTTACTGCCCTTCCCATAGTAGAAACCCAGGCCGGCGATGTTTCCGCCTATATCCCCACCAATGTAATTTCCATCACTGACGGCCAAATCTTTTTGGAATCCGACCTCTTTTACTCAGGTTTTCGGCCAGCTATTTCGGTGGGTATCTCCGTGTCCCGGGTAGGAAGCGCAGCGCAAACTAAGGCCATGAAGCAAGTAGCAGGATCTATGAAATTAGAGCTAGCTCAGTATCGAGAGCTCGCCGCTTTTGCTCAGTTTGGAAGCGATTTGGACAAAGCCACCCAAGAAACACTGGCTCGGGGTGAACGCCTGATGGAAGTGTTAAAGCAAAATCAGTATGTTCCCATGCCGGTAGAAAGACAGGTAGTCGAACTATATGCGGCTACTTCTAAAGACGAACAGGGAAAAAATTGGATTCGCGATATTCCCATTGATAAGATACGAGAATGGCTCCAGGAACTAGGTACGTTCTTAGATTCTAAATACAGTCATATTTTCCAAAAAATCTCCGAAAAGAAAGAACTGAGTGCCGACATCAAAGATGAATTAAATCAGGCCCTTCGCGAATTCCGAGATATTTTTATCATTGAGTAATCCGATTAGAGGTAAGAATTTACGATGGCATCCTTAAAATCCATTCGCAACCGCATTCGCTCAGTAAAAAACACCCAGCAAATTACCCGCGCCATGAAAATGGTTTCGGCAGCTAAATTGCGACGAGCGCAGGATGCTATTATGAGCGCTCGGCCTTACGCCGAAAAAATGGAAGAAGTGCTTCACGAAGTGGCCAAACTATCTAACGAAAAAGACGCTCATCCTCTTTTGGTCGAGCGTCCAGTAAAAAATGTTGAGCTAGTGGTGGTTACTTCCGACCGCGGTCTGTGCGGGGGGTTCAATACTAATATTCATCGACGCGTTCACCAATTTTTAAACGAAAACTGCAGTCGCTACCAAAGCATTAAGCTGCAAACCATCGGACGCAAAGGAAACGAGTATTTTAAAAGACGAAATATTTCCGTTCGCCAAGACCACCCTGGCCTGCTTCAAAACCCTAGCTATTTAGACGCCGAAAAAATTGCTACCAATCTTTCTAACCTTTTTATAGACGGTCAGGTAGACGCTGTTTGGTTGATATACAACGAATTTGTTTCCGCTATCAGCCAAAAAACAAAACTAATGCAATTACTGCCTATCAATCCAATCTCCCTAGTATCCGAGCAAAAACCTACGACCAAAACGGTGGTCGGACTAGAGTATGAACCTGATGCCAACTCAGTACTCCGCGCCCTGTTGCCACGGTATTTTGCTTACCAAGTATGGCGAATTATTTTAGAATCAGTCGCTTCTGAACATGGTGCTCGCATGAGCGCCATGGACAGCGCCACCGATAATGCTGCGGATATGATTCAGCGCTTGTCTCTGCAATATAATCAAACCCGGCAAGCAGGCATCACCAAGGAATTAATGGAAATCGTCTCGGGAGCCGAGGCACAACATTAGAAATCTGGGTTTCTTTTGAAGGAGAAACGAAGAATGGCAACCAATTTTGTATCCGGGAAGATTACCCAGGTAATGGGACCAGTGGTTGACGTAGAATTCCCAACCGGGGGTCTTCCGCGACTGCTTACCGCGCTGACTATTTCCAACCCTTCCATCAACAATAATCCCGACAATCTGGTGATAGAGGTGGCGCAGCACTTAGGAGAAAACACCGTTCGCGCCATTGCCATGGACACTACCGACGGTCTACGGCGCGGAATGCTGGTAAAGAATACCGGCGCTCCTATTCAGGTTCCAGTGGGGAAAGCCACTCTTGGAAGAGTGCTCAACGTTGTAGGACAGCCAGTAGACGAGCAGGGTCCGATCAATGCCAAAGAATATCGCCCTATTCACCGCGCACCTCCCCCTTTAGTTGAGCAAGACGTGCGGGTGCAAATGTTCGAAACGGGTATTAAGGTAATCGACTTACTTGCTCCCTACACTCGTGGAGGAAAAATCGGTCTCTTCGGGGGAGCCGGGGTTGGAAAAACGGTTATTTTGCAGGAACTCATCCGTAATGTGGCTAAAGAACGCGGCGGCTTTTCTGTTTTCGGCGGCGTAGGGGAGCGTACCCGCGAAGGTAATGATTTGTATGGGGAATTCCAGGACAGCGGCATCATAACCATGGAAAAAAATTCCCAGGGAGAAATAGTACGCGATTCTCGCGGTATGCCCAAACTGATTCCTGAGCAAAGCTCTTGTGTATTGGTGTATGGCCAAATGAACGAGCCACCGGGAGCACGCGCACGTGTAGCGCTATCTGCCTTGACCTGCGCGGAGTACTTCCGTGATGAAGAAGGTAAAGACGTGTTGTTATTTATTGACAACATTTTCCGCTTTACCCAGGCAGGCTCGGAAGTTTCCGCCTTGCTGGGACGTATTCCTTCGGCAGTGGGCTACCAACCTACCCTTGCTACCGAAATGGGGCAGTTGCAGGAACGCATTACCTCTACTAGCAAAGGGTCCATTACTTCGGTTCAGGCCATTTATGTTCCCGCCGACGATCTTACTGACCCCGCTCCCGCTACTGCCTTCGCGCACTTAGACGCTACCACTGTTCTTAATCGGCAAATTGCAGAATTAGGTATTTATCCCGCAGTTGACCCCTTGGATTCTACCAGCCGAATTCTTGATCCCGTCGTGGTAGGAGAAGAGCATTATCGAGTAGCCCGCATGGTTCAGGGAATTCTGCAACGCTACAAAGAATTGCAAGACATCATTGCCATTTTGGGAATGGACGAACTTTCGGAAGACGACAAACAGGTAGTCTCGCGCGCACGCAAAATACAGCGTTTTCTCTCGCAGCCGTTTTTCGTTGCCCAAGTGTTTACTGGAAGACCCGGACGCTATGTCAGGCTCGACGATACCATCAAAGGGTTTAGAGAGATAGCCGAAGGCAAGCACGACAATATTCCTGAGCAGGCTTTCTGGATGACCGGAACCATCGAAGAAGTGTTGGAAAATGCCCAACGAATGGCTGCTTAACGAAAGCATTTTTGCCTAGGACAAAAGGTTATGGCCAAAATCCATTTAGATTTGGTAACACCAGAAAAAAAAGTGCTTTCCACCGAAATTGACGAGCTAATTGCACCAGGAGCATGGGGACTTTTCGGAGTACGACCCGGGCACACTCCCTTTTTGAGCGCTATGGAACCCGGAGAATTAAGCTTTGTCGCCCAGGGAAGCAAGCAATGCTATGCCATCGGGGGAGGCTTTGTAGAAGTCGCCAATGACCACGTGACTGTATTGGCGGAAACTGCGGAAGAAGCCTGTGAAATCGACGTTGTTCGGGCACACAAGGCAAACGAGGATGCTGCTCGCAGGCTGGCCACTCTGCGCGAAGGGGAAGCAGAGTACCGCAACCAGCGAGCACGACTGCAGAGGGCAGCAGTCCGCATCCGTATTGGTTCTGGACCTAGATAAGATTGGTGTTATCACTCTACCTCGAAGGGGGCACGCGGGAAGCAAAACCAGATACCTAAGTACGCCGAGCAATTTTCGCAGTACGCACGATGGCGGGAGGAGCTGCGCTGGGCCTTCTCGCCAAAGGTGGAGCTTTTTCACCGTAAGTTCTGGCGCCTAGAGCCTTTCCCCCTTTTAACGATTCACAAACCGCATTCCATTCTCCCCCGAGAATTAACACCAACCCCGACAAATAAAGCCACAATAACAAAATAACTGCTCCGCCAATAGCTCCATACATAGCTTGATAATTACCAAATTTTTCTACATATATAGAAAAACCCCAAGTAATCAGTAGCCACAATATTGTGGAAAGAAATGCTCCCCCAATAAGATAACGAAACCGTTGGGTCACATCGGGGAGAAAGAAATAAGCCAACAAAGTAACTAGAGACAGTATTAGAGCAGTAGTAGGCCAGCGTAACCACGACCAAACTATAAAAAACTGCTTTCCTAAACCTATTTTCATGGCGACCCACTCCCCCCAGCGTCCGCCTGCCAGAATCATTGCCGTGCATATTAAGACCACCAACGAAATGCCCACGGTCATAAGCACTGAAAGCAATTGCGTACGCCACCACGGACGAGTTTCTCTAACGTCATAGGCTCGGTTGAGACACATGCGTAGCACGTCAATTCCTCGGGAGGCACTCCACAAAGCTACTAGAAAGCTAAAAGTTAGTAGGCTCGGTTGCTCATTTTGCAATAAATAATTTAATTGCTGCTGCAATAGCTGATATGCCTGCTCCGGGAGAAATGGGCGAACCGCTCCCATTATCTCAATTACTGATTTCTCCAGTGGCAAAAAAGCAGTTAAAGCCACCAAAAAAAGCAAAAAAGGAAAAAGAGAAAAGATAAAAGCAAATGCTAATTGAGTAGCAATTCCAAAACAGTCATCCTCCGTTATTTTCTTATAATAACCGCGGACCAATCGAGTGGCTGACAAAATGTAATTCTTCATGTTTAAACATAATAAGCTGCATGTTTCGCGGCAAACTACCACGAGGCCAGACAGCCCACCCCCTTGGTGCAAGAAGACACCGCGGGCGGCGAGGAGAGAATACGCTCTTGGATATCGGTCTTGAATCTAGGGCATGTCCCTATATCCGACATCGCCGCTCCGTCATTCCCGCGAAGGCGGGAATCCAGTGGGCACAACTTTGTCAATCGATGATTTGGGGCCAAAGGTCAGCCCATCCAGGGTTCGTTTTTTCGATGAGACCCATCTTCCACGCACGACGCCACTTTTTTAGCACAATCGTAACGCCATCCAAAGCCTAAACCAAAGGTCAGATCGGAATGCAAGCTGGTCTTTCGACTGTGGTGCCCCCTGGATTCCCGCTTTCGCGGGAATGACGGAGGGCGTGGTGCCGGATATGGGGACACGCCCTAAGCTCTTTTCTTAAGTCTTTAAATGAGCAGCATAAAATCTTGCCTTGGGTTGGCCCCTTGGTGAGTTTCGTCTCTTGCCTTATCTTCTCCATCTCTTATCGTGAATAAAATGGGCTGAATTGTAGCCCCATTTTATTTTTTTTATCGCAGTTTTTATAACTTAGGCTTTGTATACCTTTAAAACTGGTCTCTCGACTTCTTTACCGTCCGCTTCTCGCCTAAGCTTAAGCATTCCTTCAGTATCGATTTCGATTACAGTTGCTCCAAAGCTACCTTTGCTCTGTTTATAAGAAACCTTCTGCCCAACATGAAAGTTGGAGGCCACTTTCACCGCGCCTTTTGGAATAATACGCCGGCCGGGCTGATGAAAAGATTAAAAAGCTTCTTGCTATTAAGCACTACTCGCCAAGGATTTTATAAAGTATTTAAAGAGCGAAAGAAAACTCAGTAATTATTGAGACAGGCACCCACTCCAGATGGATTAGCAATCATTTGGAAAAGCTTGGACATCAGTTTCAATCCGCACCCCCGTGCGAGGGCGAAATTTCAATCTGGGTAGCTTGTGGCGTAGTTCCTAAAGTGTTTCAATCCGCGCCCCCGTGCGAGGGCGAAATGGTGGAGTTGTGAGTAGAGCTTTGAAGTCAAAAGTTTCAATCCGCGCCCCCGTGCGAGGGCGAAATGCTGGTCTTTTTGAAGGTGAGCGAGAGGTTGTTTTGTTTCAATCCGCGCCCCCGTGCGAGGGCGAAATCTCGTTATAGCAATAAGGGCAATACT